>CAZAUH010000001.1:0-10690 GCA_964488325.1 uncultured Candidatus Saccharibacteria bacterium
ATACTAGGACTTTTAAATCCTAACAGGTTGCTAGCGAACTCTAATTTAGAACCAATTTTTCTATTTTAGAACGTTTCTGTGGATTTGAAAGATATGTTAATGATTCGAACATTGACACCTTGCAACATTAACAAGTTTTGAAGTATTTATATTTCTTTACTTGCGTTGTGTAGGCCAAACACAGTGTGTCGTAATGCACACTTTCCTGGTGTTTGGATGGTTGTATATTGGTACTCCATCCTTTTTTTTTTGCTAATACCTTCCCGATATAATGTATAATTAATTATGAAAATATCTTTTAAGAAGGTCCTTTATATACTAATCTCCATATTCCTCTTTGCCCTTCTTATTTATTTCTCTAGTATTTTCTCATCCGAGGAAATCTCCACTTTTATTTCCAAAGCTGGGATACTAGCCCCTTTATTTTACATGCTCATACAGGTTGCAGGACAGATCTTTGCCCCTTTAAGTACATCTGCTCTCTTTGTAGCAGGCTTTATTCTCTTTGGTAAAACAGCAATCGTCTATTCAATATTAACATGGTTAATTTCTTCTATTACAAATTTCTATCTAGCAAGAAGATATGGAAAAAGAGTACTAAGAAAATTTATTGGTGAAGATGGAATAATTAGAATAGAGAAGATAGCTAATAGAATTGATACAAAAAGGTTTGTTTTACTTCGTCTTTCAACCTTTTACATTAGCGATTTTGCTTCATATGCCTTTGGTTTAACAAATATCTCCTTTATCAAATACTATCTTGCCACCATTCTAAGTATGATTCCATGGAGTATTATTATGATATTAATAATAGAAAGAGGGGAATCTATACTATTAACAACATTAAAAATATTCTTAACTATGATTCCTTTTGCATTCTTAAGCTATCTCTTTTTAAAAAAGAAAAGGAAATGATAGTATAGAGGTATGAGAGTAGTCCTTAAAGGGATTTTTACAGTTTTATTCGCATGTGTATTAGTTACACTATCAATTTTCTACCAATTTAACAACATTAATGAGATTCAAGGTAAATTAACAGTAGTTGAAAGACCTCCCTTAGAACAGCAGCTATTAGAACAGATGAGCCTAGAACAAAAAGTAGGTCAACTCTTTATGTTTGGTTTCTCCGGAACCACATTAAATGAAAATATCACCGATTTAATACAGAATAAATATATTGGTGGAGTACTCCTACTTGGACCAAATATTGTTAATAATACGCAGTTAAAAACACTTCTTAATGATATCCAAACCATCTCATATATCCCAATGTTTGTTTCCATTGATCAAGAGGGAGGGATAGTTGCTAGATTAAAAGGGGACGATATATTAACAACATCTCAAAGAAATATGGAAACACCAGAGGAAGCTTACAACGTTTCTTACCAAAGAGGAGTGTTATTAAAAGAGTTGGGTATAAATATGAATTTAGCTCCTGTAGTAGAATATATAACTTCTACTACGTCTTTTCTCTATCAAAGAGTATTCAGAGGGACAAAAGAAGAGGTTGCACTAAAATCTCAATCTTCTATTAAGGGATATACTGATTCCAAAATAATTGCTGTAGCTAAACACTATCCTGGACATAGTAACACCTCTGTTGATTCTCATTATAACCTACCTAAAGTTAATATTAATAACGAACAGTGGAATGAATATATTTATACTTTTAAGTATTTAATTGATAACAAATCTGTAGAAGTAATTATGGTAGGACATATTCTCTATCCAAATATTGACAGTAAACCCTCTACAATCTCATCTGAGCTCCTTACTAAACGTCTAAAAGAAGATCTAAGATATAAAGGAATACTAATAACAGATGATATGGAAATGGATGCAATAGAGAGAGCGGGGGGATATGGTCAAATTGCAAAAGAAGCATTACTCGCTGGTAATGATATCTTACTTTATAGTGGTCTACCTACTGTTCAAAGAGAGGTATATGATTACATTGTTAAATCAGTATCAAATGGAGAGATTCCAGAAAGTACTTTAAACGAAAAAGTATTAAGAATATTAAGATTAAAAGCTAGTTATAATCTTTTTGATTTTTCTATTTTGAAAACTCCAGAGGAAGTAAAGGAGCAGCTTCTGAACTAAACCGTTCACCCTTTAAAATAGTTTCAAATCTTTTAGTATATTTACTTTTATCAGTAAATTCTATATTTACATCAAATTGTATATCTGTATCTAAAGAATCTAAAGATATCCCACTATATTCAAGATATTTAGCACCATCAAAAACTCCATCTCTATCAAGTATCTCTTTGTAATTTACAGCTCCAACATCTTTAATGATTATCCCAAAGTGTGGGATTATACTCCCCTTATTGGCTACTTCGTTATACTTTGTTACATTGGAAACAACATTATACTCAATACTATTCTCAGATGACACAATATCTTTCTGTTTAATTGTTTCTGCAACAGTAAAAAGGAATGTCCTACTTACTGTATCAATCGGTAGATTGGTTGGATGAATTAATATAACCTCATTATCTTTGTTTGTAGCTTTAAAATTTGTAATCTTAAAACTTTCTATTTCTTTTTCATCAATATTGAGTGTAAGAAATGGTGATAGGTTAATATTTAACCTATGATCAGTATCACTTTCCTGTGTTACAAAAACAAAAGAAGAAATCTCTGCTTGAGAGATTGTAACTAATTTTTCAATTTCAGGATTATTAGTTCTAATATTTGTACTACCTTTTTCATCTCTATTTTTTAGATAAATAAAAATAAATACAGCAGCGATAACTAAAAGAATAGGGATAACAATGAACAGATATTTTTTCATAAATATTTAATACAAATTATTAATATATTTTAAGTATAACAGATTACAATATTTATTCTTGTGTATAGTCATCAAAATATCCTTGGATAAGGATAACAGGAGTACCCTTATCACCACTCCCACTTGTTAAATCACACAAACTACCAAGTAAATCTGTTAACTGTCTTGGCGTTGTACCAAGCGATTTCTCAACCATATAGTCTGGACCTTTTTTCTGTCTAATTGCATCCTTAACATAATCATTAATATCTCCCTTTTTATTCCAATTCTCAGAGATATATTTTAATTTAACCTCAAGTGGTCTACCCATCAATCCTTTTGTAAAACCTGGAGAAACAACTGGATCTGCCAATTCCCATATTTTACCAACAGGATCTTTAAACGCTCCATCTCCATATATCATTACCTCGATATCTTTACCTGTTTCTTTTTTTAACCTTTTTTGTATTGCATTAACAATATTCACACAATCTTTGGGAAATAGCTTAAGCTTGTCCTCTCCGACCTTATTAGAACCAAGAATTCCATAATCAGGATTATACCCATGAACCTTAGAAGGTTTTGAACAGATGTCTGAAAGAGAACGTACAATTTCAGCACCTGCATCTTCTAATATTTTTTGAGTTCTAACTCTTGTATGAATATCTGCCACTAAAACATTTTTAGTAAATTTCAGAATATATCTAGGATCGTTAGAAAAATGAGCTACAATATTATCTCCAATACTTTTATAGTATTTTACATAATCAATATGTGTAAATTCGTGTAATACATCATCACCAAAGAGTTCTCTATACTTTGACTCCTCAAATGAGTCTGATCCAGGATTTAAGCCAACCCTATACATATCTTCAACATTCATAAGATGGTTTCCTACCTCATCAGCAGGATAACTGAAAAGTATATGAACCTTTTTTGAAGCTTGTGAAATAGCTTTGAGTATTAGTGAGAACCTATTCCTACTTAATATTGGAAATACAACACCCACTTCATCAGGGAATATCTTTTTTATCTCCTTTGTCAATTGAGAAAGGGAAACATAGTTACTCTGTGTGATTGCAGTCACAGCTTCAGTAATTCCTACGACATCTTTGTCCTTAAATTCAAATTTATGTTCCTTAGCAGCTCTTAAAAGGGAACTAACAACTATATCTTCTAAGACATCCCCCTCTTTAATAATAGGGGTTCGAATTCCTCTTACACATGTTCCTATATATCTCATATAAGCTTTAGAATAAATTTTAAATCAACAACCATAAATATTAGAACAACAGAAATACGATGTCTACTATTTTAATTTTAGATTCCCCCTAACCACCAAGATTCTACATTTAAAACAAAGAAAGGAATACATCCATAGAAAAAAAGAATAATTAGGGATACCAATATGGAATAAATCATCCATTTCTTATTTAAAAAGAATATCGCTTTTGAAAAAAGTATATACATTATTGATATTACTGGGAATATATATCTACCCTGAAGTCCTAAGTAAAGATGATCATGTTTTAAATACATGTTGTAGTTCCAAAACAGAAAAAGAATTGATATATAGAATAAGGTAATAATCATAAGGTATTTATCAACCCTGTTCCATCTTTTATAAAAGATTGCACTTAAAAAGATACCTACTGAAAGAAAAAATAGATACAGATATTTAAAATATTTTGGCATAAACAAACTACTATCCCCCATTATCCCAAATATCTTATCTGTGATATTTATTATCCATTTCCCAAAATATGAAATAGGGTCAATTCTATCTCCACTTTTTATTAAATCAAAAACTCCTTTAAATCCTCCTACTTTCGTACTTGGGAAAGTTAAATTATCCCTGTAATAAACACCATTTTCTAAACACTGCTCATGAGTTAATATCCTCTCACAATTAGGATCAAGAGATCCATATTTAAAGAGATTAACCCCATACAATGCTAGATTAAGAAATATGGAAATTAGAACAGGAAATAGAAGTAGTATTTCCTTACCACTCCTAATATCTTTTAATCTTTCTCTCTTAATAAAAACATCTATTAAAGAAAGAACAACAAGTATAAATGCGAGAGGAAGTAGTGTGTACTTTGTTAAAGCTCCAAGACATAGAAAGAGAATCATTAAAAGTAAGTGCTTAATTTTTAACTCACTTTTAACAAACTTAACAAAAAAGAATATGCTTAAAACAGAGAGCAGATTAGCCAAATTATCATAATTAATAGATGAGGAAAGGAATACAAACATTAATGTATTTGTTAAAAGAAATACTGGAAAGAGTTTTTTCCATTTTCCCTTTAATATCTCTTTAGAAAGTAGATATGTGATATATACCGTTCCTAATGAATATATTATGTTCACAATTCTCAATAGCAACACCTCATTAATTAATCCTTTGTTAATATCTAATATCCTTCCATTAATCCAAAAGTAAAGATATGCAATCCTAGTTATATCTCTATACTGATATGTCTGCGGTGTATTGGAAGGGATTCCAAGAGTTGTAGAATAAGCCTTAGAAACATCTAAATGGTAGAAAGAGTCCGGAGATACCCCCATTTTTAGTTTAAACGCTAAAAATAGGATTGTTAATCCAAATATGATAAACATCCCAATTAATACTATTCTAATTAGTTTTTTGTTCTTTTCCAAAGAATATATCTCTTAAACTTATCTTCCTTATAAATATTAATATGAATATTAAACATATAATTAATAGAAGGAACATAATACCTCTATCTAAAAAGGCTAGCTTCATTATCTCTACCTCACTTAGTCCTATTGATTTAGATGTAATCAAGAATGCGCCCTCTCTAATTCCAAGAGATCCCGGTGTAATACTAATTAGTAGAGACATACTAGATATACATGTATACAAAACAACATTTAAGATATTTGTTACCTTTCCAATTGCATCAAATTCAATAAATACTACAACCGCATTTAAAAGAATATTTCCAAATGCTATTAAAAATAGAAGTGAAAAATTCTTTTTATCTTTTACTATTAAATCCCAACCATTAACAAACTTTTCTATTATCAAAAAGATCCTTTGAACAATTCCCCCTTTCTCTTTTACTATTTTCTTATATGGCAATCTAAGAAAAATTAGAATTAACATTCCAACAATAATAATTAGACAGAAAAGTATTAATGAAAAAAACAATTCTCTATCAATTAAATATTTCAGGAATAATGTTAACAGTGCTATAGATGAACTAAGTAAAAAGAAGATGATGTAGTAACCGTAAAATGCAGAAAGAAAATTTGAATATGGAAATTCATATTTCTTTTTTAAATATGTCGCTCTAAATATTGCACCCGCTCTCATTGGTAAAAGATAGTTTCCTATACGAGATATTGTTGCTAATAGGAAACTCTCCTTTCTCCCTATTATCTTGTTAAAAATCTTTAAAGTAACAAATATAAATAACCCTTCGAACAAAAATATAAAAAGGTATATAAACATAACCAAAACAATATATACAACCTTAGTAGAAAGTACCTCATCAATTATCTGTGGATTTTTTAATAGATATACTCCAAAAAGAAATAAAATGATTACTGTTACTATTGGAGATATATATTTTTTAAAATTTCTCATTTTTCAACTAGCTCCTAGTTATATACACTATAATAAACGAACTAAGTATATCAGTTTAAAAAAAATATTAGAATCAAAAAATAATAACTAAACTCTTTTTAAAGTTAAACAGATATTGTAATATGTATATATTAAATAAAACTGCCCAAAGATGTTTCTCTCTGATTTAACAATTAAAGAGTATTTAGAAAAAGGGAAGATCCATATTGATGGAGAGTATATTATTGAAACTAGCGGAATTAGTTTACATCTAGGTAATGAGTTACTCATACCAAAACCATATCAGGTAATAGATAGTACAAATCCTAAAGAGATTGAATATATTAAATACAACCTTTATCAAAATCCCTATGTACTTAAACCTAATGATTTTGTATTAGGTTCAACTAAAGAAATAATTAAAACAGATAAAGATGTAATTACGATAATAGATGGAAGAAGTACATATGCAAGATTAGGTATGAGTATACATATTTCTGCAATGGTACTAGATGGTTTACCTTTTAATAATGAGAGTAGTGTATTAGAGATTAAGAATCTAGGATTTTTTAACATTCTTCTTCATCAAGGAGAAAGAGTAGGTACATATCTTTTCTCTTTACTAACATCTGAAATAAATGGACAAAAGAGCAGTGTATACAGTAATCAAAATGGAGTTACACCACCTCAATTTGAATAAATAAAGAGCAGGTTAAACCTGCTCTTAATCATTTCTATATTAAGAATTAATGCTCATGTTCCTCACTAGCCATTGCGTCCTCTTTTGTTGCATGTACTGTTCCCTCAGGATGATTAGCTGGTGCATAGATTGTATATAGCTTTAACTCATCAGTTTCAGAGACATTTATTACATTATGTAGTGTTCCAGCAGGGACAATAGCTACCATATCATCATTTAGAAGAGTTTCTTCTCCATTCATTACTACCTTAGCCTGTCCTTTTTCAATTCTAAAGAATTGATCTACTGTATCATGAACCTCTTCTCCAATATCCTCTCCAGCTTTAAGGGACATTACTACTAATTGCATATGTGCTCCTGTGTAAAGAACTTTTCTGAAATTACTATTCTCTAAAGTCCTATCTAATATGTTATCCGAGTATCCCATATATATAAATATTATAAATTAATTAGTAATATAATCGTATCATTTATATGATATTACTTCAAACATAGTTTTTTCAATCCCCTGTCTGTGATATACTATAGGCGTTATTTTTTATTTATCAGTATGGAAGAAGAATCTCATTTAGAACAATTTAGAGAAAACATAGTAAAAATACCAGAAGCTTTTGAAAGTACTCCAAATAATTGGTGGTTGAGCAGTGTTAAACTACTTTCAAAACTAGATAAGGGACTTCATACTTTAGAAGATTCAGAGATAATAGATTACTACCATAGTCAAATAGAGTACCTTTACTCTAGATTAAGAAAGGCGTGTCATTTACCTTCACTTACTGAAAATCAGATTTGTGCTTTTACTGATTCTGTAATAATGGATTCCTCAGCTCGAATGGCCCAAATATATGAGTCTGATTCCAGAGAATTAAAGGTTCATTTTATTCCTATTGAGCAGCTAGTTGAACTTAATCCAGAAAGATTCTCTCTTGAAGAGGTGCAAATCAGAGAAAAAACTGCACATAAATTAAACATTAAACGAAGAAATAGTAATACAATTGATACTATTCTCTTACCCCCTGAAAGTAAAAAATACAGACTGTATCACAAAGGAGGACCTCCAAGATATATATTAGATATAGTTGCGGGCTCCCCACAGAGTATGCAAGATAGTGAGGTTCCATTTAATGATTACGATATGATGGCATATGGAAGTGCAGCAGCAAAAGAGATGGCATTACTTCTTGGAGCAGATACAGAGGGAGTTGAATTTGGAGGAACAACTCCAAAATTGGATTTCCCCTTATATGCAAGAAGTAGGGATACAACACAGAATGAAATTCTACTTGGAGCAGAAGGTTTGTTTTTTACGGATGCTGCATATGAATCAGCAAAAACAGGTAGAGTAAGATTAACATCAGAATATATTGCTAATAGAGCAATCTATGGAATTGATCATACTTTTGTCGAAGGTGTAAAAGTTGCCACTCCAAGAGGACAAATGAGATGTTTAAAAGCTCTTTGTGAAGGAAAAGCACTTTCCTTTTTCTATACTCCAGTCTCAAGCCAATTTGATCTTGGAATTTATTCACTCTTTTTAGCAAAAAAATGGATGAAAAAAGAAAGTCTACCAAGAAACTTAGATAGAATGTATTACATATTAAATGAAATGGGACATGTTCGGAATGGAGAAAACAATATCTTTGATACTCTCAATAGAATGCATCGTGAATACCCATTTTTTGATTTTAATACTCAATCACTAAACTCTCAGGAATTAGTAAAGTGGAAAGTTAAGAAGTTGATAAGACAGCTTGATAGGGAATATCGATGGAAAAACAAATTAAAAACAACTTTTCAAATTGAAAGAAAGGATGGAGATTTGGATGAAAAGATTGTTTCTTTAGAGAAATATTCACAAAACAAAGAAATTGTTAAACAATTTCCCTACGATAGATGGAAACAGTTTCTAAAAGAGTGTGAACAAAGAAGCTTAGAATATACAAAAACTGCAGAAAATGAAACTCTTTATGATTACTTCTTTGGATTTCAACAAAGAAAAGGAAAATTCGATGATTTACCTTTTGAAGGAATTTAGATTAAACATTTCAGCAATAGATTACTATGGGGTATTTGTGGTAAAATATACCCATGATAGAACAACATTACATAATTGATTGTATTGATTACGATAGCCAACACTCAGAATACCTTAGAGAGTGCTGCGAAACAGATACTCGTCTTGCGAAATTATATGCTGGAGATGGACAATATTGGGTTATTAGACCACCCTCTTTAGAAGAAAATCGTAGATTAGAATACCCTTCTGGAACATATTTTGATATAAAAAATCAATTTGGCGAGCTATTAAACGAACTTACTGTTTTTGATATTAAGATTCCACAATATCATATGTTTGTATCAGATTTTCATACAGCAGAAGGACAAAGTGGAAAGGGACTTTGTATAGCATCTGAATACATTCATGGAAAGTGTTTACCATTAGAGAATTGTAATGGTTTGTGGAATTCAAATAAAAATCTTTATTACAAAAATATGGAGAAATGGTTGGATAGTATCTCTGCACATATGACTTCAAAATATTTAGCAAAAGATGAAAGTAAACACTTTTTAACCGATATCGCTAGACCTATTCAATTTGTATATTCATTTGATGATGCACAGCTTTATTTAGTTGACTTAGATCCTCTTTACTCAAATATTTTGGATAAAGATGGATATTTAAATGAAAGATTTCTAGTATGTTTAAAAACTTTAAATAGCGCAAGAAATAAATACTTTAATAAAGGGTATAAAGAGGGATATATTAACAAAAAGTGGGGAGAACAATGTAAGAGGAATATTCAAAATCTCCTTTATAAAACAGATATATTAGAAAAAGTTAAACCATCCTCTAGATCAGAAGCTATCTTAAAAAATCTAATTAAAAGTATAGAGTATAAAGGGGTTGACAGTAGATAAAAGCAAGCATACCATTAATACATATGATATTAATAACAGGTGCTACAGGAAGAATTGGAAATGTTCTGGTTAAGAATTTACTCTCTCAAGGACAAAAGGTAAAAATTCTTGCAAGAAAAACGTCTAATCTTTTACCATTAAAGAATTACAAGATAGATATCTCTTATGGAGATATATTGGATTCTTCTTCATTAGAAAATGCTTTAATTAATTGTGAATATGTATATCATCTTGCAGGATATATAAATATTTCTAATAAAAATAAAAATTTAACCTTTAATACAAATATTGAAGGTACAAAGAATGTTCTAAAAGCATGTGAACAAGCAAATATAAAAAAACTGCTTTATACAAGCTCCATTCATGCATTCCAAGCACCAAAAGATGGATCAATAATAGATGAAAATACTAAACTTTGTGACGAGGATGCATCAAGAGGTGTATATGATCAATCGAAAGCATTAGCTACTAAACAAGTACTTAATTCTAAACTTAATACAGTGATTGTAGCTCCAACAGGAGTAATCGGCCCATATGATTTTAGACCATCATTTTTTGGTAAGGGTATGATAGATAGTATTAGCAACAAATTAAAAACATCTGTACCTGGTGCCTATGATTATGTAGATGTTAGAGATGTAGTTCAAGGAATTATCTCAGCAATGAATATGGGAAAGAATAAAAATATATATATTCT
>CAZAUH010000001.1:10790-14238 GCA_964488325.1 uncultured Candidatus Saccharibacteria bacterium
CTTAGTGCAAGTGTAATGATGATTGCAATTAGTTTCCTTTCAGGAATATATGATCTTTCAAGTTTAATAATGATATTTGTTCTTGATGCATTAATGAACCTCCTAGGCCTTGCAATGGAAATACATAATTCTGGTCAGAAGAAAGTTAATTGGTTAACATATATACTAGGTTGTATTGCGGGTGTTGTTCCATGGGTAGTATTTGGTATCTATGTATACGGTGCTAGAGAGTTCGGAGGTGGTAATATTCCTAACTTTGTATATTGGATATATGTTAGTATATTTCTCTTCTTTAATAGCTTTGCTGTTAATATGGTATTACAGTATAAAAAGATTGGACCATGGAAAGACTACCTATATGGTGAAACCTTCTATATAATCCTTTCTCTTGTTGCAAAAACATTACTTGCATGGCAGGTATTTGGAGGAACACTTAGACCTTAATAATTAATATCTTAATAATATAAATCATGGATAGTTTTGCTACAATATTTCCCATTCTTTTGATAGCTGTATGGGAATATGTATGGAAAGTAATAGCGCTATGGAAAGCAGCTAGAAACAATCAGACAATATGGTTTGTATGCTTAGCAGTTTTTAATACAATAGGTATATTACCTATGCTCTACATATTCTTTTTCAGTAAAAAGAGTAACTAATGAGAATAAGAGTCTTTATAAACGATTTAATGCAACAAGATTATGTTTACTTTCTTGTTGAACCAATCGGTAAAAACTTTGACCCAGACTTTAAACCAGAATTAACACCAAAAGAGATGCTTGAGTTAGGAGTATTTGGTGGAAAGTACATGACAGATTGTTCAAATGAATTTCCAAAAGAGTGGTTTAAGAATGCCAAACTCTCTCCATTAAAAAAGGATATATCACTCAACTACTTTAAGGTAGATGCAAGTATGTCCCTTTCATATTGGAGACAGAAAGGATGGATATATCACGAGGATCCAAGAGGATGGTTTCAATGGTACTGTAGGTATTACATGGGAAGAAGAATCCCTCCAGAGGATGAAAGACAGATAAAAAGATGGAAAGCTATTCAAAGACATATATCTGCTATTGAAAAAAACTGTAAGCATCTAGATTTAGAGTGTAGAAAAAAACAGAGACAAGCGGTACTCCATTGGGCATATGATAGTAGAAAGATATAGCTATCAATGATAGAATCATTGATATGAAAAACATAATATATGTTGACAATGCAGCTACAACAAAGATCTCACCTGAGGTAATTGAAAGTATGCTTCCATACCTTAAAGAAGATTACGGTAATCCATCAAGTATATATTCACTTGGAAGAGAAAGTAGAAAAGCTGTAGAAAGTGCAAGAGAACAGGTTGCGAAAGCAATAAATAGCGAAACCTCTGAAATATATTTTACAAGTGGAGGAAGTGAATCAGATAATTGGGCTGTAAAAGGAGTTGCATTTGCAAATGAAAAGAAAGGAAAACACATAATTACAACAAGTATTGAGCATCACGCAGTACTCCATACCTGCAAATACTTAGAGAAATACGGTTTTGAAATTACTTACTTACCTGTTAAAAGTAATGGGATTGTTGATATTGAAGTTCTAAAAAAAGCTATTCGAAAAGATACAATATTAATATCCATAATGTTTGCTAATAATGAGATAGGTACAATCCAACCTATTAAAGAAATAGGAGCAATTGCTAAAGAAAAGGGTATATACTTTCATACAGATGCCGTACAAGCAGTAGGACAGGTTCCTATTAATGTAAAAGATTTAAATATAGATTTGCTATCTCTTTCTGCGCATAAGTTTAATGGACCAAAAGGAGTAGGGGCTTTGTATATTAGAAAAGGAGTAAATATTTCAAATATGATCCATGGTGGTAGTCAGGAAAGAAATATGAGAGCAGGAACAGAGAATGTAGCAAGTATAGTAGGAATGGGGAAAGCCATAGAGATAACTACAAAGGATATAGAAAAGAAAAATACATATCTTCTTGGATTAAGAGATACATTGATTAAAGGATTACTTGATACAATACCAGATACAATATTAAATGGGGATAAAGTTGATAGGCTACCTAATAACGTAAATATATGTTTCAAATATATAGAGGGGGAATCTATACTCCTTATGTTAGATAGTCTTGGTGTATGCGCCTCTAGCGGCTCTGCATGTACATCAGGATCCCTAGAACCATCACATGTACTTTTAGCAATAGGATTACCTCATGAAATAGCTCATGGTTCTTTAAGATTAACTCTCTCAAAAGAAAATACCCAAAAAGATATTGAATATATACTAGAGATATTACCACCAATAATAGAGAAACTAAGAGGTATGTCTCCTTTAATTAATAGGAAATCATAAAATGGAAGAATATAGCAAGAAAGTAATGGAACATTTCTTTAATCCACATAATGTTGGAATCATTGAAGATGCTGATGGAATAGGGGAAGTTGGTAACCCAAGGTGTGGAGATATTATGAAAATGTATATCAAAGTTAAAGATAATGTGATAACTGATATCAAATTCCAAACCTTTGGATGTGGTGCTGCAGTTGCAACAAGTAGTATGGTAACAGATATGGTTAAAGGAAAAACATTAGAAGAAGCTTTAAAGATAACTAACAAAGCAGTAGCGGAGGCACTAGATGGTTTACCTCCAATTAAAATGCACTGCTCAAATTTAGCACAATCTGGTGTTAAAGCAGCAATTGATGACTATAGGAAGAAAAATGAAAAAAGAAAGTAAAAAAAAAGTACTACTTGGAATGAGTGGAGGTGTGGATAGTTCTGTTGCTGCATATCTTTTACAAAAACAGGGCTTTGAAGTAATTGGAGTTACATTAAAGATGTGGGATGAGAAAGATTTAAACACTCCAAACGATGCAGAAAGTGTTTGTAAGATATTAGATATTGAACATCATACTTTTGATGTTCAAAAGAATTTTAAAAAGTATGTTGTAAATTACTTTGTCTCTGAGTACGAATCTGGTAGAACTCCTAATCCCTGTGTTGTCTGTAATAGGTATGTAAAATTTCAAGGGTTAATAGATAAAACTAAAGAGTTAAATATTGAATACATTGCTACTGGTCATTATGCAATTATTGAGCAAAAAGATGGTAAATATCTTCTTAAAAAAGCGATAGATAAATCTAAAGATCAAACCTACTTTCTTTACAATTTAACACAGGGTCAACTATCTAAAACAATCTTTCCATTAGGTAACTATACAAAGGAAGAGATAAGAGAGATTGCAAAAGAAATAAAACTACCTATTGCAGAAAAACCTGATAGTCAAGAGATCTGTTTTATTAAAGATAACAACTATAAAGGATTTATCAAAAGCCATGGGAAAGAAGAATCACATCATGGACCGTTTGTTGATTTAGATGGGAATGTAATTGGATATCATGAGGGGATATCAAAATACACAATTGGACAAAGAAGAGGACT
>CAZAUH010000001.1:14338-44511 GCA_964488325.1 uncultured Candidatus Saccharibacteria bacterium
CTTTTATCAGGAATATATCTATCTTCTAAATTAGGTGGAGATATTGCAAAGTATATTGGTATAGGAACCGCAATATATTTTCTTACAAGGGCTATCTTCCAAATACCCCTTGGTTTAATAGCTGATAAATATAAAAATGATAAAGATGAAATCCTAATCCTTTTTGTAGGGACTCTGCTCATGGGTATACCCTTTCTCTTTTATCCAGATTTGTCCAAACCCTACCAGTATTACATCTTACAATTCATATTCGGACTTGGAGTAGCTCTAAATGTAACTAACTGGAGAAAACTCTTTGCATTAAACATTGATGGCGGAAGAGAGGGAATACAGTATGGAATATACGAAATGATATTAAGTCTCTCCATTGCAGTATTAAGTATAGTAGGAGGAATGATAGCAAATATGGGTTCTATCTATTTTGATTCTGTTATGTCTTTTGCAGCCGTTTTTATGATGTTAGGTAACATATGGATTATACTAATCTATAAGTATGATGACAGGAAAAGTAAAATTTAATTATTTATTAAGTAATTATGTCTAAAACAACCCTTCTTGCTCTTTCAATTATTCTTCTAACAATCTTAGGAGTGTTTATATATTTTTATATTACAAAAAACTCTGAGTGGTTAAATGGTAATACACAAAAAGATACAAACAGCAATAACATTCCAGATGAAGTCAATACAAATGATACTTTTATCCTTAAAAAAGAATATGTCTCAGAAAACAGTTGGGAATATAAAGTAACAGGACAGCTACCGAACCCCTGTTATAGTGCAACTGTTGATACATTAGTTGCAGAGAGTTACCCTGAACAGGTTACAATTAATATAACAGTAAATAAGCCAAACTCAGACAAAATATGTGCACAGGTAATTTCTGATTTTGAATATGAAGGCAGTCTTTCTGCAAGTGAGCAGGCTTATTTTACCCTAATAGTAAAGTAAGTATCTTACTCCTTAATACTATTTCTTATTGTATTTCCTAAATCAAAAAAATCATTAGGTATTGTCATTATTATCTTCTGAGCAGGATCAGCAGATATCTCTTTTAATGTTTGAAGTGTTCTTAAAGAAAGAGCACCCTTTGATTCAGAAAGAATCTTAGCTGCTTCAGAAAGTTTTATTGATGCATCTTTCTCTCCGTCCGCTTTAATTATTCTTGCCTTCTTATCTCTTTCAGCTTCCGCCTGTTGTGCCATAGCTCGTTTCATATCGGCAGGTATCTCAATATTTTGTACCTCAACAGCAGATATATCTACACCCCAGTTTTCTGCTGCAATATCAACAATACTCTTAATCTCTTCTGCAACTGTTTTTCTTTTTGAAAGTAAATCATCCAATGATACGCTACCTACAACATCTCTTAGTGCAGTTTGTGATTTAGCAGATATTTGATTCCTAAAATTTTGAACCTTAAAGATAGCAACTGGTGTATTAACAACCTTAAATCTCACAATTCCATCTATTACACATGATACATTATCCAATGTAATTGTTTCTTGATTTGGAATGTCCATAACCTGTTCTCTAATATCAACTCTTTGAACTGTTTCAAGATATGGAATAACTAAGTTTAAACCAGGCTTGAGCTCTCTTGAATATTTTCCAAGTGTGAGAACTAAACCTACAAATCCTTCTGGTACAATTCTGATTCCAAAAAGTATTGTAATTAAAGATATAACTATTAGTATGATTACATATTCCATTTTATTGTTTTAATAATTAAGATGATTAAATATAGTATATTGTGGAAATAACATCAATACTTTGAAGTTCTTTTCATTTTTATATACAATTACCTCATTATGAAAAATATAGATACTCAAAATTTAAAAATAAAACAGTTCTTTATAAAAAACAATGTTAAATATGTCATATTTGATATGGATAGAACATTGGTTGATACAGGACCATACTTTAATAAAAAAATGTATAAAGCAATGTTAAAGGTTATAAAAAAAATCTATCCTAATAAATCCATTTCAAAACAAATGGAAATCACATCTCAGATTCGTAGTATTTCTAACGAAATATTTTTAAAGAATCCAATTCCTACACCAGTAGATCAATTAAGTTATCAGGCATTTGAAATGTATTTCTCAAATAATAAAAAAGATTATAATAAAGAAGAGATACTCAAGTCTTTAAAACTCTCATTTAAGAATTTTTACAATATCTCTCCATCTCTTTTTCCGTATACCGTGAAGACACTGAATCAGATCAAGAATGCTGGTATAAAGATGGGAGTTTACTCTCATGCACAACAACAGTGGACCGAAAAGAAAATAGATAAAATAAAAAACGCTTATAAAAGAAAATTTGATCAAGATTTAGATCTACCTTTCTATACAACAGATATAAAGGATTCAAAAGATTGCGATGGATGGAAAAAGGCAGGTAAATATCTTAAGTTTGATATAGATAGGACGTTAGTAGTAGGTGATAGTCTAACATCTGATATATACCCTGCGATAGATGCTGGATACAGATGCTTAGTATATTTGGTATACGACAAGGGTATTCCTAAAATTGAGAAAGAGGCAAGAGTATATATAACACAAAACATAGGAACCATGTTTGATAACCTTTAGTGCATACCCCTTGCAGCCATAATACCGGTTACTGCAGCTCCTGTAATAGAACCTGAAAGACCCGCTGCATCCCCTGCTACAAACAAACCCTTAACAGATGTCTCTAAAGTTTTCTCTGTTTGAATTTTAGATGATCTAAACTTTACTTCTGGAGCATAGAGTAGTGTTGAGCCTGAATTAATTCCAGGCATTACCTTTTCTAATATCTCTAATCCTTCAATGATATTCGTTACTATTCTATGTGGTAATCCCATAGATATATCCCCAGGAACAACATCTTTCAAAGATGGTTCTACAAATGATTTTTCAAGTCTTGACCATGTACTTCTTCTACCATCACGTAGATCATAGAGACTTTGAAGTAATGGTTTGCCGCCTCCTAGTAGAGATGTTAGCTCTGCAATAGACTTCGCATATGCTATGGAATTCTCCAATGGCTCTTTCAAATTTACTTCACACAGGAAAGCGAAATTAGAATTCTTACTATTATGATCTGAATTAGAATGGCCATTAACGCATACATAGCTATCATAATTCTCAACAGCTACCAAACCCCTTGGACAGCTACAAAAAGTTCTAACTATATCTTGATATGTTCTAGTCCTAACCCTATATACAGTTTCATAAAGCGTCTCAGCTTGGATTTTCATAATAGAGGAGGGGAATTCCACTCTTACTCCAACCTCAACCATATCATATATATATTTTATACCATATTTATCTGCTAATTTCTGTAACCATCTAGCATTTACTCTTCCTGGAGCTAGTAATACTTTACTCGAATATATCCTTTTACCATCTTTAGTAATTACACCTTTTACCATACCATCTTTAACTAATATATCCTCGACATATGTACAATCCTTTATCTCTACTCCCTTCGATAGAAGATACTCCTGAAAACTTTTAACAAACATTTTTAATTTATCTGTTCCAACATGTCTTGCTTTTCTTAAAACCAATTCAATATCATTAGTCTCCGCTTCTTTAATTAATGTTTTTAATTCTTCTGTTTCCTTTGGATAGTACTCAGAATCAATCTTAAATTTATTAAAGATTGAATCTACATAGTCTAATATTTTTTGATACTCAAACTTAGAGATAAGATGAAATGCTTTCTCATGAGAAAGATTTGCTGTAAGAGTCAATTTACCATCAGAGTATGTACCTGCTCCTCCAATTCCCTCCATCACTTCTGAGGGTTTTCTGTTTTCAATTCTATTACCTATATCAATGATAACTATATTCTTTTTTCTTTTTTTAAGAAGTTCGTAGCAAGCAAATAAACCTGCAGGTCCAGCACCAACAATTAGGTAATCATATCTCTTCATAGAAATATCTTTTAGATTAACAGATAGACTATAGTAGAAATTATATATATATTCAAGATATTACAAAGGTTGCCAAAAGACCTAATTCTTTCTAAATAATTCCAACTCTTTCAATATATTCCTCTTTAAAGTATCCATACTTTTCATCTGGCATTAACAACACTTTATCTATCTCCAATAGTTTTACAAACTGTGGTTGATGACTAACTATTAATATCGTCCCTTTATATTCCTTTAGCGCTGATAACAATATATTCTGAGAATCAAAATCTAAATATGTTGTAGGTTCATCTAATACTAAGACGTTATGTCTATTTGCAAAAAGTTTTGCTAATGCTAATCTTGTTTTTTCTCCGCCAGATAATGTTTTAATCTTTTGATTAACCATATCTCCAGTAAGTAAAAATCTTCCTAAAAAAGCCCTTCTATCTATATCTCCCCAATTTAAACCGTATACATTATCTAATACTGTTTGTTCATAGTCTAAACCCTCATACTCTTGAGAGTAATAGCCAACATCAGTACCTTTTCCCCATGTAAATTTACCTCCACTTTGCTTCAATTTCCCAACTAATATTTTTAAAAGAGTAGTTTTACCTACACCGTTTTGACCGATAATCGCTATTCTCTCTCCCTTTTCTACCTCAAAAGAGACATCTCTTAATACGGGTATATCCTTAATATATTGTTTTGAAATATGTTGCACATTTAATATGTTTCTTCCACAATTAAATGGGATAGGTATCTGTATTTTCATCTTCTTACTTTTTATTAACTCCTTTGATAACTCCTTTACTATCTCTTGCTCTTTTTTTGCCTGTTTAAACTTCTTTGCTCCCCTCATTTTTTCTTTTGTCATACCTCTTCCAGAAAGAGTCTTAGCATGTTCAAAGACTCTCTTAGCTTTTCTCTCCTGAGCTTTTAATCTTTTTAATAGCAACTCATCTTTAAGAGCTAACTGTTTAAGAAAGTTATCATAGTTACCTCTGTATACCTCTACATTATGTTTAATATCATTTAAATACCATATCTTACTAATCCCTTTATTCATCAATCTTAAATCATGAGAAACAACTAAAACAGAGTAGGGATAGTTAACAAGGTATCCCATCAACCATTGTGCGGAGGGAATATCTAAAAAGTTAGTAGGCTCATCTAGTATTAATAGATTTGATTTCTCAAAAAGAAGCTTAATTAATTCTACCTTTATTTTTTGTCCACCAGATAATTCGCTTAATATTGAATCTGAAGTCTTTCCTTTCATATTCATATTATTAAGAAACTTGTTTATCTCCCATTCCTCAATTTCTATTTCTCTCTCAATAATTAGGTACTCACCAATTGTAATATTCTCTTTATTTGAAATATCACTTACTATCTCCTTATGTATCTCCTGAGAAAGATATGACATCTTTCCATTAAAAGATATACTTCCTAAATCTGGTTCCTCTTTTCCTGCTAGTATTTTTAACAAGGTAGATTTTCCTGCACCATTAACACCAACAAGCCCTATCTTTTCGTTTGGACCCATATACAAAGAGATATCTTTTAATATTTCATTTCCACCTTTTGAAATGGATATTGAATTAATGCTTAACATAATCCAAGATTATATCATTTCATATTGCTTTTATTCTCTATTCCATGTTAAATATATTAATAACTTTGTATATTTAAAAGTAATGAGAAAATTTTTACTTTCCATTTTTGCATTAGCTCTATTGGTAACACCAATGGTTGTTTTTGCACAAGAGGAAGAACTTATGTTGACAACTACATTAGACGATACGGAACAAACAGAAGAGGAATTAATATCTCCAGAAAGCCCCTTCTACTTCCTATCAACTCTTTTTGAAGATATTCAATTACTTCTAACCTTTGATACAGAAAAGAAAATAGAGAAAACTTTAGAGTTTGCTCAAAAGAAATTAGATGCTATGGAGAATCTAGATAAAAATGAAGATTCCAAGATAATGGAAAAATTAGAGTATAGATTTGAAAAGCTATTAACAAAAACTGAAAGGAAAATGGAACAGAATGAATATACACAGGAGGAAAGTGCTCTAAAAACTCAAGAGATTAGAGATAGACATCTTGCAGTATTGAACTCTGTATTAGAAAAAGTACCCGAGGGACAGGCCCAAGAGAGTATACAAAAGGTTATAGATAAAACAGAGGAGAGATATATTAAGAAAGATGAGAAGATAAAGAGTAATAACAAAGGTGGAAACAAAAATAATGTAGAGGATGATACTTTAATTGAGGAATAAATAAATTAAAAGAATAGTAATAAATGAAAAGTCAAAAACTCTTTTCTTTGCTTGGTGTTGGAATAATATTTTTAGGAGTAATATTCTTTGTCTTTCTTCTCAGTATTGCCTTTCTAATTACAAAAAAAGAAGATGTTGATTACAATGAAGAATCTATTACATCAAGATATATAACCAGTTCTACTCCTGTTCTAGATGCCAAACAAGATTCTGAGATTACTCAAGTGGATACGAATTTTGAAAAACAGGGAGTTCTTAAAGTTCAAGAGAATAGAAAAGTTATTAAAATAGAGAATCCTTTGTCAGAAAAAGAAAAATTAAATTTAGAGAAGAAATACTCAATAACTTTTACAGATGATAAAGAAAATAATGGTATATATGTTGTTACTCTTTCGGAAGATACAGATATCTCATCTTTTGAACAGGAGATACAAGCCAAAGTAGAAACAGATATACCCATAAAGATGTTTGCTGATAGCATAGATTGGGGTGTAACAAGAATAGGGGCTGATAAAGTATGGAGCCAAGGAACAGGTACTGGTGTCAAAATAGGTATTGTAGATACAGGTGTACAGCTAAATCACCCTGATTTAGTAAATAATATAGTTGCAGGATATGATTTTGTTAATAATGATACAGATGCTAGTGATGATAATGGACATGGTACACATGTTGCAGGTTTAGCAAGTGCATCCTTTAATGAGGTTGGTGTTGTAGGAGTTAGCCATTCATCAAAAATTATTCCAATCAAAGTACTTAATGCACAGGGATATGGATATTTGTCCGACGTAGCTAAAGGTGTATATTTTGCAACTGATAATGGGGCAAAGGTTATTAATTTAAGCTTGGGATCTTCTACAGACTCATTAATTCTGAAAGATGCAATTAACTACGCTGCAAATAAAGGTGTACTAGTTATTGCAGCCGCCGGTAATGATAGTGGAAGTCCATGCTCCTATCCTGCTGCATACAGTAATGCTGTTTGTGTTGTTGCAACGGATAGTAGAAATTTACTTGCAAGTTTTAGTAATATTGGAGGTGAGTTAGCAGCACCAGGGGTATACAACTATTCAACATATTTAGGTAGTACATATAGATATTTAAGTGGAACAAGTATGGCAACTCCTCATGTTTCTGGAGCCGCAGCACTTCTTTTTTCAATATGTACAACATGTTCCGCATCTGATATTAGAACTCTTATGAATGAAACAGCTATTGATCTTGGAGAGGTTGGAAAAGATATCTTGTTTGGATATGGTTTAGTTGATTTAACATCTGCAATTGTTCAATTACAATCGGTTCCTCAAGAAAACACTCCTACCGAAACTCCAACTCAAACTCCTGATACTCAAACCCCTACGACAACAGAGCCGGATATTATTGAATCTCCAGAGAAACAAGTAATAATGATACTCGAACCTGTTGCTTCAAGAGGTAAAAAGTACATTCCAAGTATAGTTTCTGATATTGATATTAAATACACTCTATCCCCAGTTATTCAAGAAGATAATGTAGAAAAAATCACCATGTATGTTGATAATACTGAAATCGCTTCTTCTCTTGAACAAAGTGGAACATTTGTACTTTCAAAAGATTTACTCAATCATTCTCAACATTGGGTTAAACTAGTTGCAACCTTTAAGGATAATAAAAATAGTCAGACACAATTAATAGTAGATATGACATATCTTAGGTCTTTAGAAAAGAAATCTAATGCTAAAGACAAATCTGTTTTAGGAATCTCTTTTTCAATATTTGATTGGTTAGATATATTTAATAAATAGCATCCAAGATATCCTGTCAGAAAAAGGGTATATCTATGATATAATTCCCATATGTCAAACATTCTTAAAATATATACAATTGAAAATCAAAAAGAGAGTGAATTTCTAAGAAAAATATCTAAAGAGGTAACTAAAGAGGAAATTAATAGTAAAGAGTTTCAGTTATTTCTAGATGATCTTTTGCATACAGCAAAAAAAATTGTTACTCAAGAGGGATACTCTGCTGCAGGTTTAGCTGCAATTCAAGTTGGAATAGATAAGAAAGTATTTTGTATTCTTAGAGAGGATATAAACGATTTCGAGATAATGATTAATCCTAAAATAAAGGTAATTAATACAACAGAAGTAATAGGAATAGAGGGGTGTTTAAGTGTTCCTAAAAAGGAAGGGAAAGTATCAAGATTTAAGAAAATAAAAGTGAAATATACAAATAGAGATGGAAAAAATTTAAAAGGGATATTTAGTAATCAAGAAGCCAGAGAGATACAACACGAATATGATCATACACAAGGTATTCTTTTTATTGATAAATTAGTAGACTAGAAACTTTTCTACTTTCCATATACAATATATCTAGAATATATTTTAATCCTGTTTACTATGCAAAAAATATTCCTATCATTAATAATAATCTCTTTCTCCTCTTTCTTTGTATTTGCACAACAAGATACCACTTTAAATGAATTAACTGCACAAAATAATGATGTAAAAGCAGCTGAAATAGAGGAATTAAACCAGAAAGAAGAGGAAAGAACAAAAGAGATAGCAAATCTTCTTGGTTTTATCTTACCTGAGTACACCGATAACCCAAGTTATGTAATAACCTTTAAAGATCCCTCTTCAGAACAGAAAGGTGTTGAGATTGCACTCGATAGTGGTACCTACACAATAATTAAAAGTCCATATACCTTCCCTGCTCTTAGTATTGGAAATCATAATGTAAAATTTAGATTCTATGATTCAACTAATACAATTAAGATCTTGGAATATGACCTAATTATAATCCCTAGAGCTCCCATTATTGATACTCCAAAGATAGGGGAATCTACAATTTCTATATCAGGAACTGCTCTCGCGAACTCTGACGTTATATATACCATAAGTGCAAACGCATATAATAAAAGTGGAATAGTAGACACAAATGAAAATGGAGAGTGGTCAATTGGAATTACTCCAGATGGCGGACTATCTGATGCAATATACACATTTTCTGCATTAACTAGAAAATATGGATATGTAAGTGATCTCTCTGCTCCAATTACATTTAGTATCGGAGAAAATAGTAACACACCAACAGTTAATGGAGGTAAAGAAATATATTTTTCATTTAAGGATATTCATAAAGAGAATTTAATAGGGGTAATTAAAAATAATAAAGATTTATTAATTCTTTTTGGAGCTTCTACTTTACTAGGTATATTTCTAACAATTATTTTTAAGAATTTAATAGATGGTAAAAGAAGTGAAAAACAGTATAAAAATGTAGAGACCATTATCAAAAAAAATCCTAATGAAAAAGATGCAAAAACATTAAGAGAACTATTTGGAGAAAGTGACAAAAAAGAAGATAATAAAGAGGAAGAAACGAAAGAAGAACCAAATAAAGAGGTTGAACCTACTAAACACGAAACTATTGTTAATAAAGATGTCTTTTTAAAAAGATTTAAACAGATGGATCCAGATAACGATGCTGGTAAAGAGACAAAAAAGAAGATTAAGATATCCCTAACCTCAAAAGAAGAGTAATTCTATAAGTAGAAATATGTTATTATTTCAAATAGCCAGAATGGTGAAATGGCAGACACGCTACGTTCAGAACGTAGTCTTCGATAAGAGGGTGGGGGTTCAAATCCCCCTTCTGGCAGAGTTATTTACTCCAGTATGCAACATCTGCAAATCTTTGATATGGAAACATTATCCCACTGATATCACTAATTTGTACATTATCTCTTACAACATATTGGTAGTTTGGATGATACAAAAACATCACAGGTACATCCTGAGTTATATATTTCTGGAACAAAGCGTAATTAGTGGTTCTTTTTTCTAATTTAAGACTCTTTCTTGCTTCTTCTAATAGGATATCAACTCTCTCATATGTATATCCTGAAAGATTTAAATCAGGATAGTTAGTCTTAAGAGAATGCCATAAGTTATACTGATCTGGGTCAATTGTAGTTTCAACTTCATACATTAATAGTTCGAAATCTCTAGTAGCTACTATCTCTTGTGTAAGCTGTGTATATGAAAGTGGTTCGAGATTAAGAACAACTCCCTCCTGTTTTAATAAATCACTTAATGCTCTAGCAATTCTTTCATTTAAATCGTTTTGATAATAGCTTAGGGTAAAACTCAATATCTTTTTATCCTGTGTTTCAAAATATCCACTTGTTTCATTTTTGGTATATCCCAATTTGTTTAAAATGGCGTTTGCTTTCTCTTGGTTATACTCATAACGTACAATACTACTCTCACTATACGCCCATGAGCTTTGTGCAATTGGACTATCAGCAACCTCTCCAGATATGCTAGCGTTTTCTAAAAGTATCTTTTTATCAGTTAAATGATTTAATGCTATCCTAAGATCTTTACTCTCTAATCTCTCTTTCCTTGTATTAAAAAATATCATTCTTAATCTAGAATTTAATGTAACAGAGTACTCTCTATAACCAGAATACTCATCTGTATATGACATACTAAATTCATCAACACTACCAATTGCATCTAATATCCCATTTCTAAATGCTGCTTCAAGACCATCATAACTTGAATAGAGACGATATATAAATGTTTCAATTTTGGGTGTAATCCAATAATGCTCTGAAGCTTTAAGATATACAACATTGGGCTCAGACCTATATACTTCATAAGGACCTGATCCAAGTGGGAATTTCGCAAAAGAATCAAAAGGTATCTTTGATATCTGTATATTTTCAAGTTTATGTTTAGGAACAATATATACAGAAATAGCCTCAAAGAAAGTAGCATTACTCTCAGGAAGAGTAAATCTAATCTTGTCCTCTGATATTTTCTCAATCTTAACATCAATCAATGAAGTTCCAATAGTATCATAGTTATATTTTGATGAGAGTTCCTTTGCGATTTCTAATGTAAACAAAATATCATCAACTGTAAGAGGTTTCCCATCTTGCCATTTATGATTTAGCGACACTGTAATATCATAGGTTTTTCCATCAGGTGAGACAATCCATTTTTCAGCAATACCTTTTTGAGGAGTACCCTCTTTAGATATATTAACTAACTTTTCAAATACCAATGCTCTAATATCAGCATCTACATTACTTTGTGAAGTAAATATGGGATTAAAGGAAGAGATTGCTCCAACACTACCCTCAATAAAGATATCCTCTCTTTCTTTCGAAATAACATTCGCAAATGTAGAACTAGTTAAAAAAGCAAAAAGAGATATCCCGATAACAGAAAAAATGAGAATAAAACTAAGAGGAGCAGTATCTCTAAAAAATCTTCCTATATTTAAAGGATACTCCCATATCCAATCCCTAAGAGATATTCGCTTTTTCTTCGTACCTACCTTAATTATATTCTTCGATGGCTTAATCAGTTGAAAGGCCTCTTTCATTGACTTACTTATTAATTCCTTTTCCTTGCGAATTGGATTTGACATACTTTAACTTTAGGCAGAGTATTTATAAATCAACAACGATATCAATATCAGAAGTACTATGAGAGTAATTGTAAAGTAGTAGAGAAATTTCTCTAAACCTCTCTTTGTTCTAAATACCTCTCCACCACCACCAAACATCTTACCTAATCCCTCTGCTCTATTTTGCAAAAGAACAGAAATAACAAGAATTAGACAAATAGCAATTTGTACGTAAAGAAGAATATTTTGTAGACTTGAATTCATAGCCATGATTATACAATATTAAGAACTTTTCTCAAGAACCTTTAATATTGAAGACAAAAAAGAGTAAGAAACACTTCCAAATACCATTGTAATTAATACTGTAACAGGAAAACTATGTATAACTAAATTTCCAGTACTAATACCCTCAAAAGTATATTCCTCTATATTAAATCCTGGCATAAACTGTTGAATCAAGAAAAAACCTCCAAAACAGAGTAGGGAGGTCATAATAAAATTTGTTATAAAGTTTTCTCTAATAGTAAGGAAGTTTAATATCCCAGAGGAAAGAAATACTGTAATTGAAAGAATTAATAAACAGGATATTAAATATATTGGATTAGTAGGCATAGTTATTCCTCTATATATTGTAAGGATAAAGTATGCACACAGCATATACTGAATAAAATTTTTTAGAAACTTCCCCATTTATCTACATATTCATCTTAGATACATTAATATTAGCATTTTACATATTTAAGACATATATATGCAAATTGAAATAATATAGGATAGATAAATTGTTGTTGAAGTTATACATCTTAATGTATATTGAATATATATGGATTCTTTTTGTAAGACAAAAATTATAGCAACCATAGGTCCTTCTTCATGGGATGATACTACTTTAAAAGAGATGATCTGTAACGGTATGGATGTTGCAAGAATAAATGCTTCTTTTGCTGATTTTGATGAACTTTCAAGAGTATCAAAAAGTATAAGGGATATATCCCCCAGAGTAGCATTAATGTTAGATACAAAAGGATTCAAAATAAGAGTAACAGGCTTTGAAAAAGAGAGAGAACTCAAAACCGGAGACAGAATAATAGTTGTTTCTGAGGAGTACTTAAAAAGTAAACCGGAATCTGATAAATACTTAGCGATTACATACCAATCTCTTTATAAAGATATCTCACGTAATGTGACCATACTTTTAGATGATGGTAATATAATTCTTAAAGTAGTTGATATTAAAGATCAAGAAATTATCTGTGAAATAGTTCAGGGTGGAATACTTAAACCTCAAAAGACAGTAAATATTCCAAATGTTCATCTAAATTTTCCTCCTTTAAGTGAGAAAGATATTCGAGATATTAAGTTTGGAGTAGATAATGATTTTGACTTTATTTCTGCATCATATATACGAAACATTAATGATGTAGCTAATATTAGAAAAGTAATGGGTAATACTGATACAAAGTTAATAGCAAAGATAGAGGATAGAGAAGGTATAGATAATTTTGATCAGATATTAAACTTTGTAGATGGCATTATGATTGGAAGAGGTGATATGGGTGTAGAATTACCCCTAGAAGAGGTCCCAATAGTCCAAAAACAGCTGATATATAAAAGTAGGTGCATTGGTAAGCCAGTAATTGTAGCTACACAGATGTTAGAATCAATGAAAGAGAATATTAGACCCACAAGAGCAGAGGTAAGTGATGTTGCAAATGCTGTAATGGATGGTTGTGATGCATTAATGCTTTCAGCAGAGACATCTATTGGGAAAAACCCTTCTGAAACAATTAAGATGATGAATGATATTGCACTTAAGATTGAAAACGTTCTAACTCCTCAAAAAGTAGATGGATATACTCAAGCAAGTATAGAAACAGATGTATTATGTAATTCATTATTAGATATTTCTAAAAATTTAAATCTTAAAGGAATCGTGGTGATATCTGAAAGTGGTAAGACCTCACAAAGCATTTCAAGACACAGACTAAATATCCCGATATGGGAAGTAGGTAATAATCTAAAGAGGATAAGGCAAAACTCATTACTAAGAGGAGTGAAAGGATACTTTTTAAAGGACTTACCAACTGATAGAGATATTGCAGTACAAAGAGCAGTAGAGTGTGTATATTCATATGGAGAGTTGGATTTAGAGGATAAAATTGCTATTATTAGTGGCAGTTCTATTAAAAACAGATCCAACAACAGTATACTAGAAATTTCAATAGTAAAAGATGTAATTGGATCTTAATACTTGGTGACGTAGCCAAGCTGGTTAAGGCCGTGGTCTGCAAAACCACTACCATGGGTTCGAGTCCCATCGTCACCTTTTACTCCTTTTATATTTTAAACAGATATGAAAAAAAGGATATTGAGTATAGATTTTTTAAGAGCTACTGCTATCCTCTTTATGACTATTACCCATGTTAATGCAATACTCTACTTAGGCAATAATCCTATTCTAGATATATTTACAACTATTGGTGCTGCTATTAGTTTCTCAATTTTTCTATTCTCTTCTGCATATATTTCAGGTATTAAGATTCAAAAGGGTGAAAAGATTCCTATAATTAATACATTGAGAAGAGTACTAGAAATATATATTGTTTATATTCTTCTTGGGGTATTAGTTTCAATTGTATTAGAGGGAGATATTACTTTAACAAAGATATTTGATATCGCATTGTTAAAACATATTCCTGAATTTACTGAATTTCTAATATCATTTATCCTGTTCTCCTTTGTGTCTTTGATATTTCAAAAACAGATAAGGTATTTAATCAGCAAACCTTTCCTCTTTATTTTTATTACAATATTTATCTATATGTTAGGTGATTTTATATATGTTGTAATATCTAAACATACATATCCTGAAGTTATAAGGATAGTATTTGAAAATATATTTGGATATCAATCACTTCATAGATTCCCATTGACTTACTATTTACCCCTATATACATTTGGAATACTTCTAAGTAAGTATAAAAAGGATAAGGTTTTAATATATACATTTATTACCTCTTTATTAATCTTTTTAATTCTATATTCCTTCAAACTCTCTTCCTGGAACAGGTGGCCTCCATCTATTATGTTTTTATCATATGGTTTTCTATATATTCCTTTTGTATTACTAATTTATAGAAAATTTCAAAAAGCATTCTTTAACAAATTTCTTGTTTTCTTCACACGTATTGGCCGATACCCACTTGAGCAGCTCTTTCTTTCAACCTTTCTATTATTTACAATTAGAGCATTAATTCAACCAACTACCAATGAGATAGTGAGCATTTTAGTTAATATTTTCATATTAACTACCTTGTCGCTTTACCCTATAGTATTTCGTCGTAAAATGGTATAATTAAGGTATGAATAAGAAATTAATAATATTGATTGGGCTATTCCTTTTATTAATTGCCTCTTCACTATTAATTCCAAAACTTAATAACTCTCCAAACCCTCCATTATCTAATGACAACGAGGTAAAAGGAGATACAAAAGATATATGTCTTGAAACTCAAGGCTTGGCATCTGATATATTTCAATCTTTAGCAATTGAAAGAAAATGGTATGTTAAGTCTCCATACATAGAGAATAATAATATTAAGTTTGAATTTGACTTACCAAAAGATAATGTCTCAGTATCATACTCCTTAAATGAAGAAACCTTTCCTGCACAATATATAGAAAATAAATGGAGTATTGATATCCCTATCGAGACTTTAGATTCTAATGAATATAAGCTAATAATTAAATCTGAAATTTGTGAAGCCAAAATCTCCAAATCCTTCTCTTTTAAGGTGTCAAATCCTGTGTATGTTGTATGGAGTATAGACTGGGAAGGATTTGATGTTAAAGATAAATATCTAGATGAGATGGCTAGAATTTCAAAACAGTATTCTGCTCCAATGACACATTTTTTTAATCCATATATATACATATACCTATCTTCTTCAAGAGCAAGCGATTTAACAAATTGGGTTAAAAGTAGAGATGGAGAAAGTATTGGTTTACATATCCATATGTATAACAAGTTAGTACAGGCTAGTGGAGTTACTGTTAATAATGATCCTGCTTGGGGAAGTCCTACAGGTAATGGTCATGATACTCCAAATAGTAACTATGGATATGATGATTATAAAAGGATTATTCAATGGTCATTACAACAATATGAGAAGAATGGATTAGAACAACCTACCATGTATAGAGCAGGGGGATGGTATATAGATGAGGAAAATATTCTTGTATTAAAAAATCTTGGGTTTTATGTTGAATCATCTGGAAGAACATTCTATAAACATGGAAGTAACCTTTTAGAGGGACCTTGGAATCTAAAAGAGAATACTCAGCCATATCAAATGAATAGTAAAGATCAAAATATTACAGACAATCCAGATATCAATATCTGGGAATATCCTAATAACGGGGGAGATTCATGGGCATTCTCTACTGAAAAATTAATCTCTAGATTTAAAGCTAACTATAATGGAGGAATTGCAAAAAGTAATACAGTAATAACTTTCATCTCCCATCCACATTGGTTTGATAAGGAAGGACCTAATATTGAAGGTGTATTAAAATATATCTCAAACAGTACATATTCTTCTGATAACGGTCCTGTAATATTTATTACACTTGATAAAGTACACCAATATACTGTAAAACAGTAGTAATGGAATTTGAAAATTGGGTTACTCAAGTTAGTGATAAACTTCCGAATTTTACAGTAAGAATCTTCTTACTAATATCTATCATTTTGTTGATACTAATATCTATTTTGTTCCTTGAGCTCTCAAAAAGAGAATATCGTTCTCTCCTTTTAAAGAAAATAATTGGAATACGCTATCTTCTACTGAGTTCCATTTCATTAATCATGGGTTTGGGAATGTACTTTCTTTATGATTCACGTATTAAAGAAATCTTTGGAAACAACTTAATCTATATACTCTTTCCCTTTGGTTTCTGTTCAATCTTTTCTGCATGTAAATATATATTCGGGTTATTTAATAAAAGAAAGATACAGGGAATTCTTTCAAAAATGGAACTCCTTTTACTTTCTTTAATTTTTTTATCTCTCCTTCTCATTTCCCTATTTACAGTTCCTCATGTATCAGCCACGACCCAATCTAACTCCCAAATATTGGAAAATACTGAACAAGTAACTTTAAAATTCTCATCTCCATTAAAAACATCTGCTCTAATAGTAACTGTTTCTCCAGAGAATCAGTTTGATTTTGAATATGACTACTTTTTAGGATTAAAGTCTTTTGTTGAAAGTATTACAATCATTCCAACAGAATCATTCTTACCCAATCAAAAAATTGTTATCTACACAACAGGAATACAAAGAATTTTTCCTTGGGGTATTAATCATGAAAACAGCCAAGAGTTTTTTACACCTAAAGATCCTGATGTCCAAGAGGTTGTACTTGGTACAGATATTTCAAATGTTAATATTGAGCAACCTATTCTGATTGAATTAGATTCTAATGATCAGAAATCAGTAGAGTGGACTGCAATATTCAAACCCGAGGCAGAGTACAAACTACTTAGAGAATTTGATAACACATTAACAATCCAACCTACAAAATTAAAACAGGGTACTGCATACGAATTAGAAATAATTAAAAGTATTATTATTTACAATCCAAAAACTTTAGAGAAAATATCTACACAGTCTCAAGAGAGTGTAAGAAATATCTCATTTAAAACAACACCTGCTCCCGGCATAGAAAGTTATAATAGGAGTAATGGTATATATCCTAATAGTGAACCATTAAAAGTAAATTTTCAAGTTCCTTTAGACGAAGCTTCACTTAAAGATAGAGTACTCATTTCTCCAACAGTAGATGGTGATATCTCACTTTCAACTGATAAGAAGCAGTTGCTTTTTACTCCAAAGGGAAGTTTTGCAAAGAATACTGAATATACATTCACACTATTAAGTGGAATAGAAAATCTTCTAGGAGGATATACAGAGAGTGATATATCTATTACATTTAAAACTCCTGGATACGTTGCATTACTGTATTCTACTCCTAGAAATGGCTCTACTAGCTTATCTTTATCTACGCCTTCAATTTCACTTACATTTAACCAACCTGTTAATCACAACAGTGTTCAAGAAAGATTTAGTATATCTCCAGCTGTGAATGGCACCTTCTCATGGAGTGGAAACACTCTTACGTATAGCTTTGCTAATTCCCTATCATATGGAACCAAATATTCGGTTAGTATTGCTAAGGGTATAGTTGCTACATATGGAATAAACTCCGCATCAACTATTACCACTTCATTCTCAACAAAGCCTGAGACTGTTCAACTTAATGTTCCCCTCTACTATCAAACAGAATCATTTACATGTAATTTAGCTGCTACAAGAATGATACTAGCATATAAAGGGATTTCAAGTTCGGAGGGAAGTATAAGAGACTCAATTGGAATAGGACAAGACCCAAATTCAAGCTGGGTAAATAAATACGGAGTACATTGGGGACCATTATCATCGTATATCTCAAGTAGGGGTATTAGTAACTCTTTAAAAAGAGGTTGGAATCTTACCTCTGCTTTACAAGAGATAAAAAATGGTCATCCAATCCTAATATATGTTTATAATGGAAGCTCTATTCCTAAAGGACCTATGGAATTAGAAGGAGGATATATAGGTTACAAAGGTATGCACTCTGCTGTAATTATCGGATACTCAGGTACTCCTGAATCTCCTACAGCTGTCATTGTAAATGATCCATGGAGAGGTAAAAGAAATCTTACTCCAAGTACCTTTAAATATCTCTGGTACTATTCTAGATACTTAAACAATACAGGAATAGTAATATATTGATAAAAGGACAAATCTATTCTAAAATACATAACTCTGAGCCGAGATGGCGGAATAGGCAGACGCGCGGGACTTAAAATCCCGTTCTAGAAATAGAGTGGGGGTTCGATTCCCCCTCTCGGCAGGTTCTAATCAACATCCTCAAATAAATCAGGATTCTCATTACCACACTTTGGACATTTTTTAATCTCTTCTACACCCTCATATACATATCCACACTTTAAACATTTCCATCTAGTCCATGTAAGATCTAAATCTTCAGGATTATCTGGGTTCTCAATATACTCTTTAGGTAAATTAGGATCTATATGTGATGTTAAACCATTAGGTGTTACACTTGTATTTTGATTATCATTCTTTAGTGTATCCTCCATCTTTAATCTTTTCTAAAATTAAATTAAAAGTATCTACCTCGTTCATATTAGAGGTATCTAAAACAATATTATAATACAACTCTGGTTTATCATACCTCACCTTATACAATCTCCAATATTTCTCTTTATCAATCTTGTATCTTTTTTTTAATCTCCTCTTAATTTCAAAATACCTTTTTAATTTCTTTAAACCTTTAATATTCTCTTTATCTAAATGTCTTTTTATCTTAACATTCTGCTTAGCATCTAACCATATTGAAACATCACATTTAAGATTTTTTACTTTGGCCAAAGCTCCATATACCTTACTATCAATTACGACATCTCCCTTTTGTGCATACTGCTCTAACATACCATCTATCTCATAATCTAAACTGTTTCCACCCTTTGATATCTGTTGAAGAAATTCCTCGAAATATTCATAATCTTTCTCTTTTGCAGCTTTTCTAAAAAGATCTCCAGCATATATATGCTTAATATTAAAATGCTTAGCTAACATCTTTGAAATAGTGGTAATACCTGAACCACCTGGTCCTCCTACAGCTATTACAATCTTTTCATTTCTTTGAGTCATTCTAATATATATAGTATATTAATAGGAATATAATGTCGAGCAAAAGAAAGCAAAAAAGAAAGGCATCTAGTGAACATCATTCACCCGATAAATCTATACTAATATTTATGATTGGTATGGCAATCTTTGGTGCCATTATGATATATGATGCAAGTGTATATATTGCTAATCAACAACCATTTAACAACCAATTTCATTTTCTTACATTACAGATTGCATGGTTAATATTTGGAGGAATATTAGCATTTGTTGCATATTTAGTAGACTATAGAAAAATATTAAAATTTTCATTTCCTATTCTACTCACTGTTGTTTTACTACTAATATTAGTTCTTGTACTTGGTCAAGAGGTAAATGGCTCAAAAAGATGGTTTCAAATAGGTGCACTTCCACCCATACAGCCTGCTGAATTTGCTAAACTTGCAGTAATTATGTATTTCTCAAGTTGGTTTTCAAATAAAGAGTATTCCTTTACTAAGTTTGAAGATTCATTTAAAAAGGGATTCTTAAAAAATCTAATCCCCTTTCTAGCAATACTTGGAATAGTTGCATTACTTGTTCTCTTTGAACCTGATTTGGGAACTGCAATGATAATATGTGTAACCGCCTTTATTATGTTTTTTGTCTCTGGAAAAGATAAGGCACATAGAATTGGTTCTTTTGCTATGATTCCTCTTGTTGCTCTTTTAGGAGTAATAGCTATCATATTAGAACCTTACAGAATATCAAGAATTCAAACATACCTAAATCTAATATTTAAAGGAGAGGTAGCAGATGCACAGGGAAGTGGGTATCAGATGCAACAGATACTTATTGGAATTGGGAGTGGAGGATTCTGGGGAAAGGGATTTGGGCAATCAAGACAGAGGTTTGGATACTTAGTTGAAAATACCGCATTTACTGATTCAACATTTGCAGTACTTTTAGAAGAGTTGGGATTATGGGGTGGGGGATTAATAGTTCTTTCTTGGATATTTTTTCTTTGGAGAGGATTTAAAATTGCACTTAACGCTATAGATCAACAGGGACAGTATCTTGCAACAGGAATTACCGTATGGCTTTCATGTCAAGCATTCTTTAATATGGCAGCAAATGTTGGATTAATTCCACTAACAGGAATTCCTCTACCCTTTCTAACATACGGGGGGTCTAGTACAATAGTAACAATGATAGCTTTTGGATTACTCTTAAATGTAAGTAAATATACAAAAAATGCTTAAATCAGAAATAAAGATAATGATAACAGGAGGAGGTAGTGGAGGACATATCTCTGTCGTAAAAAGTATAATTCATTCTTTAGTTGAAGATTACAATATACCAATTGAAAACTTAATATATGTTGGAGGGGATCTTGGTATGGAGGGAGAGCAGATTGGTAACTCTCTTGAACAAAGACAGTTTAAAGATAGTAAGTTTAAAAAATACTTTATTAGAGCAGGCAAACTACAAAGGAAAATATCTTTAAAAACAGTTTATTTACTCTTTAGATCTTTACTTGGGTTTTTTGACTCAATGTCAATTGTTAAGAAAAGTAATCCAACATTGATTTTCTCCTCTGGTGGATTTGTATCAGTACCTGTATGTATAGCAGGATGGATGTTTCATAAACCTGTATATTTACATGAACAGACAGCCTCTGTTGGTCTTTCAAATAGAATAGTTGGTAAGTTTGCAAAAAAGATATTTGTTACTTTTAATGATTCCCTTAAATATTTCCCGAAAGCAAAAACTGTTCATGTTGGTAATATTGTAAGAAAAGAGGTGTTTGAGAAAGAGATAACACAGCAAACAGATAAAGAGATAGTATCTCTAATGGTAACAAACAAAAAACTTCCATTTGTATATATATCTGGTGGTAGTTTAGGTTCACACAATATTAATATAAAGGTTTTTGATTCCCTAAACTCTCTTTTAAGAAAATACAGGGTACTTCTTCAAACAGGGGATAATGAGATATACAAAGATTATGAAAAAGGAATTGATATAAAGAATAAATTAACAGGAGAGTATCAAGAAAGATTCGTTGTTAAGAAATATATTGATAGCAGTAGTATTGGATATGTCTTAAATAACATGGACCTCTTTTTAGGAAGAGCTGGTGCAAACACAGTATATGAAATAGGGGTTTTAAAAAAGTTTGCCCTTTTAATACCAATACCCTGGGTTACACATAACGAACAGTATTTAAATGCTAAGGTTTTATCTGATATTGGTACAGCAAATATTTTAGAAGAGAAATATTTAAATAATTGTGATCTTGATAATGAGATTGTTAGATTACAAAAACAGTTAGAGATAAGAGATATTAATTATGAAAAATTAGAGAAACTCTTTCCAACTAACGCTACTTTCAAGATATTAGATGACATGTTAGGGACATATCTAAAGTAGCTCTACTACTGTTTATTTCCCATCTGTTATATACTCTACCTAATGAAAGTAGAAAAAAATGTATCACTTAAGAAATTAAATACTTTTAGAGTAGATGTATATACTGATATTTTACTTGCCATTGATAGTGATAATGATTTTTCAAATATAGAGGTAACGGGATATTTAAAAAATGACAACCTATTAATCTTGGGTGGAGGTTCTAATATACTCTTTACAAAAGATTTTAAAGGTTGTGTTACCTTAATACGAAATATGGGGAAGGCCATATTAGAAGAGAGTGACCAATCTCTTACCGTACAGGTTAGTGCGGGTGAAAATTGGGATGATTTTGTAAAATGGAGTGTAAAAAAGAATTTAATTGGTCTACACAATCTTGCTTTAATACCAGGAACTGTTGGTGCTACCCCAATACAAAATGTAGGAGCATATGGAGTTGAAATCAAAGATTTTCTTACTGAGGTTGAGATTATTGATATTCAAAAAGGCAGAACTGAGATAATCAAAAACAGTGAGTGTAAATTTGGATATAGAGATAGTATATTTAAAAATGAATTAAAAGATAAAGTCATTATTAAAAGTGTTACATTTAAACTACCTAAATATGCAGGAAAATTTGATGATAAATATACCCAATATGCAGGTATTAAAGATGAACTAAAAGAAAAAGAACCCACTCCCAAAAACATATATGACTCTGTTGTAAGACTTCGAGAAAGCAAATTACCTAAAATAGAAGAGTTCGGTTCCTGTGGAAGTACCTTTAAAAATCCAGAGATATCAATATCAGAGTACGACAGACTTTTAAAAACATTCCCGGAGTTACCTAAGTATGATACTGATAAAAAAGGAATTGTTAAAATACCAGCAGCATATATTTTGGAAAAGTTGGGATGGAAAAATAAAAGAAAGGGAGATGTTGGAACATGGATATATCATCCTTTAATTGTTACAAACTATGGAAATGCTACTGGTCAAGAGATCCTTTCCTTTATTAATGAAATCAAATCTGATTTTAAATCTAATACTAATTTAGATTTAGAGTGTGAAATTAATATTATTTAATACAATCATATGTCAAACCTAATCGTTAAAGGTGGGAATAAACTAAATGGAGAGATAACTCCTGCGGGAAATAAAAACTCCGCTCTCCCAATACTGTGTGCATCTCTTCTTACAGATGAACCTGTATTAATTAAGAATTTCCCTGAATTAACTGATGTTGGTAAATTAATTGAATTAATGCAAGAGTTAGGTTCCAAGATAGAGTGGAACAAAGAAAAACAGGAAATAAAAATAGATAACTCTCATTTTTGTAAATCTTTTGGAGATAGTGGATTTCCACTAGGAATGAGAGGTGCTGTTTTACTACTTGCACCCTTACTTCATAGACACAAGGTATTAGAAGTTAAACAGGAGATTGGAGGATGTTCATTAGGAATAAGGGAGTTAGATCCTCATTTAGAGGTACTAACAGGATTAGGGGCAAACGTTAAATCAAATGATAAAATCACTATAGAGGCAAAAGATGGTCTAACTGGTAACACCCTATGGCAAGACTATATGTCTGTTACAACTACCGAAAACTTTGCTATGGCTGCTTCTTTAGCCAAGGGAACATCAACCATGGTAAACGCTGCATCTGAACCCCATGTGCAAGACCTATGTAACTTTCTCATTCAAATGGGTGCAAAGATAGAGGGTATTGGTTCATCAACATTGATTGTTCATGGCGTTGAGAAACTGCATGGTACACAATTTACAATCTCTTCTGATCATCATGAAATTACTACTTTACTTGCCCTTGGGGCAATGACTGGAGGTCAGGTTAGAGTTACCAACGCTATCCCTCAACATTTTCAATTGATAAATAAGACTTTTGCAAAATTTGGGGTAGAAATTAAATATGATGGTGATACTGCATACTCTGTAAACAACGGAGTATTAAAAGTGGTTGAACCATTTACAAAAAATCTTTTACAAAAAGTAGAAGCAGCTCCATGGCCATACTTTCCCACAGATCTTTTACCATTAATAATGGCTTTAGCTGTAAAAGCAGATGGAAATACTATGTTTTGGAATAAACTGTATGAAGGAGGACTATTCTGGATACCTGAAATGATTAAGTTCGGGGCACATATTGTAATGTGTGATCCTCATAGAGTAATTGTGTTTGGAGGAAAAGAGTTAAGTCCAGCGACTGTTGATGCTCCCAATATTATTAGAGCAACTGTCGCCCTATTAATGGTTGCGTTAACAATAGAGGGAGAGAGTGTAATTAATAACGCAGATACTATTAAAAGAGCACATCCTAATTTTGTAGAGAACTTACAAAAACTTGGTGCAGATATTAAATGGGTTGATTAGTTAGGTATAACAAAGAAAAATAAATATTCCTTTCTATTAAAGCATTACTTAAAAGCAGTTCATTCTTCCTATTAGGTATATATCAATATATCTTTAATCTTCCAATTTCCCTTTCTTAAAGGTAAATATATTCATAATAGATGACTTGTAGTAATACACTCTTGACCATCATATTAATTTGGTATACATTAATGGCAAGAAGTGGTAAAAAGTGGTGAAAGATGATATATTCTTTTTATGATAATTGGAGAATATAGAAGTAAAGTAGGGGATAAAAAAAGAGTATCACTTCCTAAGAAATTTAGAGATGAATTAGGTGAAGAGATAATATTAACAAGGGGTTACGAAGACGCACTAATACTTGTTAATAAGGGAATGTGGGAAAAGATTGCGAAAGATGTTATAGGTGGCTCTTTTATAAATAAAAATGTTCGTGATACTAGCAGATTCCTAATAGGTAGTGCTATAGAGATATCAATAGATAAGCAGGGAAGATTTTTAATTCCAGATTCTCTTTTTGATCATGCAGGATTAAACAAAGATGTTGTATTTTTAGGTTTAATCAATTGGATAGAGGTATGGGATAGAGAGAAATGGGATAAGAGAGTCGAATATCTAAAAGCAAATGGAGATGAAATAGCAAATGAGATTAATAAGATGAAGGAGGAGAAATAGATGGAAAAGATACACATACCTGTACTTTTAGATGAAGTCATTAGTTTCCTTGAAATTAAGCCTAATGGTTTTTACATTGATTGCACACTAGGAGATGGGGGACACAGTTTTGAGATATATAAAAGATTGAGTAGCGATGGACTACTTCTTAGTATAGATCAAGATCAATATGCTATCGATTTTGTTCAAGAGTATTACAAAGATGTGATAAAGAAAAATTGGGTTATAAAAAAATCTAATTTTTCAAAGATTGCCTCTATTACATCCCAATACGAAAGACAACCCGATGGGATATTAATGGATTTAGGTCTCTCATCTAGACAGTTAGAGGATTCACATAACAGAGGTTTTAGCTACTTAGAAGAGAGTGAACCATTAGATATGAGAATGGATGAGGAGTTAGGAGTAAAAGCTAAAGATATCCTAGTAGTCCTTTCAGAGAAAGATTTATCTACACTCTTTCTAAAATATGGAGAGGAAAAATATGCTAGAAAAATTGCTAAAGCTATTAAAGATGATATTACGAATATTATTACGGTTGGAGATCTTACAAGACTTGTCTATAGAGTTGTGCCGACAGCTCATCAAAATTCAAAGAACCCTTCACGCAGGGTCTTTCAGGCCCTGCGTATTGTGGTAAATGATGAACTAAACTCTTTGAAAGAGGGCTTAGACAAATCTTTTAAGCTCTTAAATCAAAAAGGAAGGATATGCGTAATATCTTTCCATTCGCTCGAAGATAGAATAGTTAAAGATTACTTTAACAGTTTAGTTGATAGCGGAGAGGGATTACTTCTTACCAAACAATTAAGTGCCCCAACCGACCAAGAGGTAAGAGACAATCCCAGATCCGCTTCAGCTAAATTAAGAGTATTAGAGAAAATATAACAGTAGTTTACTGCCCAATGAAAACAACTGAAAAAATAAAAGGGTCCATATTTCCAAAGATATTAATCTTTTCATTTGTTCTCTTTACAGTATCCCAATTAGTAGTTAATTCTGTTTTAACACCACTTGGTACTAGACTAGAATCTTTAAATACAGAAAAAGAACATCTTTTAGAGGAAAACAGGGTAGTATCCGAAGAGATAGCAAAAAACAGCTCTCTTAAAGTAATCGAAAGCCTTTCTGGAAAGAAGTTAAATCTTTCACAAACTAAAGTGCAAACATTTGTATATATTGAGGATTCTACATTAGTAGCTAATAACTAATGAGTAGGCTAAATCATCTACATTCTTCAAAACATAAGGGGAAAAAATCTTCTATTGGTGCTAAAATTCAAAAAAATAACTATAACTTTGTAATAGCCTTTTTGACAATATTAGGCCTTGTAGTTCTAATTCAAGCATTCCGTTGGCAAGTTTTAGAATCAGATAAATTTATTGCTATTGCAAAACAACAGTATACCGATAAAGGGAAACAGACTGCTGAAAGGGGAATGATATACGCAAACGATGGAACAATTCTTGCAGTAGACCAACCCATATGGAATGTATTTGCCTCTTTAAGTACAGATGAGAAAGAAAGAGAGCTCTTCTTTAGTAAAAAAGATCTTTTCATCTCAACAATATCCTCTATTCTTGCTGTAGAAAATGAGAGTATTGAAAGTAAAATAACTGACGACTTTCAATACGTTAACCTAGCGAAAGGTGTCGATACTGAAACAAAAATAGCAATTGAAAGTGCGAATATCTTTGGAAATGAAGATACCAATAGAGCTGGATTTGGTCTCTATTTTGAAAGAGCGTTAAAAAGGGTATATCCCAATGGAGAGCTTGCATCTCATGTTTTGGGTTTCATTGGAAAAGATAGTGAAGGAAGCGATTTAGGACAGTATGGTATAGAAGGTTTTTACTTCGGAGATATTACCGGTAAGGAAGGATACACATACGAAGAAAAGGATTCTTTAGGTAACACTATCTTAACAGCAGAATATGAACCTGTACTTCCTAGATCTGGTAAAGATTTTACACTTACTATTAAACCATCACTTCAAAACAAAGTAGAAAGGATATTAAAAGAGAATGTTGAAAAGACTAGTTCAAAAAGTGGAAGTGTGATAATAATGAATCCAAAAACAGGAGAGATTTTGTCTATTGCAAACTATCCCTCTTACAATCCTAATGAGTATTGGAGAATATCCGATCCATGGGTATTTAAGAATCTAGTAGTTGCTGATGTCTACGAATACGGTTCTGTTCAGAAACCAATTACCGTTTCAATTGCTCTTGAATCTGGTGATGTCCCTAAAGACTTCACATGCAATGACAAAACAGGATACTTGGATCTATATGAAGCAACAGGATATGCAGATTTAAAGGGAAGAAAAATATATCAATGGGATAAAAGACCTGATGGTCTTCAAACATTAGCAGATATGTTAAAAAATTCTAATAACCCCTGTATAGCTAGAACTGCACTAGAGGTAGACTTTAAATACTTCTATAACAAGCTTAAAGAGTTTGGGATAGGTAGCTTTATTGGAATAGGATTACAAGAGGAAAGTAATAGCTACTTAAAATCAGATGCACAGTGGACCAAGCTTGATACAATTACTGCATCCTATGGACAGGGTATATCTGCTACTCAACTTCAGGTAATCTCTGCTATTAGTACAATAGCAAACCATGGTAAAAGAATGAGACCATATATTATCTCCTCAATATCAGATGAAAAAGAAAAAATAAATTTTCAACCTCAGGTTCTTTCAGAACCAATTTCTTCTGAGACCGCAGATGCTGTAGCAGAGATGATGACACACGTTATTGAGGATGGAGGAATTAATATTAAATACATTAAACAGTTAGAGGACTATTACATTGCAGGTAAAACAGGAACTTCCCAGGTTGCGAAAAAAGATGGTGTGGGATATGAAGAGGATAAAACAATTACTACCTTTGTTGGTTTTGCTCCAGCTGATGATGCAAAGATGATAATGCTTGTAAGATTAGAAGAGCCAAAAAACAACCAGTATGCAGCAAACACTGTAGTACCTATGTGGACTGAAATATTTCTAAATATTGTTAATGACCTAGAAATCTCAAAGAGAAATTGAGATAATTAGAGATAATAAATTCGTTAATACTAATATGATTGAAATTCTAAAAGAGAGTCTCCAATATCTATTCATTTCTACACTAGCATCTGTACTTCTTGCACCAATCATGATTAGTATACTCTACAAACTGAATCAGGTAAGTGGACTTAAGAAAACAGAACTTGGATCAAGAGAGGGAACCAATTCCATATTCATGAGAATTATGAAATCAACTCAAACAAATGGTACACCAAATATGGGTGGCGTACTAATTTGGATTGTTGTTCCTTTAATAGCATATATATTTACCCCTATGTTTCCACAGTTAAGAGCTCTTCTAATTGGCTTTATGCTTTTTGGGTTTTGGGGCTTTGTAGATGTTGCAATATTTACAAATGGGTTTAAGAATAATCCTAAGATAAAGGCAATGCAAGAAACTTTTGAATGGAGATTAGGTAAGCTCCTATTCACTATTCTTCTTAATATTATAATAATGTATCTTCTATATAGTACCGGTACTTTTACAACACTATCACTTACAAATACAATTGTACTTTCAATAACACCAGCAATACTTCTACTTATCGCAATAGTTAGTCAATTTGCAATCTATTCTGGAGAGCTAACTGATGGATTAGATGGTCTAATGGTAGGTATATTTATCATTATTATTTGTGCTATGTCTATGCTATTAATAGTACAACAGCAGTACGCCTTCTTACCATTTCTTGCAATTACATTAGGGGTATTAGTAGTTGATCTTTACTTTAATATTCCTCCAGCAAGATTTTGGAATGGGGGACCAGGTGCTATGCCTTTGGCCTTCTCTATCTTTTTTATTGGCTTAGTAACAAACAATATTCTTCCATATTTCCTAATGACCTCTGTTACATGGTTAATAATGGGATCAAGTGCAATACAGATATTAAGTATGAAATTCTTTAAGAAGAGGGTATTTAAGATAGCTCCAATACATCATCACTTCCAAGCAGTAGGATGGCCTCAGTACAAAATTACAATGAGGTTTTGGCTATTTACACTCTTTGCATGTATCTTAGGACTATTTGTAGGATTACTCTAACAGGTTACTCCTTCACACAACTACTTTCTCCATTCTTACATTGACATAGTAAGTTACCATCTTTTGAGTTATATACATCTCCATCATTTCGAATATATCCCTCATATATACAGTTATTAGATAGATAAATAGAATCATATTCATCTTGATACTGTACTCTAAATGTATCATCTACATTCATGTTAAAGTTATTAATAAGAAATGTGTTTTCAGAAACACATGGCATATTAAATGACTCATTTGTTAAATTACTTACTACTGTAAGTATTAATTTCTCTTCATTTAATTTATAGAAACCTATTTGTGGAGCAACTATACTATCCTCATTACACATACTTTCGATTTCAAGTGTAATCTTCAAATTGTTATTAAAATTTGAAATATCAACAAACTTAGCTTTTTGATTAATTGGGTTATTAATATCTATAAGATTAAGAAAATCAAATGAATATACTAAATCTACGGATGTAAACTCACTTGAACCAACTGTAATTGTAATATCTTCATCACAAACCTTTTCTCCCTCACTATTACATATACAGTTTGTTCCTAAATCATCTCCAAATGCACACTGTTTAATTCCTATCGTATCTTTTAAAGATATAACGAAAATTCCCAGTGAGGAAAAAAATAGGAACAACGTAATTATTACCAACCAATTGGCATACAACCGACCTTTCATAACGGAAATATTGTATCACATTGTAAAAAAAAAGATAGAAGGGGAATATAGTTATATATATATCTAGGTCTCAAACTATCCTTGATTTATCATAACTTAATGTATAAAATTGAAATAGATTTAGAAACTTAATTAAAAGTTTGTATTTATGTTAAAGAGATTAATTAAATCTTTTGTATTTGTTTTACCTTTCCTTTTACTTTTGTTTTTTCCTTTTAAGAATGTTTACGCAGTATCAGAACCTATTATAGTTAAAGAAATTAATGAGGTTGATTATTCACCTAGTTCACCTAATTCATTAACCTATTTTAACGAATCATTGTACTTTAGTGCAAATGATGGAACAAATGGGACTGAACTTTGGAAAAGTGATGGAACAGAACTAGGAACTGTTATGATCAAAGATATTTGTGCTGGAAGTAGTAGTAGTTCTCCTTCCAATCTCACAGCAATAGGAACCACCTTGTACTTTAGTGCAAACGATGCAACAAATGGTACAGAACTTTGGAAAAGTGATGGAACAGAGAGTGGCACTGTTATGGTTAAGGATATAT
>CAZAUH010000002.1:0-12323 GCA_964488325.1 uncultured Candidatus Saccharibacteria bacterium
AATCAATGGTATTTAGATGTAAGTGATTTAGCCAAAAAATCATTAGAAGCACTCAAGTCTGGTGAGGTTAAAGTAATTCCTCCGGGACAACAGAGAGCTTTAGAGTTCTTCTTTGAGAATATTAAACCTTGGTGTATATCTAGGCAGCTATGGTGGGGACAAAGAATCCCGGTATGGTATAGCGGTGGTAAGAAACTTTATGATTGGTTACAAGAAAATAAAGGTAAAAATGTTAAAGATTATGAAAGAGAATTTACTACTAAAGTAAATGGTGATGGGAGTGTATATATTGGTGAGAACGCACCCTCTGATTCTGAAGAATGGGAACCAGAAACAGATATGTTTGATACATGGTTTAGTTCTGGCCAATGGCCATACTCTACTTTAGGAGGTATTGAGGGTAAAGATTTTAAAAAGTATTATCCTACACAGATGATGATTCATGCTAGAGATATACTATTTTGGTGGTCTGCAAGAATGCTTATGTTCGGTCTATACAGAACAGGACAGGTTCCTTTCAATACAATATTTCTTACCGGTATGATACTAGCTTCTGATGGATCTAAGATGTCAAAGAGTAAAGGTAACGGTATTGAACCACAAGAGGTCTTTGAAAAATACGGAGCGGATGCATTAAGACTTTGGTATTACTCTGACGCACTTCCCGGTTCTAATGCTCCAATTAGAGAGGAGAAGATCAAAGGAAATAGAAATTTTGTAAATAAAATATGGAATGCAAGTAGATTTATCTTAATGAATATTGATGATAGTGAAATTAAGAAAGTTGCAAAGTATGAAGTTAATACAACCTTAGAAAGAGTTAAGAAAACAGAGGAACATGTTAAGAAAGTATCTAAATATATAGAGAGATACCAGTTTAATTTGGGAGCAGAGAGTATAAGGGAGTTCTTTTGGCATCAGCTATGTGATATTTGGATAGAGGAGATAAAAGGAGAGATACAAGACAAAGAGATAGGGTCGAGAGAAAGAATATATAAGCTTGCGGAGCTTCTATATATCCTTAAGGAAAATCTTAAGATTATGCATCCTTTCATTCCATTTGTAACCGAATCTGTATGGCAGGAATTAGTTAAGCTAAATCTTGCAGAGGGATCATTAATGAGTCAGCAGATTTAAAAAGGTTTTTTTGTTTCGAAGAGATTCATACAAGGGGAACAAGATGGAGAGAATCTAAGACGTAAGTCAATAGAACGGATTCTCTCCATCAAGCGACACAACTAATGGCCATGTCGCTTTAGAGCTGGATCACCTCCTTTCTTCCTTGCAACTCCACAAGTAGGTTTTTGAGCTTTTTTCTCTTCCTCTTTTGAAACTTTCGAAGAGAGTTTCTCACCATTATTGGCCTTGCAGATAACAAGAATAGTAGGCATATCCACCTCCTATGTTGGTTATATCAAAATTTATGAAATTTTGGAATATATGTTAGCCCTCAAGAATTTTCTCAAAGAGAAGTTTTGGAGTGTTAAGTTTTGTATTAGCATGTAACAATTGAAATCTCCAATTATTTTCTATTTTACCGACAATCTTATTCTTTTCTAAATCCTGATTAGGATCGTACTCTCCATTGATATTTAACATTTCACAAAGGAATTGAGAGCTATTTGGCATAAAGGGTTTAATTAATATTCTTAATGCATTAACCAACTGTACTGAGTTATAAATCGTATTATTACAATCTTTAATATTCTCTTTATATGATACCCATGGAGCCTTATCATTGAAATATTTATTACAAAAATCTCCAAATGAAAGCAAAGCCTCAGATGCTTTTACAAATTCGCAAGCCTCTATATATTTCCCAATCTCATCAAATGCTTTATTAATATTTACCTCAACATCTTTTTCTATTAATCCCTCTGGTACAACATTGTTAAATTTAGTATTGAGAAAGGTTAGAGTTCTGTTAACAAAATTTCCCAAATTAGCAACAAGCTCATTATTATTGCAATCAATGAAATCTTTCCATTCGAATTCTCGATCATGATTCTCAGGAGCGTATCTTATAAAGAAGAATCTAATTAAATCGCTATTATATTTCTCGAGCAAAGAATCAGCTTCCATGCCAATACCATCTCCTTTTGACATTTTTTTACCATTGAGAAGAAGCATTTTGTTTGAGGGGATATCATATGGAAGGTTTAGATTGAATCTTTTACTTTCCCCTGGAAGTTTATACTTTTCCCAGAGAGAATCGTCTTTGTACTTCTCGCTATATGCAAGTAACTCTGCTGGCCATATTATTGTATGAAAAGGAGTATTACCACCAGCGATGAAGTAGTAATGTTTGCAGTTAGGATCTTTCCAATACTCTTCCCATTCACTAGGTTTACCAATATTTTGAGCCCATTCTATTGAAGCAGAAAGATATCCAACTACAGCTTCTATCCATACATATATAACTTTGTCTTCCCAACCCTCTACTGGAACAGGAATACCAAATTTCATATCTCTAGTTACCTCTCTTGGTTCGAGTCCCTCCCTAATCCATCCTTTTGAAAATTCTCTAACCCATTTTCTCCAATTAGTGCTTGTTTTATTGACCCACTCCCCTATTTGTGGTTCTAACTTTTTCAAATCTAAATAGAAGTGTTCTGTTTCTTTTAATACAGGTTTTGTATCAGAGAGAGTACTGTATGGGTTAATCAAGTCCTCTGGTTTAAGAAATTTTCCACATTCAGGACACTCGTCCCCCCTTGCATTTATAGCACTGCACTGTGGACACGTTCCTCTTACATATCGATCTGGAAGAAATTTATTAACCTTTTCATCGAAATACTGTTTTGATTTTTTTGTATATAAATACCCAAGCTCTTTCAGAACTAAGAAGATATTTTGAACAACCTCTTTATGATTATCTGTTGTTGTAGAGGTATAGTTTTCATATATTAAAGATAGGTTCTTAAATGTATTTAATAGTTCCTTATGTGATTTCTCTACTAATTCTTCAGGAGATATTCCCAACTCTTCGGCTTTAAGTAGTATTGGTGTCCCGTGACTATCACTTCCGGATACCATAAGTACTTTATTTCCTTTCAATCGATGATATCTTGCAAATACATCACATGCGATATTTTGTCCTGCCAAATGTCCAAGATGAATTTTACCACTTGCGTATGGCCATGAGACACCGATAAAGATTTTATGTGATTGAATTTTATCCATATTTATAGCATTAATTATAACAGAATATATATTCTTGTACTAACATGTGGTATCTTTTCAAAAACCTTTGTATACTGTAGTAGTAATTATTAACACTGCCCTATGTTAAAGATCAAAAGTCAAACAAAGTCTATTAACTTTCTAGAACCTGTGGGTGATTCAGATAGTGTCGTGAAGACATCATTTGCATGGCTAGAGACGATTGGGAAGGTACTGTTAATAGTGGTTCAAGCTTTTGTTCTGGGAGCTTTTGCATTTAGGCTTGTTAGAGATGGGAAAAATAATGACTTAACATCAGAAATTAATGCACAGGTTAAGGTATTAGAAAATGAAACATGGAAAAAGAATGTGATTAAGTACGAAAACCTTCAGACATTATTAGGAGATGTAAAAGTAATAAAAGAAGGTCAGGATCTCAATTCAAATCTTATTTCAGAAATATTAAACGGTATACCTCTTACAATTAATGTTGAGAATATATCTATTGATAGTGGGAGAGTTAGCCTTTCTCTAATTACAACAGATTTCAAAGCACTCAGGGATTATGAAGACTCATTAAAGAGTGATAAATCATATTCCGATGTAAAGGTTAACATATCCTTACAAGGTCAGGAGTACGAGGTCTCTATGAACTTTAATGTCATCAAGGAAGAAAAATAATATGGGAGCATTAGAAAGTACCGAAAGAAAAGTTGAATATGTTAAGATGGTAAAAAATGGGCCAAACAAAAAAGCAGAAATGATTTTTACAGGTTTAACATTTATTGTATCTGTATTGTTAATTGTTTTTGCTATAGTGCCAACATTTAAAACTGTAAAAGATATTAGTGATGATATAAAAAAGAAAGAACAGGTATCAGAAGCTCTTAATGGTAAACTAGAGGCGTTAACAAGTTTAGATGGACAGTATAACCAAAATGAAGAAGTTTTTAAGAATTTAACTCTAATATTTCCAACTTCTCAAAATTTCAGTCTGTTTCTAGCTAATATAGATGCAATTATTACAAGAAACAATTTCTTGTTGGATTCAATTAGTTTTTCTGAGAACAAGAAATCAAGTACTGATGGGAATGAAGATATTAAAACAAAAGTGTTAGTGCCGTATGCAGTTACATTATCTGTGACTGGGAATAGAATTGATTTAGTTACCCTTCTTAAAGATTTGGAAGCTTTGCCAATGTACCCTGTTGTTGAGAGTATCTCATATAGTAGCAAAGTAGATGCAGATGGAAAAACCCAATACTCTCTTAGTCTACGAATATATCAGATAGAAAATGTAAACTTTTACGATTAAAAAATGGAAACTTTTAGAAAATATTTTGTTGTTATCCTTCTGTCTATAATAATTGCAATAGTTTGGGGAGGTGTCCTTGTTTTTTCCAAAAAGTCCTTCTCGACATTAAATCCTAATGCAGAAAACTATACAAAACCTTTAGCAGCTAAATTCGATGAAGAGATATTAGAAGCCGTATCAGAAAGGATAGAAAGTGGTTTTGCTATACAACCTAGCTCTTTCTTTGAAATGACTACTGATTAAATATCAATATAGTCATCTAGTTTCTTTTCCGAAGATTTCTCCTTAAGTTTCTTTAATGCTTTTGCCTCAATTTGTCTTATTCTTTCTCTTGTTACTCCAAACTCTCTTCCTACTTCCTCTAAAGTTCTTGTGACTCCATCGGTAAGGCCAAATCTTAGGGAAAGAACTCTTCTTTCTCTATCTTGTAGGGAATCAAGAATATCTTTAAGTTGATTTTTTAAATATTCAGAAGTAGCAAAATCCTCTGGACTTTGTGACCATTCATCTGGAAGAATATCTTGCAATTTACTATCTTTTTCGTCACCGATAGGAGTAGCTAATGAAGAAGGATTCTGTTTTATCTTTCTTATCTCTGCTATTTTCTCCAACTCAATATCCATCTCTTTCGCAATCTCTTCGTCCGTAGGTTGTCTTCCTAACCTTGTAGTTAATGTCCCATTTACCTTATTAAACTTATTAATTGTCTCAATCATATGGACAGGTACTCTAATAGTTCTTGCCTGATCAGCGATAGCCCTTGTTATAGCCTGTCTAATCCACCATGTAGCATATGTAGAGAATTTAAAACCTTTATGGTAATCGAATTTCTCAACCGCTCTCATTAAACCTATATTCCCTTCCTGTATTAGGTCTAATAGCTCTAAACCGCTCTTACTATACTTCTTTGCAATGCTTACAACTAATCTAAGATTAGCGGTAATTAATAGCTGTCCTGCCTCTTTATCACCATTCTCTATCCTTTTAGCAAGAATAACCTCCTCCTCTCCTGTTAAAAGAGGGATTTTTCCAATTTCAAAAAGGTAAGATCTAATAGCATCGGTTGATAAGCTTGATTGAATTGTTTTTAATATCCTGATCTTTTTTTCTAAGGTTAACTCTTCATGATCAGCTACAATATCCTCCTCAGGTTCTAATACCTCAACATCATTTTCTTGCAACTCTCTGAAAATATCATCTAAAAGAACAATATCTTCCTCTATTGTTGGGAAAACCTCTAGAATATCCTCCTGAGAAAGGAATCCTTGTTCTTTCCCCTTTTTAACTAATTCAAGAATATGTTTTGATTTACTTGAGTTACTCATAATATTGATATGGTATAATTAAAATATGGTAAAGCCCTTAAATAAAAACAATTTAGATGATAAAAAGCAGTTCTTTATTGATACTATAGCCAAATTTTGTGATAAGTGTGGTAACTCTTATTCTCTGAACGATTTAGAAATAATACAAGATACAAACATATCGAGTATTATACACTTCTCCTGTCCAAATTGTAAATCTAATCATATAGCAACATTTTTTAAACCAATAGGAATAAGTAATAGAATGCCTATTAATACTGATTTAGATATAGAGGAGATAGGGAAATTTGCATCTATGAAAGAAACTTCCGTAGAGGAGATCTTAGACTTATATCTATATTTAAAAGAAAGAGAAAGGGTAATAGTCTAAGGAAATTATCTTTGCCAGGATATATAAAAATGTTGGTCGGAAGATAATTCAAACCTTCTGTTTACTATATTTTCAATTCTTGTTAAGCCATCGTTATTTTCTACTACCCAATCTTGTGGGAAACTAAGAGAAAAATTATAGGAGTCTTTTCTACTTCCAGGTTGCTTATATATGTCGATATCTATTTCGTAGTTAGTATCATTTTTTTCAAGAGGAAAATTTGAGCCTTCATTTTCTTTTGATAATCTATATTTAATCTCTACAGTAAGAGTTTCTTTAACAGGGATATTGAACCAACCAGCAATGACCTTATAACCAGAATCTTCATAAATATCATACTTGTTATTGGTAATGCCCTTAATGCCAGTTACAGTTGCGTTATATGGAATAATTATTCTAATATAATTTTTATATTCTCCCTGTGGATACTCTTCTTTAGTTGAATCATTTTGAATTGCAATTTGGTATGTATAGTCTATCGTCTGTTCGTCTTTGATATTGATATCAAGAGTATGAGCTTTCTTTATATATAGGTTTGCTTTATTGTTCCCCCAATTCCAATCAATATTAATAGGAGCACTTTGGAATTTCGAATCTAGATTTCCATCCCATCCAGCTTGATCAACATATGCTCTAGCCATAGAGTTTTTAAAAGTTAAAAGTATGTGCTTCTCGTCTATTGAGTTTGATATCGTGCTAAAGAGCTCTTTATTATTTGTAAGCTTTGAGGAAAAGATTTTTGTTACTACAGCATTGAAGAAATCAGTTAAGAAAGTAGACTTACGTTGTTCATTTGGAGCTTCATTAGAGTAAGTTTCAAAGATGTTGCTATACAAGTTCTCTGATGTGACCAATTCGCTTTCACCAGGAACCTCTATCCCTTCCCATTGATCAAGTAATTTCTGAATAAATATCATATCAACCATAATTATTCCATCAAGTGTATTCCCTTTACCAAGGTCATATACAAACTGTTCGGAAGAAAGTAGTACATTGTCTAAATTTGGATCCCAGTTGACAAGAGGAAACGAGAAAGATGTGTTTTGAAGTGCCCTAACTAAAGAATTTGGTGTCCTATATGTATTGCCTTTCAAATTAAGTACTGCTTGAGCATTGTATATATCGTCTACATAGAGCTCTCTAACCTGGCCATCTTCTATGGCTACTATTGCATAACTTGATATCCACCCTCCTGTACTTCGTATCTCTCCGTTATCTTGAAGTAATATTAAATATCTTTTTCTTTCATCTAGGCCTAAAACATCAGGGAGAAATTGAGACACCTGTTCTAATGGTTTAACGATAGTATTTATCTGCCCAACCACACCACTATATTCGTATACTAGATCCTTTAGAACTTTCGGGAATTTTTGAGTATTTGTCGTAGCAATAAGGTTTTTAGCAAGAGTCATTTTGTAGATTCCCTCTTTTAATAGGTACTTATTATCATCTATTGCCTCAAGATATTGACTATACTCTTTTTTTATTTCTGAATCATCAGCATTTAATTTAATGGAGGGATCGTAGTCCTTTATATATTCTCCCAGAGGTCTTAATCCAACAATTAAATCATTTGCACTATCTGAGATATATTTTGTTCCTTGGACAACTTGAAATAGATTTGTATATTGATCTTTAGTATTTGTTATCTTAAATATCCAAAACAGTCTATTTAAATTGTTTTCTACTCGTACAATATTAGTAGAAAGAGAGGATACATTGTTTTCAATCTTGTTAAAATCTAGTTCAGATATAGAGGATTTTAATGATTTGCCGTGGTTGTATATTAACGTTCCCCCTATTAGAAGACCTATGATCGGGGCTATTAAGAAGTAAACAACAAGAACAAAAACCGCAAGAAGTGAAAGAGTCTTAAATATCTTAAAATAGTCAATATGATCAATTAGATCTTTCGGTCTATTAAACATCTTAAACGGTTTGAGTAAGGAGGCAATAAAAGAACCAAGTTTGGTTTTTGATACATTCGATATATCGTCTTGGCTTCTATATGCTTTTTCATCTCCAGATCTATCTATTTCCCATTTTTTATCAGATTTCTCATAATATGCCTTTACTTGATCAATAGTGCTATCTTCTAATGAAATATTTTGTTTCCATTCATATTCAGTGGCATTTGGTGCAGGTACATAGAGATCTTGGAGTATGGTGTCACTATTTTCGGTTTCGATAAACTTTATCGCCTTTGCCTCTACATCCAATTCAAGTAATTTGTATGCTATAGAGAGTGTGGAGTAATCATTTTTATTACATAGTGATATGACTTCCCCCTTTGTATGATCAGAAAATGTTAATTTCAGTATTCCATAAATAGCATCACTTTCATGAATAAGGTTGTGTACTTCTAAGCCATCGCCCTCGATATCAATCTGATGCTTGCTAGTGGCGTCTAGAAAGAGCTTGTGCAGTGTTCTGTCTAATATCTCATTTACACCCTTACCTATGATTGTACCTAGTCGTATGATCCTTAGATTGGCATTTGTCTTATCAACATACTCAGCTGCATAGTTTTCACCATATCTCTGTAATTCTAAAGGAGAGTAAGGTTTTGTTTTTCCCCCTTTTTCATTATTTATTCTATTTGATAGCTCCCTATTTAATCTTAGAGATGTAATTAATGATATCTTAGCTTTATATTTATTTGCGCAGGTTAAACTTTGATTTAAATAGTCTGTTTCAGAGAGGAAATCCTTACTATCAATATCTTTAGTACCTTCAACCTTTTCTCCTAGCATATAGTATAAATAGTCTATTCGTGCAATCTTCTCATAAAAAGATTTTAATCCCTTGAAATCAATAAAACTTACTCTACCAGTCTTTTTCAATTCGGTAAAATACTGTTTTGAGCTATTAGTATACTTATCTATTATCACAACATGGCTACCCTGTTCTAAGAGAGTCTTCGCAAGAAGAAAGGATATATAGTTTCCACCATGTACTATCACGGAAATAGGAGTTTGTCCTTTAATTTTGCTTAAATCATCTATATTACTCATTGCTTTCACTTAATTCGAATTTAACTGGTATTGGAAATTGATATCCCTTAATATTCAAAATATGTCCCTCTCTTACTACCATAGGGAATTCGAGATCCTCAAAATCATCAGTTACTAACCTTATACTATACTCCCCTTTGTTTAATAATATATTTGCTACTGGGGTATTCTTCAAATATTCATTGTTAATATATACCTTAGTGTCAGAAGTATCAGAAGTAATTGTTATCTTCCCTTTTCCTTTTTGAACAGTCTGATCCTCTGTGTAGTAGAGAATAATCCCATGTAAATTATCATCTGGCCCTATCTCCATATTTATTCTAGAGGTTGAATTTTTTGTTAGTTCTAGATTAAAGATATGAGATTTGTAAAAACCTTTGTCCTCTGAGCTTCTAATTAGTTCAATTTCGTATTTACCAGCTACTAAGTTTGTAATATTAGATGGAGTTTCTCCATACTCTTTCCCATCTATTTTAACAAGAGCTTTCCCATTAGGAGTTGTTATTTCAAGGGTTGTATTTTGATAGAAGTTCTTTATTATTGGTATGTTTTTAACAATACCATCTAAGGGGACAAAGAAAAAAAAGACGGAAAGAAGAAGTACAAGGGATATTATTATAAGAGCAGATTTCCATTTTTTCATATACCTTAATTATATTCAAGGTACAATGATTTGTCTACAAAGTTAATATGAGTACTTTGATTCTGGGGAACTTTCCTTAACTTTCTCCTTTTTACTTGCTTTGTAGTTTATAAATACAACAAAAGCTATAACTGAGGCAATTCCAAATATTAAGACAAAATATCTCAATGCTCCAGTTGATAGTATTGCTAAAGAACCGATAAGAAGAGCTATTGAGGTTTCTATAAGAAGAATTTGTCTACTTGAGAGATTTAATTTTAATAGTTGATGGTGTAGATGGGATGTATCATTTATTCTCATTAAATCTATTATATTTTTTGGTTTGTATGTTATATATCTATAAACAATAACATAGATAGCATCTACGATTGGTAGTGCTAAAAGCATTAATGTAGTTGAAAACTTAACGCCGCTTATAAGGGCTAGTATGCTGATTAGAAAGCCATAGATTGATTTCCCACTTGATCCAGACATAATTTTTGGAGCAGGAAATGCGAAATACAAAAGAGAGATGAGAGCTCCAGAGATTAATATGCTTAGGCTAGAGGAAAATAGTGAAAAAGTTCTTATACCAATTATGAAAAGTAGTATGAATATAATAAGGGAGTATGATTCAACCAACCCGGGGGATCCTCCTACCCATTTTACCGAATTGATACATAGCAATATCCAGGCTATTAGTATTAAATCTCCTGGAAATACAAAAGAGAATGGTAGGGAAAGAAATGTCCCATTCCAAGTTGAACTTGTTAAATCCAACATATCATTTGTAAAGAAACTTACAAAAGAGAGATCTAAAACAGAGAATGCAATTATAGAGGCTGCAAGTAATTGGTATCCGAGTTGCATTTTTGAAGAAAGATTAAAGACATCATCTAAGGTCGAACCGATTACTAATACCAAAATTGCAAGAAGTATTGGTATCGTAAAGGCATCCAGTCTAAAAAATATCAAGAAAATAATTATCAAAGGAATAGTAATTGCAAGTCCTCCCAATGCTGGCGTTTCCTTGTCATGAAGGGCTTTCTCTGGGTTGTCAAATACTTTATTCTTTCTTCTTACCCTAGGTTTATATGTTATTCCCCATCTCAGAGCAATTTTCCCAAGTAAGGGTAATATAAAAAACGCAAAAAGGAGTCCAAAAAGAAATATTGGCCAGTAATTAAGATATCTATCATATTGAGAAGACACGCTGATATTATTAAGTTTCAAAATATTTTCTAATATGTTTGTTGGTATTGAGAAATCCATATTTAAAAGGTTAAAAATAATTTGATAAATATTAAACAGATTGAAAGATTTGCGAGCAAAGTAACAAGTATAATTATTTTTGAGAGGTCTCTTTCTTTATGATAGTACCTATTTGATAGATATATTGTTACTAAAAGGATTAATAAACAAACCAATGGAAATAGATAGATGTATTCACTGGGTATCAATCTTTTTGAAGGATTAAGAAAGTAATTAAAAAGAGGTATTTTCGTTGGTATTTTTTCTTTTGCTTGAATCAGATAGATCTGTGTAGCAATAAAAGAAGTAGATAGTACAATTGTTAACCACGATAAAGGATCTTTAATATATTTCTTTGTTTCAAGACCCGCTAACCAGAGTTCATACTGCTCTTTGTATTTATAATAGATATTCTGTGGTGCACTTTTTAAGCCAAACTGTAACTGTTTCTCCTTTTTTTCTTTTTTCATCACAACAATTATATCAAAAGATCAAAGAGAATTCTTACATATTTCAATATATTCGTCCAAGGATAGCTGTGCTGGTCTAAGAGTTTTAAAGGTACTTATTCCTTTTTCAAATTTAGTACCCTTTAAATTGTTATAAAGATTCTTTCTAGGTTGTCTGAAAGCCTTCTTGACAATATCTTCTAATGATAGGGTATCTGAAATATTCCTATTATTTGGAGTAAAGGATATTAAACTACTAGTAACATTTGGTTTAGGCCTAAAAGAATCTGGGGATATATCTATTATCTTTTTGCAGTTTGCATATATTGAGGTAGTTAGTGAGAGGGTAGAGTAAGGTGGTTTATATATATATTTTTCTGCGACCTCTTTTTGAACGATAAAGAATGATGGTTTAGTAAAATATTTACTCTCAATTATCTTCCTTATTATTGCCTTAGCAATATTAAATGGTAATGACCCAAAGAAGGAAACATCTTCTTTTATCAAATTATCTAAACTAACGTCCAAAAAATCACTATTAACGACCTTTATTTTAGGGAACTGTATCTTTAAGGAATTAGATAGTTGAGTATCTTTCTCAATTACAATTACATTTTTAAATATATCTTGTAATCTCTGAGTAAAAAATCCCATACCCGGACCTATTTCAAGAACTGAGTCACAATCAGTAGTACTTAAAATACTCGAGATGTAATTACCTAAGTTTTTGTTTATGAAGAAATTCTGACCTAAAGATCTTTTTGTTTTCATTTAAACCCTAAAATCCCAAATATTTTCTTTCTTAAAGTATGTAC
>CAZAUH010000002.1:12423-34032 GCA_964488325.1 uncultured Candidatus Saccharibacteria bacterium
TTTGTTTTCATTTAAACCCTAAAATCCCAAATATTTTCTTTCTTAAAGTATGTACTCTCACACTCTCTACATTGTGCGCGATCATTTAATATATTCAAGTTGCTTTTACATTTTGGACATACTAAGATATCTGCTAGTTTCTTTTTTTCTATCACAACACCTGTTTTTTTCACTGCTCTCGCCTTTACAAATATGCTAGGGGAGATATTAGACCAGGAGAGAGTATTTTGGAAAATATTTTCCCAATAGAGAAGTGATTTTGTATTAAATTTTCTTTTAAGAATGTCAATTCTTAAGAAAGAACAATCGTATTTTTTCTCAATATGGAAGCCTATTTTACTAAAAAGTTTTTTAATCCAATATGGGTGATAGTTAAGAAAAAGAACTTGGGAACCCTCCCTTGCACCTTCATAATTATGTTTATCAGGTTGCTGGTATGGAGCCTGATTAAAGAAAGAAGAATTTAATGTTAGTATTGCTCTTACTAAAGCTTTAATATGTACTTTATTAGCGTACTCTTGGATATGTATACCGTTTTTATCTAAAACTCCATATATCTCTTTTATACAATCGTTTTGCTTTTCAATATGATGTAATACTCTTACCATTATTGAACCATCAAAAGTGTTATTTCTAAAAGGGAGAGAATATACATTCGCAGCAACTAATTCGATGTTTGGACAATCTTTTTTTAATTGTTTAAAGTTCTTTTGTAATGTTTTTAAGGAGTAGTCGATTATAACTGCGTGAGTATATTTTTTAGAATATGTTGAAGCTAATCTACCAAAAGACCCTCCAATATCAAGAAACCATTTACCCTTTTCGTTTTTAAGAAGTTTTTCTAATACTAAGACCTCTGATTTATGTTCGTACTCTCTTTTCTTCCAGTAAGTACTGTAATCATAATCATATGTATCATAATCCGCTACTTTGTTCATATTTTTGTTTCTCTTTAGTTAAATTCTGGAACTCTTTAAAGAGTTTTTCGCTCTCTTTTAATTTTCCTGTTTGTTCTGCAGAGGCAATTTTTAATTGGTATTCTGCCTCCTTTCTTTGATAATACTCTCTGACAATACTGTTATAGATATTTGCTATCTCTTCTATGTTACTCTCAGACTTTGAAAAAGAGAAGATACTATCTTCAATTATTCCTTTCATTATACTATTTTCTTCGAAATGTTTTAAGATATCTTCCCTTTTAGAATCAGGGTTTTGTGAAACAAAGGATAAGATTTCCTTAATTTTTTCATCTTCAAAATATTTGAGGTCAAAATTTTTCCAAATGTTAAAATTCTCTTGAAAAAGAAGATGCTGTAAAAAAAGAGCATCTTTGCTAGTCTTTTTAGGGGTCAAATTTCCACTTTTTTCCTCCCTTAAAATAGTGCCGTTATCTAGGACTTTTTCGAATGGCTTTATTTTGGTGATACTGTGCGACGATTTCACATAGAATAAAAGATTTGAACGATTTTTAACATATGAAAGAATGTTCTCCATCCATGAAACAGTCCGACGATACTCCTCAAATTTGTTTAGGTTCTTATCTTTAACAAACTGAGTTAATAGATAGGTATATGCATCAATTCTCTTCTTAACAAGATTTTTGAACTTTTTAGGACTCTCTCTTATCATCTCGTCAATATCTTTATATGGTAGGGTATTTGCAGCGTAGGTACTAAGAGAAAGCTCTTGAGAAAGAATAAAAGCTTTCTCTAAGGCGCTTTGTCCTGCACTATCACTATCAAAAAGGAAAAGAATATTCTTTGTTAATTTAGATATTTTTAATAGTTGCTCTTTTGTTAATGCAGTTCCAAGGGGTGCTACAATGTTTTTAATACCTATTTGATGTGCAGATATAACGTCGGTTGTACCTTCGCACATTATTACAAGATCTTGTTTTCTAACCTCTTGTCTTGATTCGTATTGTCCATAAAGATTATCACTTTTGTGGTATATGGGAGTTTCTGGAGAGTTCATATATTTAGGACCGAAATCGTTACCAGGTAGCACTCTTCCGGTAAAGGCGATTACCTTCCCTGAGCTCGATCTTATTGGGAACATTACTCTTTTAAAAAATTTTCCTCTTAACTTTCCCTCTTTCTCAACAAAAAGGCCAGATTCCAAGAGCTCTGTTTTTGAGTATTTGCCTTCTTTTTGTATAAAGTCGAGTAAGCCAAAACCTCCTGGTGAGTATCCTATTCCAAAGTTTTTTATACTTTCATCTGTTATTCCTCTACTATGTACATACTCTAATACCTTAATATTCTTTTTATCCTTTATTTGCTTAAAGAAATATATTGTAGCTATTTTATTAATCTCTTCTAATCTTTGATACTGTGTATTTACCTGTTGTTTTCTAAGTGTTACTCCAGCTTCTTTAGCAAGTTTCTCTAAGGTCTCTGGGAAATCAATATTCTCAATCTTTTGAACAAAGTTGAAGATATCTCCAGATTCACCACAACCAAAGCACTTGTATCTTTGTAATTCAGGACTAACAATAAAGGAGGGGGTTTTCTCAACATGAAATGGACATCTACCGGAGAAGTTCTTTCCTGTCTGTTTTAATTGAACATACTTACTAATAATATCGACTATGTTCAGACGACTTCGTATCTCTTCAATTTGATCTCTTGATGAATCCATATACAATTATACCAATTTCCTTAAGCTATTCGCACTTTAATTCGTTATTTATAATTTCGCATGTTATTTGACTTATACCGGTTGTACTTGAAGAGGATATTTTTAATTCTTCGCCATTAACTTTTATACTTGTATTTTGTACTCTACCTGTAACTAAAGTAAAGCTCTTCGACACGGCATATTCGTGTTGTGTGTTTGGTTGTAATACCTGTGATATTTTATTCTCTCCATCTACATCAAGCTTAATCCAAGAGGGAGATTGGGATATTGTTAAAACGAGTAAAAATTCTTTCTGCTTCTCTTCGGCAGAGATTTCTTTTTCTGGAGAATATATTACTTTAAGGGTCACAGTTGTTTGAAGCTTTGCATTTGTTCCTTTCCATGCTTTAACTGTAATACTATTTACTCCTTCATTTAATTTTAATTCTGATTCAAAATCTCCATCTTTGTTTGCAACTGTTTGGGTACCATTAATCTCTACAAAAGCAGAGTCTTCTGTAGTTCCCTGTACTAAGAGGGTTTCACTTTGGGATACATATTCATTTGTTGGTTGTGAGACTGTTAATATGGGAGGTTTCTGAAATTTATATATCTGATACCCTACGTATCCTACAACGGATAGAAGAAATATAGCTAAGGAGACAATAGCAATTGATTTTGGAGATATTTTTAATCTTTCTTTTTTTGTTTTAATTTGTGTTTTTTTAGACACCTTTTTGGCTGGTAGGGTACTTCTTCTGTAAAGAGCAAGTATCTTTTCTACATCTAGGCCAAGATATTTAGAATATATTTTTATAAATCCAGATGCAAATATCTCTGAATCAAACTGATCAAATTGGTTGTTTTCAATATATTCAAGAAACCTCTTTTGAATCTTAGTATCAACACAAACGGTGTTTAAATTCTTACCAAGAGATTCTCTCTTGTTTTTAATTACCTGTCCTGCAGTTATCATATTATGAAGAGTATATCAAACCTAGAAATCTTCTGACATATCATCAGAGGAAGGGCCCAATATTTCAGAAGCAGAAGACACCAAGACCTCTCTTGGTTTAACACCATCCTGTCTTCCTATTGCACCTGCTTTCTCTAACTGTTCCATTAGTCTTGCGGCTTTATTGTATCCTATACTCAATCTTCTTTGGAGTAGCGAGGCAGATGCTTTCCCCTCTAATATTACGACTTGTAAGGCTTGAGGGAATTCAGGATCTCTTTCGTCAGATACTCCTCCTGGTCCTAAATTTGAATTTACAGCTTTCATAATATCAAGTTTCTCCTCTTCGTTTTCTTCAATGGATTGTGTCTTAATCTGTCCAATTATATCCATTGTATCCTCAGTAGAGATATAACAACCTTGTATTCTAATTGGCTTAGACATACTTTGATCTTTATACAACATATCACCATTTCCAAGTAAGTTCTCTGCACCAGTTTGATCTAAAATGACCCTTGAGTCCATTGCAGATGGAACTGCGTATGCTATTCTCCCAGATATATTAGATTTAATTAAGCCTGTAATAACAGTTACAACAGGTTTTTGTGTTGCTAGAATTAGGTGTATACCAACAGCTCTTCCCATCTGTGCAATTCTTTGGATTTTAGCTTCAACCTCTGGACCTGCAACAAGCATTAGGTCAGCCATTTCATCAATTACAACAATTAGATATGGCATTGCAGAGTATCCCATTTTTTGATTGTATTGAACTATATTCTTACCAAGTATCTGCTTTAACATTCTATACCTCTTCATCATTTCAGTAATTGTCCATTGAAGAGCATTAACAACTAATTCCATATCATTTACAACGGGTGTAAGAAGATGTGGAATCCCATTATATGCCTCCATCTCAACCATTTTGGGATCTACTAAAAGTAATCTTAATTCATCAGGGGTCTTAGTTAGAAGTAGTCCTCCTAATATTGAGTTTATACCAATGGATTTTCCTGCTCTAGTCATACCTGCAACCAACAGATGTGGCATATTAACCAAATCTCTTATTTCAGGTTTACCGGCAATATCTCTTCCTAAGATTAATGGTAGTTCGTATTTATCTGCCTCTGAGAGAAGCTTTCTTGCCATCTCTTTCATATATACATAGTTAGGGCTCTTATTTGGGATCTCAATTCCTATATATGATGTTCCAGGTATAGGAGCCTCTATTCTCATCATTCCTCTGTTTACTTTTAATGCAACCTCTATATCATTACTTTGTCTTTTGACTTTCATTACTGCAACACCTGCGGGTATAGAAAGTGCATATCTTACAACAGTTGGTCCTATTGTTATCTCAACGACCTTTGCTGGTATTTTGAAACTTCTTAACACACTTTCAATTACTCTGGCTTCATTCTTGTAGGCCTCTTTTGGCTGTTCTGTTTTTGTTGGTTCTTGTAATCTATCAATACTAGGATATTTCCATTCGAGATACTTTGGTTTAGCAGGGGTCGTATTAAGATCTTGAGTTTCTGAATTATTAAGTAGATTAGGTTGCGTAGAGATGGGGCCGATAGGTGTTAATACAGGGTTTTGTTCAATTGGGGTAATGTTTTCGTGTATGTTAATTTGTTCATGATCTTCCATATCTATGTCTCCATCATTATCATTATCACTTCCACTTATAACCATTTTCCCCTCATTTAAAGAGTTTCCAATTTTTCCCTGTAAATCTTTTAAGTCAACTTTTGTGAATAGTTGACTTATTACCTCTGCTATCTGTTTAATCTCTATTCCAGTGATAAAGGAGAAGGCGACTATTAGGACTATTAGCAATATTATAAGCTCTAAAATATCTCCCATTGCTCCATTAAGAGCAACATGCACTACTTTTCCTAGTATGCCTCCCGCTTTCTGAAGAGTTGAAGTATCACCAAGTGTATCAACAGGGACCCAAAATGTAAGAAGAGTGTTGAGTGATACCGACAAAAGGAGGAAACCAAAGATTTGGATTCTTTTTCCAAAACTTTTTCCCTGAGTAAGTAGATTTATTGATATCGCAGTTACTGCAACACCCCATACCATAGATGGCCATCCAAGAAGAGTGGATATATATATGAAGATATCAGCCTCTTCTTTAATAAAGGGGGTTAATATTAATGCTATTCCGAGAACAAGAAACAGAAGACCAAAGAATATTTTAGTCTCAGAGCTCTTGATGTTAATTTTTTCTCTTTTCTTTTTTCTGGACATGGTAATTAAGTATATATATATTAGAGGAATTTATATCTTTTGACAAAGATTTTCCATTCATATATTATCCTTTATACAAAAGGATTGCAAAATGTTAAAAAAGCCTTTGACTATATACTCTAAATGTGATAAACTCGCCAGAGTTGTTAATTTTTGCTTTAATTAAAGCGGTTATTACAGTATTCCTAAATCATTTATAAGAGTGATTTGGGTATTATCGCTTTATTGGATGTAATTTATAACCTATAAATCACTGACATATGATTGAACCCAAGCGAAATAGAGCTTCCAGATTAAATCTAGGAAAGGGATTTTCTTCATCATTTGAAATCCCCAACCTAATAGAAGCTCAGAAGACCTCTTTTAATGATTTTTACAATGGTGGTTTCCAAAGACTCTTTGAAGAGATAAGTCCGGTTAAAGACACAATGGAGAGAATGTGGACTTTGGAGTTTAAATCTTTCAGATACGGAGATCCATACAGAGGTATTGAGGAAGCTCTTGCAAAAGGACTTTCTTATGAGATACCTGTTTATGCTACAGTTCAATTACTCAACAACAAGACAGGAGAGATAAAAGAGCAGGAAATTTTTGTTGCAGATCTACCAATGATGTCAGATGATGGTGCCTTTATTGTTAATGGTGTAAGGAGAGTTGTTACACACCAGATTGTAAGAGCAGAGGGAGTACTTTTTGAGGAAGCGGAAGCTTTACCTTACAGAAATCTTTATAAAGCGAGGCTTATGCCTGGAAGAGGTCCTTGGTATGAGATAGAGACAAACAAATACAATGTTATCTCTATGAGGATTTTACCAAAGAGACCAAGAGTGTTAGTAACAGAATTTTTAAGATTACTTGGATATGAAAGTGATCAGGAAATTCTTAAACTTTTTAAAGATGTTGATACACATGAAGAGTATAAATATATAGAGGCAACCTTAGCACGAGATTTTACTAAAAGTAAAGAGGATGCCATTATAAGTATATATAACAAGCTTAGACCAGATGAGTCTGTTACATTAGAAAGTGCAGAGAAATATATTAAGAGTAATTTCTTTAGTAAAAGAAAATTTGATTTAGGAAAGATAGGTAGATATCAGTTAAACAGAAAGTTAGGTACATCATATGATGTTAATAACCCTGATGAAGCTGTATTGTATCCAGAAGATGTCATTCTCATTATTAAAAAACTAATAAAGATAAATAATGGGGTTGAACCCCCAGATGATATAGATCATTTGTTTAATAGAAGAATTAGAAGTGTCGGAGAGGTACTCGAGAGACAGTTACTTGCTGGTATTAGAAGATTAGAGAAAAATATCAAAGATAAGATGAGTTTGTACGGACAAGATGCAAAGGTAACACCATCTATGTTAGTTGGTACAAAACCTATTGCTGCCTCTATTCAATCATTCTTTGGTGCAAATCAGTTATCTACATTCATGGACCAGACCAATATATTAGCCGAGTTAGAAAACAAAAGAAAAGTTACGGCAGCAGGTCCGGGAGGAATTGTTAAAGAGAGAGCAACCTTCTCTATCAGAGAGGTGCATAACTCACAGTATGCAAAGTTTGATCCTGTAACCAGTCCTGAGAGTCAGAATATTGGTGTCGTAACTCAACTATCCATCCTTGCAAGAGTAAACGAATATGGATTTTTAGAATCTCCATATAGAAGAGTAAAGAAAGAGGTCAAAAATACAAAGGTAGATCTTTTAAATAGAATATTAGATGAAGATATTAAAGGAATTGCTAAAAGTGGGACTTCAATTACAAATGAGATTGCAGAAAAAATTGCTTCTAAAAAAGAATTGAAAATTGTAAAAGTTAAGCCTTTCATATCAGAAGAGGTAGATTACTTTGATGCATTAGATGAAGAGGATAAATATATTAGTATCCCCTCTGTTAATACTGACGAACATAACAACATATTAGAGCTATTAGTACCAGTTAGACATGCAGGAGATTTCATATTAGAAGATGTTAACTTGGTTGATCATGTAGATGTTTTGACATATCAACAGGCAGGTTTAGGTATGGCTTTAATACCATTTGTTTCTCATGATGAAGCTATGAGAGCACTTGCTGGAGCAAATATGCAGAGGCAGGGAGTTCCTTTAGTGAAGCAGGAGGCACCATTGATAGGTACAGGAGTAGAAGAGATAGTTGCAAGACAATCTAATTGGTCTGTCTTTGCAACTGATGATGGAGAGGTAACATATGTAGATGCAAATAGGGTAACTGTTAATTACAAGAAAGAGGGAATTCGAGATTACAATTTAGTAACTTTCTATAGAACAAATGATAACACATCTTTTACACAAAGATCTGCAGTAGAACAGGGACAGAAATTTAAAAAAGGAGATGTCTTAGTAGATGGCCCTACATGTGTAGGTGGTGAACTAGCCATAGGTATTAATCTTAGAGCAGCATTAATGTTCTACGAAGGATACAACTATGAAGATGCTGTAGTTATCTCTGAAAAAATTGTCAGAGATGATCTTTTAACCTCTGTTCATATTAGAGAGCACAAAGTAGAGGTAAGAGATACAGAGTTAGGACCTGAGTTAATTACAGCTGATATACCTCATGTTAATGATAGGATATTACAGAAATTAGATATGTTAGGAATTGTTCGAGAGGGAATGAAAGTTAAAGCAGGAGATATTCTTGTTGGAGTCATTGCACCAAGAGGAGAGAAAGAGTTAACAGCTGAGGAGAGATTACTTAGAGCTATCTTTGGTGAGTCTGCAAGTGATGTTAGAGATAACTCTCTTAGATTACCTCATGGTGAAGAGGGAATTGTAATACATACTCAAAGACTTTCAGCTAACAAGGGAGATAAATTACCACCTGGAGTATTAGAAGAGGTAAAGATATGGGTTGCAGATACAAAGAAATTAGGATATGGAGACAAGATATCTGGTAGGCATGGAGATAAAAATACTGTTGCTGCAATTCGACCTATTGAAGATATGCCATTTACGGCAGATGGAGAACCGGTTGATATTGTTCTTACACCAACTTTCCTAAAAAGAATGAATATGGGACAGGCAGAGGAAGTACACTTTGGATTGTATGCAAAACTTCTTAAGGATAAATTTGCATTCCCACTCTTTGAAGAGGTTAATTCTGAATGGTTAGAAAAGGAGATGAGTAAGAAGGGGTATAAAATTGAACAGAAAGTTGATCTCTTCGATGGTAGAACAGGTAAGAAGTTCCCACGAAAAGTAACAGTTGGAATAAAGTATATTCTTAAATTACATCATATTGCAGATGAAAAGGTTCATGCTAGATCAACAGGACCATACACTGCAGTTACACAACAACCATTAAGTGGTAAAGCACAAAGGGGTGGACAGAGATTTGGAGAAATGGAAGTGTGGGCACTAGAGGCACACGGCGCACCTTACGCCTTACAAGAGATGCTCACTATTAAATCTGATGATATTAAGGGTAGGTCAAGTGCTTACAAAGCAATAATACATGGAGAGAAGATTGAGAGTGTAAATGTTCCAGAATCTTTTAAGGTATTAATAAAAGAATTAAATGCACTTTGTCTTAATATGGAATTAATTTCTAAGAAAGCTGAGGAGGTCTTACAGAATGAATAATCATAATCATACTCATATTAAAAATTCTTTTGAAGATTTTGAGGCATTAAGGCTAACATTGGCCTCTTCTGATCAAATTCTAGATTGGACATACGGAGAGGTAACAAAAGCAGAGACTATTAACTATAGAACATTTAGAGCAGAACCAGATGGTCTTTTCTGTGAGAAGATATTTGGTCCAACTAAAAACTATGAATGTTACTGTGGTAAGTATAAGAAGATCAGATATAAGGGGATTGTATGTGATAAATGTGGAGTAGAAGTTACAACAAAGGATGTTAGAAGAGAAAGGATGGGTCACATTAAATTATCTGTTCCTGTTGCTCATGTTTGGTTTGCATACGGTATTCCCAACAAAATGTCTATTGTTTTAGATATGTCACATAAAAAACTTCTTTCAGTTATATATTACACAAGGTATATGGTTGTTGAGATAGACGAAGAAAAGAGAAAAGATATGATATCTAAGATTGAGAAGCTAAAGAAGGACGAATTTAATACATTAAAGAATGAATTAGAAGAGGAGTTAAAAGCAACAGAGGCAACATATGATGTTGATATTAAAGCTGCTAAGAAAGAAAAGGGAGGAACAGATTTTAAAATTAATCAGTTAGATCATAAAAAGAAACAGGCTATAGCAAAGGTAAGAAAAGACTTCGCAGAAAGAGAGGAAGAGGTTGATACCTTCTATTCTAAACTTCAACAGATTATTGAAAAGGTAGAGGTAGGTTCTGTACTATCTGAGGATGAGTATATAGATTTGGAAGATAGAGATCTACTTTTCTTCAATGCAATGATGGGTGCAGAGGCAATCAAGAAATTGTTAAAAGATTTAAATATTGACGATGAGTTAACCAAATTAAGAAGAACTGTTAAGAAAGAGAAAGGAGATAAGAAGCTTGCAACAATTAGAAGAATACAATACTTAGAAGGATTTAAACAGAATGGGATTGATCCAAGTTGGATGGTAATAGAGATTCTACCTGTACTTCCTCCTGAGTTAAGACCAATTATTCCTCTTTCAGGTGGTAAATTCGCAACATCTGATTTAAACGATCTGTATAGAAGAATTATTAACAGGAATAACAGGTTAGCGAGATTAATAGAAATTGGTGCACCTGATGTAATACTTAGAAATGAAAAGAGAATGCTTCAGGAGTCTGTAGATGCAGTTATTGATAACTCTCATAGACCATCTAAGGCTATGATGAATAGTAAGAGATTACCATATCAATCACTTACAGATGATTTAAGAGGTAAGAAGGGAATCTTTAGAAAGAATCTTTTAGGAAAGAGAGTCGATTACTCTGGTCGTGCTGTAATTGTAGGAGACCCAAGTTTGAAATTAGATCAATGTGGTATCCCTAAGTCAGTAGCATTAGAGATGTTCAAACCATTTGTAACACATGAGCTTTTAGATAAAGAGATTGCTCCAAATGTAAGAATAGCTAAAGATATGATCGAGGAAGAGGAAGATATGATATGGGATATATTGGAAAAGGTAATTGATGGTAAACCAGTTTTACTCAACCGTGCACCTACATTACATAAGTATAGTATTCAAGCTTTCTATCCTAAATTAGTTGAAGGAGAGGCTATTAGGTTACATCCATTAGTATGTAAAGCATTTAATGCTGACTTCGATGGAGACCAGATGTCTGTACATGTACTTCTTACACAAGAGGCTTTAGAAGAGGCAAAAAAGGATATTATGGCTTCGAAAAATATTGTAAATATCTCAAATGGTCAAGTATTAGCTACGCCTGCTAAGGATATGTTAATAGGTTTTTACTTAATGACAGATAAAAATGAGATTAAGAAACCAAGAATATTTGCATCAGCAGATTTGGCAATCAAGGCATATGAAAGAGAGGTACTTAATATTAACGAAGAGATACTTGTTAAGGTAAATGATGAGGTAATAAGTACATCTGTAGGAAGATGTATATTCAATAGTATAATGCCAGCTGGATATAGGTTTGTTAATGATAGGGTAAGTGGAAATACAATATCAGATATCGTTGAAGATATTAAGGATAAATACTCTTTAGAAGTTGTTGTCGAGCTATTAGATGATCTAAAAGAGTTAGGATTTAGATTCGCAACTAATCTTGGGTTCTCATTTGGAACAGAAGATTGTAAGGTAGACTTTGATGTTAAGTCTCGTATTAAAGAAATGGAAGAGAAAGATATTCAACTTCAGGATAACTATCTTCAAGGGCTAATTACAGAAAAAGAGAAAATAAATCTTTCAACAGAAATGTGGAATGACTTCGCATCAGATTTGGCAGATGAAGCATGGAAGACATTGGATAAGAATAATCCTGTATATGAAATGGTTGAATCAAAAGCTAATGGTGGAAAGATTCAAGCAAGACAGGTTCTAACAATTAAGGGTATTGTTAAAGACTCAAGAGGAAATTCAGTACCGCTCCCTATTAAGGGTAATTATAGAGATGGTCTTAACGCTTTCGAATACTTTGTTGCAGCTAATGGTGGAAGAAAAGGTATCGCTGATAGATCTCTTAGAACTTCTTCTTCGGGATATCTTACCAGAAAGTTAGTTGATGTAGCTCATGATGTAATTGTTAGATTAGATGATTGTGGATACGATGGGGAGGGATTACCAATAAGGAAGAGTGATGATAGGAGAATGGATTTTGATAAGAGGATATTTGGAAGGGTTGTTGCAAAGGATGTGTTAGATTCAAAGGGTAATACAATTGTTAAAAAACTTGAACATATTACTAGAGAGATAGCTGAGAAGATTAAAGAGGAGGGTATTGAGGAGGTATATGTTAGAACTCCAATACTTTGTAAATCTCCATTAGGTATGTGTAAAAAATGTTATGGTCTTAATTTAGAAAATGGAAATGAGATCGAAATGGGTAAGGCAGTAGGTGTTATTGCAGCTCAATCAATTGGAGAGCCAGGTACACAAATGACAATGCAGACATTCCATAAGGGAGGTGTTCAGACTACGGATATCACTCAGGGGTTACCAAGAGTTGAAGAGCTTTTTGAAGCAAGATCTCCAAAAGCAGCAGCAGAGATATCTACTATAAAAGGAAAGGTACATGTTGATAGAGCAGAGGATGATTCTGCAACTATAACAATAGTTGGAGAAAAAGAGATGATTAAAGACTACATTGTTTCTGATGCAAAGAGTGTATTAATTACAGATGGTGCTAAAGTAAAAGGTGGGCAGGCAATCTTTGTTGATTCTGATGGAATGGAGAAACAGGCACCATACGAGGGTATAGCAAAAATAGAGGGTGGAGTATTAAATATTTCAGGAATAGTCAAGGCAGAAGAAAGTGTATCTGTTTTACCTAATGTTGAAATTCTAGTGAACGAAGGAGATGAAATAGAAGCAGGAAAGCAGCTTGTTGCTGGTTCTGTTGATCCTAAGAAATTAGCAGATGCAACCAGTATTAAAATTGCACAGAAATATATATTAGATGAAGTTCAAAAGGTATTTAATGAGCAGGCAGTTCCAATTGATGATATTCATATAGAGGTAGTTATTAGACAGATGGCTAGGCTTGCTAAGGTAATGGACTCTGGAGATACAGAATATTTGGTTGGTTCTATGGTAAACAGGTTTGTATCTGAGGTTAAGAACAACATTTTACTAAATAATGGAAAGAGGAAAGCCTTGATTGTACCTAAGTTACTTGGTATAAAAGCATCTGCACTTTACACAGAGAGTTTCCTTTCTGCTATGTCTTTCCAGGAGCAGGTAAGAGTTTTGACTAATAGTGCAATACTTGGTAAAACAGATTTCCTAAGAGGTATGAAAGAGAATGTAATAATTGGAAGAAGAATACCATCTGGAGAAAGTGCTGCCTTGTCTGAACTAAATGATCTCGAAGAGATTAAATTTTAATTGATTTTGATGTATAATACGAACCATGCCAACAATTAATCAGTTAGTAAGAAAACCTAGAGAAGCTAAGAGAGAGAAAGTAAAACATATTGCTTTAGCTACAAATTTTAATCCTATTAAAAATAGGTATAAAAAAGTTAATAATCCATTCAAGAGGGCTGTATGTATACAGGTAAAAACAATGACACCTAAAAAGCCTAACTCTGCACTTAGAAAAGTAGCAAGAGTAAGACTATCTAATGGTATGGAAGTAACTGCATATATACCTGGAGAAGGGCATAACCTTCAAGAGCATTCAGTAGTAATGGTTAAGGCAGGAAGAAAGAGAGACTTACCAGGTGTTAAATATATTGTAGTAAGAGGTAAGTATGATACAGCTGGTGTAAAAGGAAGAATGAAAGCTAGATCTAAGTATGGTGCTAAAAGACCAAAAGAAGAATAATATTAAAAATAATAACAATGAGAGGTAAGAGAGCTAAAAAAAGAGTAATGGCAAAAGATAGGAAGTATAACGATGAGGTTATTGGAAGATTAATAAATAAGGTAATGCAAGGTGGAAGGAAAACAATAGCCGAGGATTTAGTCTACTGCGCAATAGAGGAAGGGGCTAAGAAGAGTAATACCCCAGTAATTGAATTTGTGCATACTGCAATTGATAACATTAGACCTGCACTTGAAATTAAATCAAGAAGAGTAGGAGGAGCAAACTATCAAGTACCTGTACCTGTTAGTCCAAAAAGACAGGAGACATTAGCCATTAGATGGCTTATTGATATATCTAGATCCAAAACTGGTAAATCATTTGATAAGTTATTGGAAGTTGAAATAGTAAACGCTTTTAATGGAGAGGGAGATGCTTTAAGAAAAAAGACTGATGTAGAGAGAATGGCCGAGGCTAATAAAGCATTTGCTCATTTTAGATGGTAATTCACATATCTATTCTGTAAATGAAAGGAGGAGGAAACTCTTCCTTTTTATTTTGTACTCTCTATTCTTTCCCAACCAGATTTTGGCATGTCTTTTTTAAGAATTACTCTTTGCCAATATATTTTTAACCAGGTTATTACTCTAACAGGAAAAAGCAGTAAAGACCATATGAACTCTTTAAAGTTTTTCGGATATTTTAATACAAAAAGAGCATATCTCATTTCAATACCTAAACTTCTACTCTGTTTATCACGTTTAAATATTCCTAATCTTTTTAATTGTATATATCCTCCTAAAGATCTTACTTTCTGTTTATAGTAATCACTTAGCGTGGTGGGGTATTTTACATAACATATAGCTTTAGGAGAATATGCAATCTCTTTTCCTAGATTACGAATAAAATAGGAGATATATGCATCATCTGAAAGTACATTAGAAGGTATTTTGAAATCATAATTTCTTGTAGCCATAATATATCCACTCATTGGGAAGAACTTCTTTTTGCTAATGTAGTAATCTTTCTCTTTAACACTCATCACAGTAACCCTTCTATCATGTGCAGCGTCTGCAAGAAGATGTCCCCAGTATCCCATCATATTTGTTTTACTATCCATAGACAGTGTTCTACCTGTAACTCCTCCGATATAATCGTTTTTTAATGGTTCTAAGAGGTGTTTAACAGTGTCTTTTTCAAAGTAAGAATCCCCATCTGTAAATAAAAAGATTTTCCCCTTAGCTTTCTTAAGGGCTAATCCCAATGCGTAAGGTTTGCCCTTCATGGGATCTTTTATCTGAATATATTCTTCGGGAGAAAGTTTTAACTCTTTAGCTACATCAAAACCAGCATCTAAAGTCTCTTCATCTGGTGAAACCTGTATTACTTCAAAGGGTTCTTGTAAACCTGAATATTTTCTATCAACGATACATTTAATACACTTCCCAATAGTTCGAGGCTCTTGCCTAGATGTAATAATTATCGATATCATGTTCGATTATATACAGATAAATAGAAAATGAATAGATGTTTACTTACTTCTTCTCTTCTGGTGGAGTCTGTCCCTCTTCTTGTGCTGGAACCTCTCCCTCTGCTAAAGGTTCTTCTCCCTCTACAACCGCTTCCTCAACAGGGGCTATAACCTCCTCGATCTTTTGTATATCAGTTATAGTTACAATTGTAGCTCTTGCCAAATCATCGTTTATTAATGACATTCCCTTTGGTAATTGAATATCATTTACATTTATAGTTTGTCCAATATTTTCTAATTTAGAGATATCAATCTCAATAGATGGTTGTAATTCAGATAGTTTACATCTTACCTCTATACTATCTAATACATTAACAAGTACACCTAGGTTATTTTTTACTGCAGGGGATATACCAACAATATCGAAAGGAATTGTAAATACCATAGGAGCATTCTCGTCAATCTGGAATAAAGAGATATGATTTATCTCTTCTGTAACTGGATTGATATCAAATTCCTTAACTAAGGTCTTAAAAGAATCTTTTTCTAAATCAGTATCAAGTATTGTAGTTGATGTCGTATTTCTGTAAAGCCAATCAGCATCGGAATTACTCATAGTTGTATTTGTTGACTCTCCCTTTGAGTTATATACTACTGAAGGAGTGAGTCCCTCTGTTCTGAGATGTCTTACTTTCTTTCCAGTGATCTTTCTTTTTTGTAATTGAAGCTTTTCCATAACGAGTGAGAGTATAACAAAGATATAGTTAATAATCAATAATAGAATCATATATTTTCTAAAATATTTTTACAAATTATTGACACATTCCCAATTCATATATATACTCTTAGCAGGTAAACTATAAGAGTGCTAATATGCAAAGTATTACAGAAAGACAAAAAGAGATTTTAATGGCGATAATAAGTGAATTTATGGAGAGTGCAGATGAGATAGGATCTTTAGCTTTGCTTGAAAAGCATAATCTTGGAGTTAGCTCTGCGACAATAAGAAATGAAATGGCCAGACTTATGGAGTTAGGTCTACTTGAGAAAAGTCATATTTCCTCTGGTAGATATCCAACAGATCAGGCACTTAGAATGTATGTTAGTAATATATTAGGTAGTAGCTCTTTAAATCCATTAATTACAGTAGAGATAAGACAGGGAATATATAGAGATAGATTCTCAAAAGAGACTGTAATTAATTCAATATTAAAAATTGTATCTGATGAAACTGATTCTGTTGCTTTCATAGTAATAGATAATGTCTCAAGGTATTGGGGTATCTCTAATCTTTTTAAATATGAAGAGTTAAGAGATTGGGAGAAATTACAGAGAATTATAAATATCTTAGAAGATAGTGATTTCTTAAATACAATGATGAAGAAATATAGTGGGTCAGGTGTATCTTTGGTAATTGGAGAGGAATCAGGTATTAAAGGACTTGGAGAGTGTTCAATGGTATTTACTCAGTTACCATTTTGGGATACAAACAATGCACATATTGGAGTAATTGGGTCAAAAAGAATGGACTATGCAAGAAGTGTTCCTGCATTGCGTGAGGTACAAAACTCAATGCGTAATGCTATGAGAGGATGGAGTTAAAATATATATCAAGTAATATGAAAAAAAAGAATAACACAGAAAGTGTTCGAGAGGGAAATACTTTAAAAAGAGAACAAGATTTTGAAAAAAAAATACAAGAATTGGTGTTAAGTATTGATAAGGTTGAGGATGAAAAATTAGAGATAATTAATCAGCTTAAAAGAGCATTAGCTGACTATCATAACTTAGAAGCTAATACTCAAAAGAGGCTATCTCTTTTGTATATGCAAGCAAGAAAATCTTTGGCCGAGAAATTAATACCTGTAGTTGATGATTTAACAATGGCTCTTAAGAGTAAGGATGAAATAGAATTTGATGAGAAAACTCTCTCATGGGCTAACGGTATAGTTGCAATCTTAAGCAATTTAGAAAAAAGTTTAGAAGATATTGGGTTAAAGAAATTTGTTCCTGAAAAAGGGAGTAAGTTTGAGCCATCATTACATGAGGCGGTAAGTGTAATAGAGGGAGATATTCCAGGCACTATCTTTGAAATAATACAACCTGGATACATATTAGATGACATAGTTGTACGACCATCAAGAGTGGTTGTAACTAAAAATAAATAAATTTTTATATATATTAATATGAGTAAAATAATAGGAATAGACTTGGGTACTACTAACAGTGCTATGGCATATATGTCAGGTGGAAAACCTAATGTAATTGCAAATGCACAGGGTGGAAGACTTACCCCCTCTATTGTTGCAGTTGATGATAAGGGGGAAACCTTGGTTGGTTCTCCTGCAAAAAATCAAGCAGTAACAAATCCAGAGGGAACAATATACTCCGTAAAAAGATTAATCGGTAGATCATGGGATGATCCTGAGGTTCAAAGGGATAGTAAATTACTTCCTTTTGAAATGAGAAAATCCAAAAGTGATGGAGTAGAGGTTAAGATGGGAGACTCTTGGTATACACCTCAAGAGATATCAGCAAAGATATTGGCTAAGATGAAAAAGGATGCTGAGGAGTTTTTAGGAGAGAAAGTTACAGAGGCTGTAATTACAGTACCTGCATACTTTAATGACTCTCAGAGACAGGCAACAAAAGATGCTGGAAAGATTGCAGGTTTAGATGTTAAGAGAATTGTTAATGAGCCAACTGCCGCAGCACTTGCATACGGATTAGATAATAAAAAGGATGAGAAGATAGCTATCTTTGACTTAGGTGGAGGAACATTTGATATCTCCATATTAGAGATTGGTGATGGGGTATTTGAGGTACTCTCTACTAATGGTGATACACATCTTGGTGGCGATGACTTTGATCAAAAGATTATAGATAAGCTTGCTAAGGATTTTATGGATAGTGATGGAGTAGATCTTAAAGAGGATAGAACTGCACTTCAGAGATTAAAGGAGGCCGGAGAAAAGGCCAAGATAGAGCTTTCTACTTCCGAAGAGACAGAAATTAACCTCCCATATATTACTGCAACATCAAGTGGTCCAAAACATCTTAAGGTGAAGATGAGTAGAGCTGATTTAGAAAAATTAACATCTGATTTAATAGAACAAACTGTTAAACCATGTGAGAAAGCTCTTAAAGATGCAAAGTTAAGTACATCTGATATAGATGAAGTATTACTAGTTGGTGGTATGACTAGAATGCCAGCTGTAATTAAAAAGGTAAAAGAGATATTCAATAAGGAACCAAATAAAGGAGTTAATCCTGATGAGGTTGTAGCTGTTGGTGCTGCTGTTCAAGGTGGGGTACTTGGGGGTGATGTTAAAGATATTACACTTTTAGATGTAACACCTCTTTCTTTAGGTTTAGAAACGTTAGGTGGTGTAATGACCAAACTTATTGATAGAAATACAACAATACCTGTTGAGAAGAAACAGATATTTAGTACAGCTGCAGATAATCAACCTGGTGTAGAGATACATATATTACAGGGAGAAAGAGAGATGGCAGAGGATAACAAGACACTTGGTAGATTTATACTTGATGGTATTCCTCCTGCACCAAGAGGTATTCCTCAGATAGAGGTCATATTTACAATAGATGCAAATGGTATCTTAAATGTTAATGCAAAGGACTTAGCTACTAACAAAGAACAGAAGATTACTATTACCGCATCTACAGGATTGAAAGATGAGGAGATAGACAAGATGGTTGAGGAAGCTGCTAAGTATGCAGAGGAAGATAAAAAGAAGAAAGAAAGGATTGAGAAGAGAAACAATGCAGATTCGTTATGCTTTAATATTGAAAGACTTCTTAAAGAGAATGGAGACAAGATAGAGGGTGATGATAAGAAAGAATTAGAGGAGGGAGTTGAAGAGGTAAAGAAATTAATAGGAAAGGACGATTATGATGAAGAAGAAGTTGAAAAGAAGGTAGAAAAGCTAACAGAGAAGATGCAAGATGTAAGTAAAAAAATGTATGAAAAGGCATCAAAAGAATCCTCTGAAAAGAAAAAGGATGATGATGAGAAAGATAGTGATGATGGCAAGAAAGATGATAGTAAGGATGATAAAAAAGATGAGGACGAGGTAAAAGAGGGAGAAGTTGTAGAGTAATTGTTAAAGGGGGCTTTTAGCCCCCTTTATTTTCTGATAATATATACTCTAAGATAAATTAATTACTGTCCCCAAATGTCAGAAGAGAAAAATATAACTGTATCTTCAGTGTTTGATATGATATCTAGGTTGCAAAGGATTGTTCTTTATGCAACGCTTTTCGTAATACCATGGTTTGTAATTCCCTTGCCTTATGATTCAACTGAGAAAATAAAGGCAATAGTTTTTATATTTCTTTCAACTCTCATTATTCTATTAGAAATCATTAAATGGATATGGGATGGGAAGATTTCTATTGTTAAGTCATCACTAGACAAGGTGTTTCTCTTACTTCTTATCTCTTTCTTGATATCAACTGTTTTTGCACAAGACACTTGGATGTCATTTTGGGGTTACGATGGAAGACTTGGAACGGGTTTCTTTGTTATGATATTTCTGTTCCTCTTCTTCTATTTAGCTAGAGGTTTTTTGCAAAAGAAAACAGAAATTGTTAATGCTGTAAATGCGCTTTCTTTAGGCTTGCTTTCATTAATAGTTTTAAGTGTTCTGTCTCTATTAAAAGTAGATATTTTTGGTTGGATTCCATATGTTAGCAATTTCTTTGTTGTGGGATTACCTTTAACATTTTCTTTTCAAGAGATAATGCTAATTTCAGGTGTCTCTGTATTTTTAAATATTTTCTTGTTAATAAATTTTGTTCAGAAAGAAAAATATCAAGCAACCATATACCCGATAATTGCTCTTGTGATCTCGTTTCTCTCATTAACGGCATTCTCGATAAACCAGGGAGCCTTAATACCTATGCTTTTCTTTGTTGTTATGATACCTGTGTGTATACTACTTTGGTTAAAACTTAGTAAATCACTTAAAGCTATTCCCATACTTGTGCTAATCTTCTCTGCACTAACACTTGCTTTTAGTATAGGGTTCCAATATGAATCATTTATTAAGTCTGTATTGGGAGAATCCTTTAGTACAATTAATCCAATTAGATTAGGTGCAGATATATCTTGGGTAGTTGCAAGTTCTTCAATAGTTAACGATTTTCTCAGAGGGTTAATAGGGTTAGGAAATGATTCCTTTGGTATTGCTTACAATCTATTTAAGCCATCTACAGAGGGGGTCATTGCACTCGGTAATACAACATTCCTTTCTGGATCAAATGAGGTTTTCACAATTTTAGCAAATAGGGGGTTAATAGGGGTTACTGTATGGGTAATTCTTGGTCTTTCCTATCTAAGATTACTGATTAAACAGGTTACATCTGCAAAGACTGAGAAGGGAACACTTTCCTTCCTATTAGGATTAAATAGTATATTTCTTTTCTTGGGATCAATTTTCTTACCTTTCTCTTTCTTAGTTTACTTCCTTCTTTTTGTTGCTACACTACTTCTTATTCTGTTTGATAACAAAGAGGGTAGTAATGACGAATTCCTTTTAAAGTTCTGGGCTGTTAATATTGGTAAAGAGTCAAAGGATATTAATAAGACAATGGAAGGAATAAATTGGTTCTTTACAATTTTGATGACTCTTGTAGTTACTGGAGCAATGATATTTCTTTTTGTAAAAACAATGAGTGTGGCATATGTTGTAAGAGCTGAGTCATACACAGTAGAAAAGAATTTAGAGTACAAAGACTACAAAGGAGATGTACCATTTGAAGTTCGAGATGAATACTTAGTTAGACTTGCAGGTTATTATGATAAGGCTTTGAAATATGACTCTTCGGATCCATATGTAAATAGAAAAGCGAGTTTAGTTTCTTTAGAGGCGATTAATCTATTAAGTGAACAGTATACGGATGCAAAGGAGAATGAAAAGGAAGGTATACTCTCGAGTATTACTCGTTGGAAGAATTCAGCAATAGATTTATCAAGAGAAGCAATTAATACTTCTTCTCTTACATATGCTAACTGGAATACAAGAGCTGCAGTATATATTGGGCTTATTAGTGTAGGACTATCTGATTATAGTGAGGATGCTTTAAGTGCACTCCAAAATTGTGTAAATATAAACCCGTTAGATTATGATTCATACTATAAAGCTGGACAGATATACATGGTTAAAGAGGATTATGATAAGGCTTTGTCTTCATTTAATGTTGTATTAAACATTAATGGTCAACATGTCCCATCTCTTCTTCTTTCGGCAAATATCTTGAATGAAAAGGGAGATAAAGAAAATGCAATATTGTATCTTAAAGCAGCAAAGGAGATATTAGAGGTAAATAAGCAGGATAGTGGTGAAATCTATGAAAATATTATTA
>CAZAUH010000003.1:0-8896 GCA_964488325.1 uncultured Candidatus Saccharibacteria bacterium
ACATGACATTGTGCTTAGCTTTTGGACGTGGGTTCAATTCCCACCGTCTCCACCATTTTAAAAGAATTCTGATACTTCATTATCTCGTGTGATTGTATATTTTAAGCCCTATTTGGCCTCTCTCTTAATCAATTTCGCATGTAATACCACCTTCTCGTCTTTATTGTAACAAGTAGAGAGGGTTAGTATTCTATCGTTTTTAGAGACAGTAGTATTAAAGTTATGAGCGCTTCTACTAAGAAGCATATTTACAAAAGTGTTAAATTCTTCATTGGATTTAAAATCTGTTTGAATATAATCAGAAGTAGTAGGTATTTGATATACACTAAATACTTGCCACAGAGTGTTTTGATCTTCAGTAGATATCTTTACTGCAAAATTTGAAGGATCTTTTAACCATCCGTTTGTGAGAATATTCTTTAAGGAGCTAAACATAACTTGATTTACTCTTCCATGTCCATAAAGAATGGTATTCTTATCTTCGCTTAATAAATTGTTGCGATAATCTAAAAATATCCATCCCGCAGAATTATTTGATTTGTTAAAAGAGTGTGTTAAATAGAACGAATTGTCATTTGCTTGGGAGAAGGGGTAATTAATATTAGTTCCGTTTACTTGAATCCATCCTTTTACATCACTATTTATTATTTTTAATTCGTTAAAATTTACATCAATTATATTCATTTTAATATACGTCCAATAAGGACTAGATTCTTCAATTTCTTCTTCTTGCTCAATTACTTCCACCACTTCTTTGCTACTATCAATTTCATTAATTTCTACTAAATCGCTTATTTCATCAAGTTGATTTTGAGTTTCTTTATCATCCATGTAATGTTCAAAAATCTTGTAACCCGATACAAAAACTAAAAGAAGGAAAAGGAGAATTAATAAAGATGTGAATTTTTTATTAAACTGTTTCCGACTTGCTCTCAATCTCATATACATAGTAACGATTATTAAGAATAAATGTACAAATATTTTATTTATGTTATCTTAATGGTAGGAGAATAAAAAAACAAATTAAATTAAATATTAATTTTGTTTCATGATTAAGAAATTTGTACTTTTTTTAGTTCTGGTAATGTTATATTTCGGATTTTCAACGAGTGCCCAAGCAGCGAGTGTAGATGATTATCTTGTTGATGGGAAATTGGTTGTAAACTCTATTCAACCAACTAATTGGGAAGAAGCATACCTCTATGTTGGCTCTTATCTAATGGGTCATGAAGAAGTATTTCTTGGCATGATAGGGTCAGAAGAAACCTGTAATGCAGATTTTTCAATTTGTGAGGTTGTAATTAATTTTTTTGAGGGAGAGCCGTCAACAAAGACTGTTGATATTGTTTATCAACCAAATAATAGTATTGCGAAAAGTAAAATTGATAGCTTTATCGATTCGATGGGGGAGAATCCTAAAATTCCATTGAAGGATTTAGAAGTAATAAACTACATCGTTTTCGGCACTAGGACGGTTTCAACGGATTATTCTATTAAGAATATTATGGCTAATTATTCGGGAGAATTAAAGCAAAAGTTGGGGAACTCAAATATTACTGTAGATTTTTTAACCCCAGGTGCACTGGGAGATGGTAGTCCTTTTGAAACTAATCTGGGTGGCTCTGCAATTCTTAGATTTAATGATATTGGATATGGGTATTTGTCTCTTGCTTTTTTAACCGAAAAGGATATTATTTATGTCCCAACTGGCACAAGTGAGGACAATTTATTGGAAGTAGCTCAGGAAAGAATTAACGATTATTTAGGAAACAGTACCGTAGTTTTATCAGAGGGTGGAGACTTATCAATCATAGAACCTAATCCCGAATATTTGTCTTGGTTATTAGAGGATTTAGAAGTTAGTGGTGCTAATCAATATTTTACATTAGCTTATGATGGTACTGAGTACAATTTCTTAATAGTTGCTGATAGTACAAAAATGGTAAATCCAAGTTTAATAACACAAGATTTAATAACCAATGCCAGCATTTCTACTTCAATTTCTGAAATTCCGTTAGATTCTACCATTGAAGCAAATATTTTAACTAGTGGAGAGAAATTTAATGAAATAACTACGACTTTAAAGAAAAATAATGTAGAGATGTATGATTTAAAACTGTATTCTAAATCCTTAAACAATAATATTACGAAATTGTCTAATGGGACCTTTGAAGTTAAAATACCAGTGCCTTCTAAATTAGAAGGGAAGGAATTAGAAGTTCAGTATGTTACTTCGGAAGGAAAGGTTGAAGCACATGAGGTTACTATAAGTGAAGGTTATGCCGTTTTTACTACAAACCACTTCAGTATTTATACATTATCTGCAAAAACAACTGAAGCAAATCCACTAACTTATGATGGAATAGTCAGATGGATTTTTATAGGATCTATTTCTTTAGTGGGTTTAACGGGTTTAGTAATTTATAGAAGAAAATTTGGTGTTTAATTTGACATCGAAGTACTTTCTTTCTTTATCGCTATGTAAGTTGGATATTCAATGCTAACAGGGGGTCTCTATCCAGTATGTATGGTTGTTGATATTTAGTATATGGCGAAGGGTTAAGAGATTGAATTTAAGGATTTTTTCCCATTGAAGGATAAAGGTTCTTAATGGGTTCGAACTTTTAATTACGATGTTCACCAATTCTAGTCAGTTATCAATATTAAAGTAATAATACCCAATACCATAAAGGGCACTAATGGTATTTTAAGACCTTTAAACTTTTTCTTTTTGTAAGCAATTATCAATCCATATATTAAGGCACTAAATACTGTTATATATCCCCAAGACATTAAACTGTTTAACCCTATTAATAATCCGGTTATAATCGCGACTCTTACATCTCCCTGTCCTAGTGCTTTTTCTTTCGATATTAATACAATTAGTTGAAAGAGAGTTCCTAGTATTAGGGTAGACATAATATTTTGATAAGGAGAGAATACCCAGGTATTAAATATTAAGATTTCTGAATGAGAACCTTTAATTACAAATAGGAGAATATTAATTGTTAATAGTACAAGCATTAGTACAAAAGAAACTGTTTTATGTACTTCCATTTTCTTAAAATCAAAATATGCAAGAAAAGCTAAAGAACAAAACAGTACTATTAGGAACAAATAGGTGAAGATATTTAACAGTGTAATGGGGGAGAGATATGCAAATTTTATGGTAAGTATGGAAAGGGCGATACCCAGAAGAACAACAAATACTCTTTCTACACTAGTACATTTTGTATTAAATATTTGAGATTTCAAATGGGTCTGTATTAGTATTTAGTTCTGTATCATTTTTTAGTGATATGCCGTTATCATCTGTAGCTAGTATATGTATTATCTTTATTCCGGGGAAGCCGTCCTTGTTCGTTACGGTAACATTGCAGATCCAATTATCCATACTGACATCAAACTCCCCAACATATGTTTCCCCTCTCCTAATCCTGTATACAGCTTCTTCTAGGCATGTCTCGGAATTACTTCTTAGTATCTCATAATCATAATTCATTTTACCAACTATTAAAGTGCTAATATTACCGTAGAGAGAAGTTATTCCTGTAAGAAGGAGTAGGGGTAACATCACTAATACAGTTGTCAATGCTACATATCCTTTCATCTAATTATGGATAACAGATTAATAGTTTGTGTGAAATCACCATTTTGTTTTGAAACAAAGGTAATCTCTGTTCTTATTCCAATTATTAAATCTACGCCCTTGTATATGGGTTCAAGTAGAAACTTTGTAACAGAGATACTGGAGGGAGTAATAGGGATACCATCAAAATATATTCTAGAATCAGATATTGTATATTGCTTATTTCCATCTGTAAATTGAAGATCTAATTGCCCTTGGTCATTATTAAAAATACTTGTATCTTTGTTTACAGATATCGTTTTATTAAAGGAATAGTTAATATGTTGAGATACGAATTGGGATGCTGTACTTAGGTGACTTCTAATATTTGTTCTCTGTGTTGCTTCTTGTGTTGAGAGCATAAAATTAAGAACAATTATTATAATTGACGAAAAGAGTCCTATATACAGGACAGTTTCAACAAGTGTTATTCCTTTTAATCTATTTTTCATAGTTTATTATTAACTCTTCAAGTAAAGAAGACTCATTAAAAGAATCGGATGAGAATATGACTCTATATTGGAAATATCTGCCTGTAATTCCAAGTGGTATGTTAAACATTCCGGATAGGCTATAGTGTGTGTCGCTAGTACCATCTGGGCCAACCCATGTGGCTGTGGACATATCCGCGTCGTTACTGGCTCGGATTTGCACCTCAATATCTGTATCTTCGGGTATTATTGTTGTAAGGCCTAATAAGTAATATTCGGACGTCACAGATCCAGAATCAAACGGAGAAGAGATATATGTTCCTTGATCGTAGTATGCATAACCATCCTCTCCTCCACCCCCTGGGCCTCCTCTTATAATTTTGAATTCCTTTGCAATATCTCCAGTTATAATATATGAGAAAGCATTTGTATATGAATCCCTGATTGAATCTATATCATATATCCCAGTATCAATATTCATGCCCCCGCATCGAGTTGGGGAAGTCTCGTTATTTATATTGTATACCTGATATTCCTCCCCACCTGTTCCAACGATTATTGCATATTTATTTGAATCCTCTTGCACAATTGCAATACCTCTTATTGTTGTATCTGTTATATCCAGAGAGGTTATCTTTGGTCTTGAGCCAGACTTGCTAGATGTGTCTAGTATGAAGAACTCCTTCTCGTTACTAGAATGTGTTGTTCCGAAGTATGCCCTATTACCATCTTCTGATAGGTACATATCGTAAACCTGTTGATTATTTACCGAAGTTTGAGAGGTAATTGACATGCTTGCAGGATTAGTAATTCTAATTATTGCCAACTCATACCAGTCCCAGTCAAGTACGGCATATAGGTAGTCTCCTAATACTTTTATTTGGCTTACTTTTGCAACAGAAGCGAATAGCCAAGAAGCTGCCCTTATACTACCGATTCTTACCCTTTCTCCAATATAACTAGACAGGTTAAAGGTATGAATGTTTTCCATCTGTCCAACATACCCGATGTTGTTGTATACGAAAACTGTATACGCATCATCTTCTCCAGGGGCATTAAAATATCCAACCTCTTGGTATGGTGTTGAAGATACATCTATAATGACTACCTCTTTATTATCATCTGTTGTAGCAAGGAATGCATAATTCCCAACAACATATATATCGTTAACATTGTATCCTGCAAATGTCCCCTCCACAGTAGCAATGGGAGGATCTACACCTTCAACATTTAATTTTGTAAAAGGCTCTCCCGTTGCTTCTCCCCTTGTTCCTAAGTATGCGTGTCCTAATTGTGCGAAGACAGATCTTGGAGTTGCACTCCCGGGTATATCATATTCGCTTAAATCAGTATTTAAGGATAGTTCTGGCTTACACCAATCACTATAAAATCTTTTTTGTAGTCTCAACTCTCCTCCAGCCAGATCTACTGCAACAGTTTGGTCATGAGTTCCTGTAGAGAAATCTTCTCTAGAAGTATATACAATAGATTTTGTATTCCAATCGTTCATATAGATATTCTGAGAAATTGTTTTTAACTGACCCAGTCTATCTGTCCAGGTTATAATAATAGATATTAGCCTTGAATGGGGATCATTGACCCCTCCAGTTTGGACAATATTACCCCCAGTATCTCTTCGTACAGGAGCTACCGTAAAATAATAGGTAGTATCAAAAAAGGAACCCTCTCCATCAACAACTGTGTACTTGTTTAGATTGTACTCAATGTGTTTGTTTCCTTGCCCAGTATGCTGAGCAATGTTATACCAAGATTCGGACTTAAGTATCAGTAGAGAGTTGTGTATTTGACTTACAATCTCTGTTGCTCTTGCCCTTGTATTTGTATTCTCAAGTGTTCTAGTAGAATCAACGACTATCAACACAAGCATAGAGGATATCGTTGCAAAAATCCCAATTGCTAGAACTAGTTCTGCAAGACTAAAACCTTTTAATTTTTTCTTAAAGTTTTTCATATCCAACAAGACCCTCTTTATTAATATATATTTGTATAGATGTGTACCCATCAGTTAAAACCATTGTCCCATATGAAAGGGGTTTAAACTCTCCAGGAAGAAAGGATATCTCATTTGAATTAGTTAAAGCAATTGAGGTTATTCGTATATTGTTAGGATATCTTTTTATATCGGTATCTACAGAGGTAGAAAGAGTGTCTCCATAGAAAAGGGTATAGGTATTAGTTCCAAGAGATACTCCACCAGAAATGTTTTGAAATGTAGATTTCTGTTGTTGGAAATGAATATCAGTTACTAACTGAGATGCATAACTCTCTAATTTTGATTCCTGTGTTTTATTTATAGCTAGTGGGAAGACCATTAGAGAGAGTATCATTAATATTCCCATTGTAATTAGGAGTTCGAAAAGAGAAAAACCTTTTAAATTTTTTGTTAATTTCTTTTTACCCATTTATAGTACCCATTAGTTGATAGATTGGCATTAATATGGTTACACCAAGTAAACCAATTATTGCTCCTACTAGAATCAGAAGTAGGGGTTCAACGAATGTTACTATATTATTACTCATTTCTGTTACTTCGTCAGAGTAGTACTCGTGTAGATACATTAGGTTGTCCTCTAAAGTACCACTTACTTCCCCCACATCAATCATTTTTACAAAAGAAGTATTAAAATATTTAGGATATTCTGACAGAGAGATGGATAGATCTTTTCCATTTTCTATTTCACTGTGTACCTTGGTTAATATTTCTGCATAGATTAAGTTACTCATTGTAGAAGAGGTAATACCGAGAGCTTTGGAGAGAGGTATTCCACTAGCAAGTAGAACACTTAAGGTTCTAGAGAAAGAGGAGAGGATATTACTTGTAAAGAGTTTTTTTAGTATAGGGAAATTAAGGGCAAGCCACCCTTTGAATCTTTTACCTAGTTTGGTCTTAAGAAAGAGAATTGAACATATTACTATGAAAATAATTATAGAAAGTATGAATATCCACTTTGTTCTAATAAATAGGGCAACGGCTAGGATAGTCAGTGTGAGTTGAGGGATATTGGGAAAAGACGAGAAAAGGGCTTCTAATTTTGGTAAAACAATAAAGATCATACCAACAAATTCTGTTATAGTAAGCGATATTATTATAATTGGATATATTACAGCTCCCTTCATTTTCTTTTTTAATTCCCATTCCTTTTTAATTGTATCTGCAATAAAGAGAAGATTATTCTCCAATGATCCTCCTTTTTCACCTGCCTCAACGACGGAGGCAACGGTTTCGGGAAAGATTTTGGGGAATAGTCTCAATCCTTCAGCTAGCGTAGATCCTTTGTCTATCTCCTGCGATACAAATGTAAAAACCTTGTTTAGATTTGGATCGCTTGATTGTTCAGAAATGGTTCTAACCGTTTCGGAAAGAGGGATACTTGCCTTAAGAAGAGCAGCTAATGATTTGATAGAAATGAGTAAGTTAGAGGTAGAGATATGTAATCTCTTAAGTTTCTTAAGCTCTTTTTCTCGTTGCTTATCAACGACAACACCAGATGTATTCTTTTTCATTCTTTTATGGCAATAACTTTGGCTAACTCTTTAATATCTATATGTCCATCCTTAAGTTTCTTAACTCCATCTTCTATCATTAATCTAAAGCCACCCTTTTTTGCAGCTGCTAATATATCATCAGAGTTAGGATTTTGAATAATGACATCTCTAAGGGCTTTTGTCATTGGAAGTATTTCATATATTCCTATTCTTCCAGAGTATCCTGTGTTATTACATTCCTTACATCCTACAGCTTTATACATTTTTGATACATTTGCTAAATGTTTCTGGATATCAGGTCTTAATTTAATCATCTCTTTATGTGCAGGTTCTCTACTTGGCGCATACTCTTTTTTACAGTTAGTACATAATCTTCTTGCTAATCTTTGTGTTACCACTATATTCACTGTAGAGGCAACCAAGAATGGTTCTATACCCATATCGATTAATCTTGGAATTGTGCTTACTGCATCATTTGCGTGTACAGTTGAGAGAACTAGATGCCCAGTTAGGGCAGAGTTTACCGTTATTCTTGCAGTTTCTTTGTCTCTTATCTCTCCGACCATAATGATATTAGGATCCTGTCTTAGAATTGATCTTAGTCCATTGGCGAAAGTTAAATCTCCCTTTGGGTTAATCTGAATATGATTTACCCCTTCAATACTATATTCAACAGGGTCTTCAATTGTTGTGATGTTAACATCTCTTGTATTAAGTATTTTAAGAATAGAGTAGAGGGTAGTAGTCTTACCACTTCCTGTTGGTCCTGTTACAAGAAATAGACCAAATGGTTGTCTATATGCTTTTTCTAAATTTTTTAAATCTTCTTCTTCAAATCCCAAATCTGTTAAACCGTATGATCTGTTTGCCTGAGAGAGGAGTCTAATCACAACCTTTTCTCCATAGGTTACAGGGAGAATTGAGATTCTAGCATCAACATGATAGAAATCTTTTACCTGTTCTTGAGCATTGGAGAATTTACTAATAAGGTTGGCTATTGCACTTGGCTTGTCTTCATCCTTGTCCTTTTTGTCCTTTCTTTTCTTCTCTTCCTTTTCTTCCTCTTTCTTAGAATCATTTTCATCCTCTTTTTTTACCTCTTCCGCCTTAGCTTCTTCTTTTACAGGTTCTATAACCTCTTTTTTAACAGTAAAGAGGATTTTCCCATCTTGAGGAGCAAAGTGAATATCGGTTCTTAGTTTAGAACGGACTTTAATAATGAAAAGTAGACTATCTTTAATTTCCTCTCCTATGGGAATAATATCTCTTAATACGCCATCAATCCTATACCTTATCAGTAGAATGTTCCCATCTTTTGCCTCAATGTGAA
>CAZAUH010000003.1:8996-28642 GCA_964488325.1 uncultured Candidatus Saccharibacteria bacterium
CCATCAATCCTATACCTTATCAGTAGAATGTTCCCATCTTTTGCCTCAATGTGAATATCAGAAGCTTTCTTTCTCAGTGCATCCAAAATTAATGCATCCAAAAAGTCAGATACATTTATCTTCTTTTTAATAACATCATCTGTAAGTTTTAAAAGCTCAACCATGGCAGTATGGATAGCTAGGCTATCTGATATTCACTTATATATATTTAAACTAACAGTTATCTCTTTACGACAATAGGTTCGGTATTATTAGCATCTATTTCTTTATATCCAGTTACCTCAACTCTACCAGTTGTTGTTTGACAGATAAAATATCCTGTATCTGCATCTGTTCCCCCAGAAGGATCTGTAGGTATTGCAACAATATATTCTTCTACTAAGCCACTCCCACCAACGCCAGCAAGATTCACATTTCCTGTCGCAGTTCCAATTTCTGTTCCGTGCTCAGCCCCTGTTACGCCACATGCAGGAATTGTGCCCAAGCCACTAAGGAGATTGCCTTCCTCTGAAGTATACTGTGTTACTGCATTAAGAATCTGCATAATGTCAGCACTTCTTTGTGCATTTCTTGTATCCCTAAAGTTCTTTGCGGGATTGATTGCAACTATTGTAATAGTAGCTAAGATTATAATTAAGGCTACTACTACTAGGATTTCTATAAGAGAAAATCCTTTATATTTTTTTCCTATCATAAAGAAAAAATATTAAATTTATATATATTAAATATACATTTGTATATCTAAGGTGTCAATTACAATCCTTAAAGATCGGCTAACTCCATATCATTTAAGATTTGATCCACTATTAAGAGATCTTCAAGCGTAGAATCTTCTGTTGCACCATAGTCATAAGTTGAAGACCCCATATCCTGATCCAATGTATAGAGTGTAATATCATCGAAAGATATTAAAGAGGGAACACAGGGTGATTCAAAATAGCTATTTCCTAAAACAGTATCGTATACATATACCTTTGCAATTCTTCTAAACGGAACACCTAACCAGGTGAACTCTTCATACTGTGTATCCGTATAGTCTGTTACCGTTACATTTTCTCCACTAACCTCGTTGTCTTCAAGTATCTGTTCATAATAGTCAGTACTTTCATCTTCAAATTTTGCATAGTAAGGACACCCTGCAAAACCAAGACCAGAGACAACCTGCATATAGAAGACTTCAGTAGTGTCTTTGAAAATTTTTAAACCTGTTAAACCCTCATATGTAACACCAGAAGTAAGCATATCTGTTCCTTGTCCATCTTTATACTCTTTTATACTCCACCCATCAGGTAGTTGTGTTGAAACAAATTCTCCTTCAAATGGTGACAATGTAACAACTTCTTCATCTACAGTATCTTCATCTACATTTTCTTCAACTTGTTGATCTTCGGTTGTTGTGTCTTTGCTATCTAATCCCATCTTCTCAAATAACTTTAGAGTAAAGATTAAATAGTATGCTAGAGCTACAAATATTAAAAAGGCAAGTATGATAATGAGAATTTTAAGGGAACCCTTTTTCTTAGGTTTCCCTGTGTTCTCAGTTAACTCAACAGGAGGTGTTGTCTCCATAATGGGCCCTGTTTCTTTAATTATTGGTTCATCCATATTAAATATTTATTAAATTTATATATATTAATTACTCACCAACAGTTATCTCAATAGAATCAGATGTATCATCACAAGCTATTTCTGTGCAAATAGTCTCCCCACTATGACAAAAACATGTATTACAACCATCTGTAGAATCGAATATCTCTTTATCTGCGTATGCCCATCCTGCGTATTCACATCTGGGAGGTTCTTTTGTAGGAAGGACGTTGGAGGTATAGAAGATGTAGCTAATTAGGCCAAGTACAATAGTTCCTAATGTTATTGATAAACCATAGGCGAAATTTTTACCTTTGTCTTCCATATTCCATTCTACAATATTTTACTTCCAATTAGATATCCTAAAAAAGTAGTAAGAGTTGAAACAGATGTCCCCCATATTAAATCAATAACAGTTATCTTTAGATTCCAACCATCAAGTGTTGCTAAATTAGTTAAATCATATGTGGCATATGTTGTTAAACCAAAGATAGCTGCAAATATTAAAGTTTTTCCAATAGTGCCACTTTCTATCCCTGGTATTAGGATTAGTACAAGTAAGGCGAAAATGAAAAGTAAGTAAAATAGTAGGGCAGGGATTAGATTCGGATTTTTTAATAAAAGAGAACCTATCTCCTTTTGGTATAGATCTTTTGCAATAAAGTTTAACCAAATTAAATCAATCACAAGAAAGATAATAAAAGTTATTGCGTATAGAAGTATATATTTAAACATAATGAGTAATAAGTAATTTATATACCTAAAGTATATATAAAGGTATTACTGTTTTCCAGAAAGGATGTTTTTTAAACTGTCTAAACTACTAAAGACGTGAACTCTAGATAAGGATAGTCGTCCTCTGTAATAGTGATCAATGGACCTGCCACAGCTTCCTCCAATTAAATACCCCGCTTGGGCAACATATGAATAGGCATCGCTATCTGCAACGCATCCTGGGTAGGCTATGGAAACGACATCTTGTCCTGTTGCACTTTGGAGCGTATATCTACTCCCCACTATTTCTGAAGATAGTTTTTCTTGGTTATTCTCCTTTGCTAAATCGATGTGTGTACTTGAATGAGAATCGATAATCATTCCATTTTTAGCCATCTCTCTTAGTTGGTTGTATGTAATAGAGGTCTTATTTGATACTACATAGAATACTCCTACTAATCCATATTTCTTTAAAAGAGGATATCCATTTGTATACTGTCCTTTAGTACTATCATCAAATGTAATCATTACACTTTTTTGGGTTGGGTTCTCACCTTTCTTAAGTAGGTTATAGAGCTCTTGTGATGTAATACTTTTGTAATTCTTTTTGACCAAATATGCTAACTGCTCTTCAAAGGTCTCCGGGGTAACATAAAGACCGGTTACAAAACGAGAAGTGCTATTAGGCATAGCATCAATATGGTGGTACATAAGGATTGGAATTCTTACTGATTTAGAACTTTGTTTCAATGGTGCTACGTCATAAGTTTCATTAAAATTGTTATCATTTACAACAAACTCTTCAGATATATACATAGGGTAAAGATACGATTTCCCATCTACAACAGTTATTTTCCAATAGATCCCTCCCAGTCTATTCAGGTTACTGTTTGACACAATATTTTTTAGTTCAGTTTTTAATTGGTTTTTTGTATTTAAATCATTAGGGTCCCTCGAATATATGACTAAGCTATTAAGAAGAGTAACTAACTCTTGAGTATTAATATCTTTAGAAAGGAAATTTAATACTCGTAATTTGTAATATGCATCATTGATGTTTTCAGAATTTATATCTATTAAAAAATTAGAAACAGTTGAAGAGGTTTCTGATTGCTGTGTAACAGGTTGCTCTTGTAGAGGAATCTCTATGGATGCCTGTTTGTATATGTATTCATCATAGGTATTCCTAAATGTAGTTTTCTCAACTGTTAAATCTTTTTCAAGTTGCGAAGCTTTTTCGGTTAACATTTTTTTGTATTCTCCAATCTTCATATTTATATACCCATTAAGATATTCCTGTGGTATTAATATGGGTATCTCTTTTTCAATTAATTCTTTGTAGGCATCTGTAATATTTGTGTTTTTTGCTTTTGACACTGTTTCTCCGTATAAAAGGAGGGTAGTCTTTTGGTGTTGAGTTAAGGATATTCCTAAAGATTTAATCAGAGAGTCATAATCGGAGGGGAATTTACTTAAATCAGTATCTATTTCGAAGGTATTTAAATCATACGTAGGTTTTTTTATATCTGTAATTTTTTCTTTTACTATCTTTTTACTATTTACAGACGAATTAGAAGTTGTGCTTTGAGAGTAGATATATATGATTAAAAAAAGGGGAGGGAGTGTGATGAGAAATAGTAGGATTAGGGCTATTAGATTATTTTTTTTGTCGACTGTCTTTCTTGTCATACCTATTTCAGTTCAAAATAGTTTCTCAACTATTATACTTTAATATCCTCTAAGAAAGAATAAATAGACAAGGATATTTAATCTTGTATAATTAAAATGATTAAGTTTTTAGATTAAAATAATGGATACAAACACAACAAAAGGGGCATCTTTGTACTTAGTTTACATATTTGGTTTTCTCATTCTCTTTTTACTAGGAGTAGTGATATATCTTTTTACAAATTTTTCGAAGACAAAGGAAGACTACGCATCAAAATTAGGAAGTTGTACGCAAGAAGTAGAGAAGGAGGTACCAGTTTGTACATATGCTAGGTATGGTATCGAGTATACAGATGAAGAGGAAGGGTTATTTAAGACATCTGTATACAGACGTATTTCAGTTATTGAAGATGGTGGATATTTAGAACTGATATTAAGATTAAATGAAGGGGACAAGACATTTGTTCTGGATACACAAAATAGTACAGGAGAGGGAGTAGAAATTAAGGGTACATATGTAGAGGCAGAGGATGTATTGACTCTAACTACAGATGAAGAATACGATGATTTGGAACTTCCTGCTGCTTTAGAATTCACAATAACAGATAGTGAGTTAGGAATAATAGAATATACAGGAGATAGTGTAACTGATGGATATCCAGAGAATGGAGATAAATACTATTTCTATTGGATGGAGTAGAAAAATCAATATCTTTCAAAATTTTCAGATATAGAGACTCACTTTAAGTACTTCAATGTTTTAGGCAAAATGGCGGAGAGGGCGGGATTTGAACCCGCGGTAGGCTTTAAAGGCCTACGACTCGTTAGCAGTGAGTTCCTTTCGACCACTCAGGCACCTCTCCATACAATGCCCACAATTATACCACACAGAAAGGGTAGATATAGATTCAAAATTGCTTTAAAATACACTATGTATTTAGGAGCACATGTATCCTCTGGTGGAGGAATAGAAAATTCAATAAAAGAGGGTGATAGGTATGAAATAAATAGCATACAGATTATGCCTACCGCCCCTATGAGATGGGCTACAAAGAGTATCGCACAGGAGGATATTAATAGGTTTGTCGAGCAGTTAAAGGGGTCTGGTGTTAAAAAAATATTAATACATGGAATATATTTGACTAATTTAGCAAGAGAGGATAAACAGCTTTTTCATCTGGGTAAGATGGGGTTAGTTGTATATTTAGATTTTGCTAATAGGGTAGAAGAGTTAATTAAGAAAAATAGCTTAGATGTTGAAATATTAGGTGTATGCTTTCATCCAGGATCTCAGAAAGAGCTTAATTACGAAGATAGTCTTGAAAGAATTTCATATGGTATTGATTGGGTATTAGACGAGGTGGGGGGCAACCAGTGGCTATTAATTGAGAGTACAGCTGGTACAGGAACAAATATGGGAAGGAGTTTTACAGAGTTAAAGAATATGAGAGATGGGTGTAAGGGAAAAGACAGGGTAGGATATGTTCTTGATACTCAACATACATATGCCGGAGGATATGATTGGGTTAATGATATAGACAGTGTTGTAGGGGAGATAGGGGAAACATTAGGGTTTAATAGGGTAAAGTCTATACATATTAACGATTCTATGGCAGTATTGGGTTCGAATAAGGATAGACATGCAAATTTGGGGAAAGGAAAGTTAGGTAGCGATACGGTGTATAATATATTGCATAGAAAGGAATTTAGAGAGATACCTTTTATTCTTGAAACTCCTGCATTAAAAGATTCTAAAACAAAGGGAGAAGAGATTTTACTATTAAAAGAATTAGCAAAGTAATGAATTTAAACCTAAATGAAAAACAGAAGTTAGCAGTAGAACATAAAAAGGGAGCACTATTAATCATCGCCGGGGCTGGTACAGGTAAGACCGCAGTGATTACCCAAAGGATACTTCACATTATTAATTCTAAATGGGCAAAACCAAATGAGATATTGGCTTTAACATTTACTGACAAAGCAGCCAATGAGATGCTAGAGAGGGTAGAGGAGGATTTACCTTTAGGATATGGAGATATATGGATATCTACATTTCACTCTTTCTGTGACCGAATATTAAAACAGGAGGGGTACCATATTGGGTTGGACTCAAACTATAAAATGATGTCATCTGCAGAGGGATATATTTTCTTAAGAAAAAATCTATTTGATCTTTCATTAAAGAAATTTAGACCGTATGGGAATCCCACAAAGTTTATTGATGACATCCTTAGCCATTTCTCTCGATTACAGGATGAGGACGTATCTCCAGAGGAATACATAGGATATGCTAAATCTTTATCCAAGAATGGGGATGCTCAGAAAGAGGAGTATGAAGATACGTTGGAACTGGCTACCGTATATGATGAATATACAAAACTAAAGATAGCGAATTCTAAAATAGATTTTGGAGACTTAATACTTCTAACTATAAAGCTGTTTAGGGAGAAACCAAATGTATTAAAAAGATATCAAGATAAATTTAAATATATATTAGTTGATGAATTCCAAGATACTAACTATACGCAGAGTGTATTAGTAAACATCCTTTCAGGGTTAGATCCTAAGAAAGATTTAGGAAAGATAGGGAGTATTAATCCTAATCTAACTGTAGTAGGGGATGATGACCAGGCTATATACAAATTTAGAGGTGCCGCTATTTCAAATATTTTACAGTTTAAACAGTACTATCCTAAATCAAAAGAGGTTGTTCTTACAGACAACTATAGATCAAGACAGGAGATATTAGATTCTGCATATGGTTTAATTAAGCATAACAATCCATATAGGTTGGAGGTAACGGAGAAGGTAGACAAGAGATTAATATCAAAAACTTCATTTGAACCAGATGACGATATTGTTAATTTAATTACGGCTGGAAGTGAAGATGCAGAATCAGAGTGGATAGCGAAAGAGATCCTTACGTTAACAGGGTATGGTAAGGAGGGTGCTGTTGATAGTACACAAAAGTTTAATGAGAGGGGACAGTCAACATTTGTAGAATTACAACCAGATAGAAAGTATAAATTTTCTGATATCGCGATATTGGTGAGAGCTAATGCACATGCAGATAGTATTGTTCAAAATCTTAGATACTTAGGAATACCGTATAAACTTGGTGGGTCGAGAGGATTGTACTTCAGAGATGAGATTATGGTACTCATATCCTTTTTAAAAGTTTTAACAGATTACAAAGATGAGGTGTCTATGTTTAGGGTGATTAGTATGCCACAGTGGGGACTTACTAGTAGAGAATTTCTAGATTTAAACAGGGTATCGAGAGAAGATAGGGTATCTGTCTTTGAAGAATTAGAGGGAATGTTTGGAGTGAGTATTGGAAGTAGTATGGAGTTTAATATTAACAATATGGGGGATAAGATATTTTCTACTGATGCAAAAGAGGGTATTAAGAAATTCCTTACCATTTTTAATAGGTGTGTAGAGATGCTAAAAGAGAACTCTTCTGTTGGTGAAATCCTTTTTCATTTTGTTCAGGAGAGTGGGTATATACAAGACATGTTAAAAGAGGAATCTAACCAAACAGAGTTTAAGATTAACAATCTGTCTAAATTTTTCAATACAATTAAAGAGTACGAAAAGAGTAATCCTGAATCTAATATATATGAATATGTTGACTATCTTAAATATAGTATAGAGGTTGGAGATTCTCCTTTGGTTGATCAAATGGATTTAGGTCAATACGATGCAGTAAATATTTTGACTGTTCATAGTGCGAAGGGATTAGAATTCCCGATTGTATTTTTAGTTAATTTGGTGTCAGATAGGTTCCCATCACAAAATAGGAGAGATACAATCCCCATTCCTCAGGATTTAATTAAGGAATCTCTTTCTGGGTTAGATGAGAATGAAGAACATTTGCAAGAAGAGAGAAGACTTTTCTATGTTGGTGCTACAAGAGCAAAAGAGAAGCTGTATCTTACTGCTGCGAATTTCTATGGTAATGCAAAGAGAAAGAAAAAGAGTAGTATATTTTTAAATGAGATATTGGATAGGGATATTTCAGAGGAGTTTAATAATCCGAAAGTAGTTAAATCAGAAGATGATATAAATATGTATACCTCAAAAGAAAAAGATCAATACTTAGAAGATATTAAGCTCGAAGTTGGTAAGAAAGTTAGTTATTCCCAAATTAATACATATCAAGATTGTCCTAAGAAGTATGAATTTTCATATGTATTACAGATCCCAACAAGCCCTCATGCAGCACTCTCTTTTGGATCGACAGTACATAATACATTAAAAGATTTCTATACATTACTTCAAAGGTATAAAGAGGGGCTTGGTATTACAGAGAAACCAAGTAAGGATGAGTTAATAGAATTTTTTGAAAAGAACTGGATAGGAGGAGGATATGAAAGTAAGCGTCATGAACAACAGAGAAAGGAGAGTGGATTAAAGGCTATGACTGATTTCTATGAAAAGTTTTTTAATGTTGACCAAAATCCATATCGTTTAGAGCAATCCTTTACTGTTCATCTTCCTGATAGTAGTTTTGTTGGGAAAATAGACAGGATTGATTTAATTGAGAGTGGTGAGATTCCCTCTGTAGAGATTATTGATTACAAAACAGGGAAATTAAAAAGTGTTTCTGATATTAGGAATGATTTACAATTACCCCTTTATGCAATATTTGCAGAACAGAGTTTAGGAGTAAGGGTTCTAAAAGCGAAGTATATATTTGTAGAGGAGGGGACAGAGGTAGAGGTAGATATATCCCCAAAAAGAAGAGAGAAAGCAAAAGAGAATGTTTATGAAGTTATAGAAAGTATAAAGGCAAGAGAATTTACAGCTATCCCAAATAGCTTTAAATGTAAATATTGCGATTATAGATCTATATGTAGTGATGCTATATTGTAATTTGTTTTTAAAATAGGTTAAACTTTAGTATAATTGCAAATGCTTATGACAAACAGTATTAAAATTTATGCAGCTACATCTTTAGAGCAAGCTCTTCTTGATTTACAAAATGGAGCTAACAATGGAGATGATCTTGGGGGATTTATTAGCATTTTTCTTAAGTTTGCACTTCCGTTAAGCGGACTTTGCGTTTTTCTCCTTGTAAGTATGGCAGCGTACAAATTAATGACTAGTAGGGGGAATCCGGACAAACTGCAGGAGGCTAGAGACCAGATCTCAAATGCAGTAATAGGTTTTCTTTTTGTCATTCTTTCAGTTGCAATTCTTGCACTACTAGCAGATGTATTAAAAATTAATATAGATTAGGGTAATGAGTAATAAATTAACAAAGAACTTAGAAAAAATATATCTACCAATTACTATTGGTGGATGGACAATTTATACACCTTCGTTCAAATGGGACTTTACTACGGTAGAGGGTACTGTATTGGCAATAGGGGAGCTTTTGAAACTTGCGGTCGGTTTTTCTATAGTAGTAGCTGTTATTATGATTATCTATGGTGGTTATACCTTTATTATGTCAAATGGAGATTCCGAGAATATATCAAAAGGTGGGAAGATTATTACAGCTGCTATAGTGGGATTAATTATAGTATTTCTTGCTAAACTGATAATAACATTCATTCTTAATGAGTTATTGCTTAAGTAGAACTGCTATAATATAATTGGTAGTTAAAATATAAATTTTATATATAAAAATAATGAAGAATAGACTTATAAAAGTATCTTCGATTGCAGCTACAGGAGTTGCAACATTGTCCAGCTTGTTTGTAAAGGTAGCAAATGCAGCTGATTGGTTACCAGAAATCGGAGTAGGCGGGACTCTACCAGATTTTGTTAAAAAAACACTTACATTGATTATTGGTTTAGCTGCTCTTGTAGCAGTAGTAATGTTAGTAGCTGCAGGTTTCAAATACATCACTGCTAACGGTGATGAGAATAAGATAAAATCTGCTACAACTACATTGACATTTGCGATTGTAGGATTAGTTATCTGTTTCATTGCAATAATCATAGTACAGTTTGTTTTGGATGCAGTTCTTGGTCAAAAATAAGGAAACTACTCAGTAAGAAGTAGGTAGTTTGAAAAGGGAAGTCTAGTTATTGATTGGTAATTAAAATATAAATTTATAAATATATTAAATAATGAAGAGTAGGCTTCTAAATGTATCTTCAATTGTAGCTACAGCAGTTGCAACATTGTCCAGCTTGTTTGTAAAGGGAGCAAATGCATTTGATTGGAAGATCTTTCTACCGGATGATGGAGTAAACAAAACCCTACCAGAATTTATTAAGGAGACACTCACTTTGATTATTGGTTTAGCTGCTCTTGTAGCAGTAGTAATGTTAGTAGCTGCAGGTTTCAAATACATCACTGCTAACGGTGATGAGGGCAAGATAAAATCTGCTACATCTACATTGACATTTGCGATAGTAGGATTAGTTATATGTTTTATTGCAATAATTATAGTACAGTTTGTTTTGGGCGAGGTTCTTGAGGTACAACCATAAAGAAACCAATCAATAAGGAATAAGCTATTAGTCAATGTAATCCTAGTTTTTATGGGGTACGGTCTCTAATCATTTATTACTATGATAATAAACACATCAAATTTAATAGGAGTAAGTGGTTCAGATTTGCCAACTGTGATAATTAACATAATAAATTGGTTAATTAATTTTTCGGCTGTATTATCTGTTGTAATGATAATAATATCTGGATTCCAATTCATTGTATCTGGTGGTGATCAGAAAAAAATAGCAAAGGCAACCTCTGCATTAATATTTTCAATTATTGGATTGATACTAGTATTTATATCCCCACTTGTTATACAATTTGTAATAGATAACTTTTTGGGAAAATAATAATGCTAGACACAATTATTAGAATATTTCTTCGTTCGTTTTCAAAGCCAGTTTGTGCACAAAATGATTGTAGTATTGGGGGAACAGACAAACCTCCTGAGTTATCACAAATTGCATGTATTATAGATAATATTTTCCAATATATATTTCCAGCTGGAGTGCTAATTGCAGTTATAATGATAATTGTTGGAGGATATATGTGGATTGTATCTGGTGGTGATCCTGCAAGAAAACTACAAGCACAAGGGACATTAACATGGGCTGTTATTGGTTTAATTGTACTCTTCTTAGTAAGAGCACTTCTTAAGGCAATAACAGATTTTGTAGTAGTATAGACAGGGAGATATAAAGAAGTGATATAATTTTGTAATGTCTCATAGAAAAACTGTCCTACAATATATCCTATTTGTTTCAATAGTACTCTTTGCATCTTGTTTCTTCTTTAATCTCACTTCTCCTATATACTCTCAAACTGCTGAAGAACTAGAAGCTATTATCAACCAAAAAGCAGAGGAGCTTAATAAGCAGAAGACATATCTCTCACAGATAGAACAAAGGATAAAAGAGATAAGTGGAAGTAACTACACATTGGCTGAAAAGGTAAACCTTCTTAATGGTGAGATAGGTAAATTACAAAGAGAGATAGATGCTAGAAACAATGAAATAGAAAAGAAGTTAAAAAGTATAGAGGAGAAACAAAATTTACTTGCAGAAAAAAAAGAGTATTTAGATTTAGTATCAGGTCAGCTATATATGAAGAGTAGGTACAATGAAGGACAGCTTCTTTTTTCTTTCTCCAATTTAGATAGGATGTTACAAACACTTTTTGTTAAGAAAAATGCAATAAGTATATTAAAAGAAGACATTGAGAAAATAACAGGGGAATTTGAGAGTTTAATTGAACTAAAAAAATCTCTTGAAGATGAAAAAACACAGTTAGATGCACAGAAAAAAGATTTGGACGAATCATATAAATTGATTTTAGCTGAGAAAAACAAAATACAGGGAGAGTTAAATGCTCAACTTGCAGCAAAAAAGAATGTAAAAAGAACAATCAATGGGTTATCAACGGAGTTGTCAGATTTGCAGTACCAATTAATAATAACAAGACAGGGGGGAACACATGTTAGTCCTGAGTCTGTTCCTACAAACGTAGATTACAATTCGTCATTAGCCGGTTTTACTGCAAATGCTCCAAGTGGTTCATTTGCTGTATTTTCAATAGGCGCATATACACATAGAAACGGAATGAGTCAGTGGGGAGCAAGGGCAAGGGCCAATGCAGGTCAGGGTTATCAAGAGATTTTGAATGCCTACTATACTGGTAAAGTATTTAGAACGGGTACTGTTGTAATAGGCGGAGTAGATGAAAATATTATGACAAACATTTCTACTACGACATATGGGAGTTTAAATTTTGAAGATGATTATCTTTTGAGATTACAGGAGGTACCTGAATCCTGGCCAATGGAGGTACTTAAGGCTCAAGCTATTGCTGCAAGAACATATGCAATTAACTATACACAAAATGGAAGAAAAGCTATATGTACAACAGAGTCTTGTCAGGTTGTTGGGTCTTCTCAGAAAACGGGAGCCTGGAAATTAGCAGTACTAGCAACTAGGGGCGTTATACTTACTGATGGTGCAGGAAAACCTTTCTCAACTCAATATGCAGCTGTACATGGAGGGTGGGTTAACAATGTTGGTTGGGATACAACTGATAGAACAAATACAGGGGATTGGATGAGCAGGGCGTGGGATAGGCTGTCTGGTGTTTCCTGGTTTTATAAAATATGGTATAGAACAGGTTACAGTGAAAGTAGCTCCACATGCGGTAGAACGTCATGGCTATCTCAGGCTGAAATGTCTGACCTTATCAATGCGTACCAAGTGTGGACAGCACACAATCGGTCTGACAGTAGAATAGTACCAATATTTGACGCATGTCACTCCTCTGGTAACCCATACACATATGCAGAGCTAAGAGCATTAGCCGGGAAACCAGTTACATCTATCTCCTCTGCAATAGCGTCTAGTAGTAATGGAACTACTAATACTGTAACTTTTTATACAAATGCAGGAACATTCATAATATCTGGAAATGATTTTAAGACAATATACAATCTTCGTGCTCCTGGATATCTTAGAATACCCCAAAGTGGATTTGTCCATATAAATATACATAAGAAGTAAATACGGTGTTAATCTGTATCTTTTTATGATATTGTTTAAGCATGAAAGATATTAGAAGAGATATTCCAAAGAAATTTAGTAATGTTGACAAATCTTTTGTAAATAGACTACTCAAAGAAGAGAAGCATGGCCCTTTAAATAGTTTCTCTGTATTCCCTAAGAAATTAAATTTCTATGGTAAAGATCCAGGAGAAGAGGTTGTATTAGTTGTTAGATCTCATTGGATAGCATATCTTTATAATTCTGTATTCTTTCTTCTTTTCTTACTTTTACCCATATTAATTATTTCCCTTTCAAGCAGTTTCGGTTTCCTTGAATCATTACAATTACAGATGGGAGTATTAATAGTTGGAATCTTGCTTTCTATGAATATATTCATAAATACGCTATTAAAATGGTATTACACTGTCAACATTATCACAGACCAAAGAATAGTAGTAGTTCGGATGGAAAACGCTTTTTACCATTCTTACGCAGAAGCACAGTTAGAAAAAATTGAGGATGTTACACATACCACCATGGGTTTTTGGGGTAATATTTTTGACGTTGGTGATGTAAAGATCGATACTGCAGGACATGAAGTAGACTTTAATCTAAGAACACTTCCAAGACCAAGGCAGTTACAGGATGTAATTAATGATCTACTTGAAATGAAACAGAAAGGAAATATATAGTATGGGAAATAATATATTTGAAAATATTACAATGACAGATTGGAACTCAGTATTGAAACTGGGAGATATTGTAGCAGTAGGGTTGATATTGGTACTTTTTGGATGTCTTTTCTACTCCTTTATGCTTTTTCTTAAAGTGAGAATATTAATAGATACAGTTGAGTCTGAGAATAGTACAAAGGTGAAAGCATTGGTATACGCCAATCTGTTAATTTCTATACTTGTTAGTATAATAGGGACGATAATAATTGTATTAGAATAAAAATGGCAATCACTACTTCGAAATATATAAATAATTCCGATTTAAAAACCTCTTACATAGGTCTTTTCAACTACAAAAGGGATGCTAGGGGAAGAAATGATACGGCAATTGATATGTACGGTTTAATGTATGTTTCCTCTGAAGTAGAAATCCCAGGAGATAAACTAACAAAATTTGCGTGGGATGGAGTGATAGAAGGGTTTGAGTATTCTAAAACAGATTCTGTTAACGAATCCCTTAAACTTGGATTAATAGAATCTACAAGAAGGGTAAAACAGTTAATTACAAATGATAATAATATTGGAGAGCACGGTGTTGATATTAACTTTACAATATTTATAGCTAATAGGGATGGAGTATATATAGGGGTTATTGGAGAAAGTGACATATTTGTTTATAAAAAGGGAAGGCTTGTAGACATATTTGAGATGTTAAGTAGCAAAAATGCGAAAACAGCCGCCATTGCAATAGATGTCGGTGATCTAATTGTTACTTCAACAAACGGTTTTCTAAAAGATAATATGAATAAATTAATAAGTACAAGAGATCGAGATGAGCTAGTATTTGCTTTAGAAGAGATAGGTAAAGAGGTAGGAGATGATAAGGGACTTGTAGTTTTTTCTAAAGAAGAAGAAATAGGAAAGGCTATTGAAGCTCCGCTATTTGAAGAAAAGATAAAAAATCCAAAAAGCAGATTATCAATTAAAGAACCTTCAACTTCAGATTTTATTCCTATTTCAAAGATACCAAAGAGCATATTCAAATCGCCAAAAGGCGAAAAAGATTTAAGAGAGATCCTTTCTAAAATACTCAAAAGGTTTTCAATAATAAAAGTAGGAGTTTCAAAAGTAGGTTCTTTTTCTTCTCCCATATTTACTAAAGTAGGGGGTAAAATAGTCTCTCTGTTAAAAAATGCCTTTTCAGTAACAAAGATTAGTTTGTCGAATAGTCTTGGAAAGAAAAGATGGTTTAAGAAGGTATCTGCGAAGTTTTCTCAAAGTACATTAGGAAAGAAAAAAAATACTGAGTTTAAAGAATTTAAAATAGATGGATATAAAGAAAAAAGCACAAGATTACAGAGGGTTAAAATAATTGTATTGGTGTTTTTGGGTATATGTATGTTAGTTGGTGGAGTAAAATTTACTCTTGATCAAAAGGAAGCCAGGGAAAAAAGCAGGAATGCAAATGAGATATTTACATCAGTAGAAGGTTTATTAAAAGATGCACAATCTAAGTTAGGGACAGATAGAGAGAGTGCGGAGCTTAATATTTTTAAAGCATCTGGAGAGCTTGCAAAGATACCCCAAGATTTGAGTGTTAAAGATACAAATAGGCTTAAAGAGTTAAAGGGACAAGTATTAGGGGTTGAGGATTCTCTTTTTAAAAAGGTTAGAGTTTCAATTAGTAATGGCTTAATTGAAAAATACTATGACACTTTTAATTTTAATCAGGACTCTAAACCAGATGATATTGGGATATATAGAGATGTAAATGGAAATGAGTACTTAGTTATTACCGATTTAGGAGCCAAGTCAGTATTTACACTCTCGCTTTACGATAAGAAAGTGTCAAATATCCCAGATGAAAACAACGTATTAGATAGACCATCAAAGGTGTATGTAAGGCCTAAGGGTATATTTGTATTAGATTTGACAAACGGTATCTTAAAGGCCGATGTCACTGATGGAGGTTTTAAATCTCTTAAAAAATTAAGCGGTTTGAGCATTCAAAGTATTGGTGCTAAGGATATCGCAGAATTTGCAGTCTTAACGGATAACGAGAACTCATATGTGTTAGATAGGGAAAAGAAAACCTTACTCAAATCTATTAACTACGATGGAGGGTATAGTTTGTCATCTCCATACTTTACTAAAGATGAATACGTTAAAGCTAACGATGTTCTCTCTGATTTGAGTGTATATATTCTTGCACAGGCAGAGAATGGAATATACAGATATGTGAGTACGGGAAAAGGAATGGTAGAGTCACCAATCACGTTAACTGGACTAGATACACCGCTTAAGAATCCTAAGTGCGGACATACGGTAGATAATCTTAATAATGGGTTATTCATATTTGATAGTGAAGATAAAAGAGTATTAAAATTTGAAAAGCCGATTGAATCTGGAGAGAAGAGACACCCAAATGAATTTCTTCTTCTTAATCAATACGTTTTTGAAGGCGGGGATAGTGGAGTATGGAAAAATGTGAAGGATATAGTAGTAGATTATCGTGAAGAGTACCTATATATGTTAGATGGAACAACAATATGGAAAATCGAGCTGTAATGATATAATTAGAGATGCAGATATTAAACAAAAAGGCTCTTCACAATTATGAAATATTAGAGAGATTAGAGGTAGGTATCCAACTTAAGGGTGCTGAGGTTAAATCTCTTAGAATGGGTAGGTGTAATTTGGGTGACTCCTTTGTGAAAGTGTTGGGTAATGAGCTGTGGTTGGTTAATACTGATATCCCAAGATACAAATATGATGGTTCATCTAACTATGATTCTGCTAGGTCAAGAAAATTATTGATAAATAGCAAAGAGTTGATATACTTACAGAACAAAATGAAACAGGGGAATCTTACTTTAATTCCTCTGAAAGTATATTCAAAGGGTGGAATATTTAAGTTCGAGATTGGGTTGGCTAGAGGAAAAAAGAGGTATGAAAAAAAACAGGAGGAGAAGGAAAGAGATTTGAATAGAGAGTTACTTGTAGAAAAAAGAAAATACATGATATAATGTTATAGGTTATGTTAGAAACAAATATTCAAGAAAAATTAAATACAGTAGTAATACCAGAGGGGAGACCATCTCCAGAGATTCCTATCATTCCCTCTGAAACTAGTGATAGTAAAAGCATTGTTCAACCAGTAGTAGATCCCTTACCTCCAATTCAAAGTAAGATTCAAATCGAACAGGAAGCTTCTGTTATTAGTGAGATAAAGGAGATAAGTGTTGACTCTGGAACTTCATGGAAGGGTGTTATTGACTCAAAAGAGCAAGGAGTTGAACCTTCTGAATTGTAAATATCCTCTCGATTCTCCTTCATATATATGTTATCCTTTTGTATAAACTGTTTAGTCTGTCCATTCTTTTATGAAAGAATATATTTTAACTCAAGTTGGTCCAGTGCCTTCTGATACAGAGATCGTTGTAGGGGATTCAGTTGAGTATCCCAAAGATTCATATGAAGAATTCACTAATAAAGATATAAACATCCCATGGGGTTGGATTTTTTTTGTAATTGCAATTCTTTCATTAGGGGTATTGGGATTTTTAAAGGTTAAAGACAGATTAAGAAGAAAAGATAGAAATGAGAAAGCAAAAGAGTGGGCACTTTTTGAGGTAAGAGTTCCAAGGGGAAACGAAACGGAGATCGGGGTAGCAGAAAAGATGTTTTCAAACTTAGCAGGGATTGGTGGAAAAGGGAAAGGTATCGCTGAAAATTTTACGGTTAATAATAGTATCAGTTTCGAGATTGTGGCAAAACCTGGTGAGATAAAGTTTTATGTATACAGTTCAAAAAAATTTGCTGAGCATGTAGAAAAGCAGATATTAGGTTCATACCAGGATGCAGAGGTAAAAAAAATAGATGATTATAATATATTTGAGGAGAATTCTAAGGTCGCTTTTACAAGATTAGGATTAGAGGAGGAGAGTTACTGTCCTATTAAAGTAGTAGAAGATTTCACAGGTGATCCTTTGGCGAATATATTAAGTACCTTAAGTAAAATGTCTAATGGAGAGGGTGCCATGGTTCAGATAGTAATATCTCCAAGTGGAGGTAGTTGGCAGAAGAATGGTTCAAGTTTTGTTGAAAAGGTTCAGAACAACAATTCGGATCCCGAGAAAAAGAAAATGAATGTTAGTGAAGAGAAACTGCAGGCTATTAGCAAGAAAGTCGCGAAGAATGGTTTTGCGGTTGATATTAGAATTGTTACATCTGCTTCTGATGATGCGTTGGCGAAGATGCATTTGGATAATATTGTGGCAGGATTTGATCAGTATAGTAATCCTGGTATCAATAGATTTAAGAAATCTGATATTAAAGGTGGCAAGAAAGAAAAAGAGTTTATGTATGATGTTATATATCGAAGACCCTCTTTAGATTCTAAGAGTATTTTAAATGTTGAAGAGCTTGCAGCTATCTACCATTTCCCGAACAAAGATATTACAACACCCAATATTAATTGGTTACTTGCAAGAGAGATTCCTGCAAGTAATGAGGTTAGTTCTGATATTAACTCAAAAGATACTATTTGGGTAGGGAATAATGTATTTAGGGATAAGGTTAAGGCAATCTGTTATCAGAGGGATGATAGAAGAAGGCATACATATATACTTGGTCAAACCGGTACGGGAAAATCTTGGCTAATGGTTAGAATGATTATTCAGGATATATACAATGGTGACGGAGTCTGTTTTATTGATCCTCATGGTCAAACGGCCGAGATGATATTAGAGAGAATCCCTCCAGAGAGAGTAGATGATGTTATATATTTTAATGCTGGGGATTACGAGAGGCCTTTTGGTATTAATATCTTGGAGTATTATAACGAACAACATAAACACCAAATTGTAAATAGCTTTATTGCTCTCCTTATAAAAATGTTTGATCCTCATAATCAGGGATATACAGGACCTGCTTTTCAACAGGCTGTTAGAAACTCTATGTTAACAGCTATGAGTGTAGAGGGTTCTACTTTAATAGAGGTGGTTCGTATGTTACAGGATGAGAAGTGGGTACAGGAGAAATGGCTACCTTTGATTAAGGATGAACTTGTAAAAAGATATTGGACAGATCAGGTTGCGAAAACAGATCAGAAAACCAAGGCTGAAAGTTTAGGTTACTTTATATCTAAGTTTGATAAGTTTACAACAAACTTAGCTATTAGAAATATAATAGGACAATCCCAATCATCTTTTGATTTTAGAGATGTTATGGATAAGGGAAAGATATTAATAGTGAATCTCTCTAAGGGTTCTTTAGGAGAGGAGAATATGTCATTTTTAGGTTTGCTTCTTGTTCAGAAGATGTTGGCAGCAGCCCTAAGTAGAGAGGATGTTCTTGAGGAGCAGAGAAGAGACTTTTTCTTCTATGCTGATGAGTTTCAGAATTTTACAACTGATGAATTTACATCAATACTGTCTGAGGCTAGAAAGTATAAATTAAATCTTACAATAGCTCATCAGTATATTGGTCAGTTACCAGAAAATATTAAGAGTGCAGTATTTGGAAATGTTGGATCCCTCTTTATCACAAGATGTAGTAGTGAAGATGCTCAGTTTCTTGAACCTCAATTTGAAACTTATGTTAAAGCAACCGATATTATTAATCAGAGTTTAGCTCATTACTACGTTAAGATGTTAAGTAATGGTAGCTATCCTAGTCCATTCTCACTAGATACTAGATATGGACCTAAGTTCTTTAAAGAAACTGGTTTTGATCTTAAAACAAATCCTGAGGTTGTTGGTATTATCAAAAAAATGTCTAGATTAAAGTATGGTAGGGATATTAATATAGTGAATATGGATATAAACAGAAGGTCAGAGTTAGATAAAGAGGAGGAGGTTAAGCCTGAAATGCCATCTGGGTTTCCTCCAATAGATTTTTAATAGAATAGTGCATAATTTCATACTTTTTGATAAAATCTTTTGTATTTAAGGGAGTATAGCTCAGTTGGTAGAGCGCGGTTCTTATAAAGCCGTGGTCGATGGTTCGATTCCATCTACTCCC
>CAZAUH010000004.1:0-1445 GCA_964488325.1 uncultured Candidatus Saccharibacteria bacterium
CAAAATTTCTAAATGTCTTGATTGGAAATATAAAATCTTTCTCTAATTCAATCTCTCCCGTTGTAACAAATAGCTTCATGTTACTATCTTTATTTACAGTATAGTCGGCGACATACTTAATATCCGCGTTGGGATACTGTGCATATATTTGTCCTTCTACAAATTTGGAAAGATGCTTTGGAACTACACAGTAAAATTTAATACCATCATCTCCACTTGATGCTATCTCAAAACCAATTAGATCTAATGATTTAACAGAATCTCCCAATATCCCATGAATAGATGCGAACATCTGTTCTGCTGCCAACGGCGTTTTATCATTTTCTCTTGGAACCAATATTTGCATTACCAATGGATTTCTTACCTCCTCAAATACCTCTATATCAACTTTTTTATTTCTACCAATTAGAAATATGAATGCTAAAAAAAGCAACGAACTAAAAAGAAGAACTAATATTACTGTAAGCATTTCCATATACATTTATTTTACCCCAGAAAAGAAATATTTAGAAGACGTTAAAAAGAATATACTGTAGGTATATCTTTCCCAAGGATAATTACAATATCACCAGTAGTCATAAATGATGGCCTACCCTCGACTATTTCATATGTACCAGGAAATATTTCAGAAATAACTTCTAAAGAATTAACAAACCCCTCCTGATTAGGAACAAAAAATTGGGTCTTTTCCTGCTCTACAGGAGCATTATCATATCTAACCACTTCACATCCACTATTTCTTATCCTTCTAGCATATTGCGAAGCATAACCCGACATTCCACTACCGTTATAAACCTCAACCCTAACTCTCTCCTTTTCTAACTTTCTATCTATCATACTTTCTATGAAACCACTCCAAACAGAATCATACTCATCCGTATTTATATAGCTAGATATACCCACCCCACCAGAAGACTCCTGTTGGGAAAGATATTCATTACTACTAAAATCAATTAAATATGGACTAAGAGAAAGAGTACTTTTATGTATCTGTTTTAATTTGACTATTACATTTCCCAATGTTGGTAAAGAGGAATATATAACCGCTTGAGAATCTTTAAATTTAGATGACGAGACCATCAGATTAAACCATCCTAATTTTGAAACAAAGCTATTTAGAAAAAATGCCTCTTGATTTACTTTAAAACCATTAGAGTAATACTGAGCATATATAGAATCACCCATAGATTCTCCCAACTTATCTTCAAATATCTTAAATGCATTCCCACTTACCCATATATATTCATCAATATTACTTCCCAAAAGCTGTTCAAATTGCCAAATTGCATATTCAAACCCTCTACCCTCCTGTAAGAAATCTCCAGCATATTTAAATGTTGAAACAGGAATACTACTACCAAAATCCTTCTCCAATCCGGTATATTCAACCCAACCAGGAAGATATATTAATACTGCAATTCCTTTCTCTTTATTCTCTGCATATA
>CAZAUH010000004.1:1545-9800 GCA_964488325.1 uncultured Candidatus Saccharibacteria bacterium
TTAAAGTTATTCTTTCGCCATTTTCTTTAACAAAACTAAGAAGCACAGACTCTAACATTATCTCATCCCCCTTACTTATTCCATACAAACCATCTCCCTTTATACTGTATCCTAGATATTTCAAAGTACACCTAATCTGGTGCATCCTACCTGTATCTATCTTTATTAAAGCTTCATTCCCTGAAAAAAGTATATAGCTTAAAGCATACTTAGAACCAACAAATTCATATGTTTTAAACTCCATCCTATACCTATTACTACTACTTCTACCTATATATCCTTCCATTTTTTCCCAATCTTTCCAAGGTTGTAAATTTATACTCATTTCTTTTAAATATTTTTTGAAATCTATTTTCTGTTCAAATTCCTTACCCTCTTCTAAATATGCATGATATATCTTAAGAACATTCTTTCTTTTAAATTCGTTTTTTAAATATTCTTGAGTATTTTTGTTTTTAGCTACAACCATTAAACCAGAAACCCCCTTATCTAATCTATGAACAATACCACTTCTATCCATTAAACTATCATATTCATTCTTACTTTCAAGATAGAAACGAATATAGTTTGCTAATGTATTATCTCTATTACCTACACCGGGATGAACAACTAAACCCTTTGGTTTATACAGTACCATCAGATCCCTATCTTCATATCTAATATCTAATTTACCCTCCTGTGGCATAATCTCATCACTTAGATCTAACTCGTTATTTATCTTCTCCCAATACGCCTCGTCAACAAAAAGGATATCTCCTTCTTTTAATTTATACGACTTTTTGGGTATTTCTCCATTTACACTACATCCCTCTTTAAGATATCTTTGAATAATGGATCTAGTCAAAGATATGCTTTGAGATTTACTTAAGATTTCTCCAATTTTTTTATCAACTCTCTTCTCTTTATCCTTGTTCTCTACAGATATTTTCATAAGTATATTAGTTTACCATACACATATACATATATACACAGAAGTTAATTCTTTTAAATTGGTTTTAACTAATCAGTTGTTTTCTTTCTTAAGCAACATCTCTACTCCACCAAGTATTGCTAATGACACTATTAATATATCAACGATATTTACATAAACATTAAACATTCTAATATAGTCACAGACATTTCCATACATTACTCTAACAAACAGATTACTTAAACCTAGTATCGAAAGACTTAAAAAAATATACCTTACACTACTCTTAACCAAAGTACCTAAAAGTATTAAAACAAATATTAAAAATAGTGTAAGAAACACCTCGTATTCAACTCTAATACCAAACGCAATACCCCTATTTAATATGCATATATCTAATTTGAAAAGATATATAGAAATGAAGATATTAAACAAAGAAATTACAAATGAAAATAGAAGAATATATATATTCCTTCTCATACTATTTTAACTGTACAGACCTAACCGCAGAAACACTCTTAATACTAACCTTAGCCTTCCTTAAATCAACAATGAAGAAAAATGACATTACTAAAGACCAGACTATAAAGATACCAACTAATATGTCTTCTAGAAATGAGAGATCGCTTGAAAGGTATAGATAAAGAATATATATAGAAGAAATAAAAACAATCAATACACCAAGATATCCTAAAATGTATTTTTCATACAAAGGATTTTTAACAATTTTATATATAAATTTGAAAAGTAAAAAGAATACTGCTAGAACAGCAATTAATATCAATCCTTTGTATAACCACTCATTAAAACCTGATACAATACCAACATATATAAAGGAGGCTCCTAGCATTGTAGTTGAGGAGAAATATATTGGGAAAAACATATGTTTCCATCTCCATTTCTTTATTACAAGTACAAAAAAGGTAAGAGCAAGTAATAACGATACAAATAGTGCAAGAATAACTAACCCACCATCCCATACACCAAAGTATCTCCATGGAAGTAATCTGAAAAGAAAAATCTTATCCCCATATTTCTCATAAGGCAACCAATACCAAATATATGCTGAAAACACCTTCCACTCTAAAATAATATAGATGAGTCTTCCAAAAACAGCACTAAAAAAACCTGAAATCAAAAACACATCAAAAACAGAAGACCTGTTTTTTCTTGATTCAGTACACCCTCTCCAGAATACATACATACCTATTAAAAAAAGTATTATGTATACTAATAACGGATGAATCTCCCGTATATACCCTTTTATTATATATAACCATTCTCCCACAATATTAACCTAATACTTTATTCACTATCTCTTTTTTTTCTTCTTCTTTTTCTTCTGTTGATTATCACTCCTGTTTTTGGTTTTGACCCCTTCTTTCTCCTCTGTTTTTTTCTCTTCTGCAATAATAATGGCACTCTCTTTTTTGTTCTTAATTTTATTAAAAACTGCAATGATTGCATCACCCAATTTTACAACAAAACTGTTGCCTGTTTTATACCTTGTTCTTTTTGATTCAACAGTTTCGGTCGCGAACTCTTTTGTTGCATTAATTTGCTGCTCCATTACTGCCACATCTGGATATTTTTCTTCTTGTACAGCCCTATCCCTAATCTGCAAACCACAATGCTCACAGTGTTTATGGTCTTTGTTAACTAAGACATTGCATCTTGGACATCTAATTTTAATTTCATTCCCACAATTTGTACAAAAAACAAAACCAGGATAAAGTTGACTACCACACTTTGGACAATCTCCTAATTCTGATGTCTCAAATTTTAGATATCTTCTTTCTAAATCTGCCCAATATATCTCCTCTATAGTCTCACTTGGTCTAATAATTAAATATATTATCAATCCAGGAATATTAAGTAGAACAACCAAAGCAATATATACAACCCTTATACTTAATTTTGATGTCCTTTCTCCTGAATCTATCCATACCCACCCAGTAATAACAAGCCAAAATATTATAAAAAGAGCACCTAAGACAATGCTAAAAATATTAAAATCCATATTACCAACAAAATCAAAAAATCCGAGTATAAAATTTTCTAGTCCCATATTGTGTATTTTAAATATTTAAATGGTCGAGGAGGGAGTTGAACCCTCACACTATTGCTAGCATGGGATTTTGAGTCCCACGTGTCTGCCAGTTCCACCACTCGACCTCATCATCTGTATTATATCCCAACAAAAGATATATTGTATATATTAATTCTTCTCTTTGTACAAATTTCTGAAACTGGCTATCTCTTTTACAAATGCTAACTCAAGGATACCGGTAGGTCCATTTCTATGTTTTGCAACAAATACCTCTGCACTACCCTTCTTGTCTGTATCTGGGTTCCATGTCTCTTCTCTATCCAAAAATATTACAACGTCAGCATCCTGCTCTATTGAACCAGATTCCCTTAGATCAGATAACTGAGGTCTTCTACTCTGCCTTTGCTCAATAGCACGAGATAGCTGAGAGAGTGCAACGACCGGGACATTCAACTCTTTAGCTAAGTTCTTAAGTCCCTGAGAAACCTCTCCAACTTCCAATGTTCTACTCTCCTTACTATTTCCATGCATTAACTGAAGGTAGTCAACAAAGATAATATCTACCCCCTGCTCTAGTGCTAATCTTCTTGCTTTTGTTCTAATCTGATTAATATGTTGTCCTGCCATATCATCAACATATATATTTGCATCTGCTAATTCACCCATTGTATTTGCTAATTTAATAACCTTCTCCTCTGTTAATTTGTTAGTTCTAATCTCCCAGAAAGGAATACCTGATTGCATACCTAGAAGCCTATCCATAATTTGCATATTGGACATTTCTAAAGAGAAAAATGCAACATTCTTCTTTTCGATAAGGGCTGCATGTCTCATCATATCAAGTGCCAAAGAAGTCTTACCTACAGATGGTCTCGCAGCTAGTACAACTAAATCTGATTTCTGGAATCCACCTAAAAGAATATCTAACTCTTTAAAACCGGTAGATATACCTGCGTAATCATCACTCTCTTTTGCATGAGAAGCTCTTTCATATGCATCTTTAAGTAAATCCTTAATATGTATAAAATTACTCTTAATTCCCTCCTGTGCTACATCAAAAAGTAATGTCTCAGATCTATCAACAACCTCTGCAACAGACATAGTCTCATCAAACGCTAATTTCGTAATCTCTGAAGAAGAGGATATTAACCCTCTTCTTGTTGCTGTCTCTTTAACAATATTTGCATATTCTTCTGCATGAGCTGAAGTTGGAACAAAAGATGCTAATTCTGTTAGATATGCTCTCCCCCCTATCCTACTTAATACTTTCTTTTTCTTTAATTTGTCAGATATTGTAACCAGATCAATTGGTAAACCACTCTCAAAAAGTTCTAAGATATTCTCATAGATTGTTACATGCCTATCATCATAAAAATGAATTGGTTTTAACCAACCGGATACTTCAATTAAGGCATCTTTATCTAGCAGTATAGAACCAAGTACTGATTTTTCGGCCTCTAGGTTTTGAGGAGGAACTCTCTCCATATTTTTTAATTAAGAAATATTACTTCAATATTTTTGTTTTCTTGCTCAGGCGTAGGAGTAACATTAAGGTAAGTTTCATCCTTAACATTTGTAAAACCGAAGTGTTTGATAAAGTCCTCTCTACTCTTTAATTCCTTACCCACTTTAAGTCCCTCTTTTTTGTATGCACACGGAAGTAATATTGTAGGATCTATATAGTTAAGAATTTTTTCTATCTTTTCGTAATCAATAAATAGATCACCATTACCAATAGGAAGAATTAAAACATCTACATCGCCCAAATCTTTTGTTAAAGAAACATCTAATGAGTTATCTATTAATCCCATATATACTACCCTTAAAACAGCTTCATCAATTGTATAGAAAGGAGAATCAACACCTCTTCTAATCATTACTCCACCAATTTCATACTCTCCGGGAGATGATATTTCTATCAAAGATTCTCTATGCTCTGGTTCTACCTTCTTTAACATGTCATTGTCTGAAAGAATATCCTCTTTTCCTCTCAATTCTTTACCAGAAAACAAAACAACATCAGCTTTACTTTTGCTAAAACTTAAACCACTTTCCTTTAATGAGAAAGGATCTGTAAGTATTGTGATATCTCCTGTACTTAATAGAAAAGATGACCATCCAAGACTTTTAATCTTCATAATTATTTTGCATTAATATTATTGGCAGTTCACACTACAAGAGTATATCAGATTTATGAGTCTGATAGACCTAAAGATTTACGAACATCTTCTATTAAAGTCTCTTTCATCTGTTTTTTTACCAACTCTAACTTCAAACTCTCTAAAGAAGATATAACCGCTTGAAGCTGAGTCATTACCTTTTCTTCATCAGTATTACTTACAATCATTCTTTTTACACCACCCACCTGTCCCTCTATTCTGCTTACTCTGTTTTGTATTCTTTTTGAATATTCCATATTAGTATCTAGTATATTTTTTTAATTTAAAAAAATCAACCCATACCCCTTGACAGAAATTAGCACTCGGTGGTATCCTTTGCTAATCATATATATTTAAATTTTAATATTTTAAATACTATGAAAATAGTAAAAATAAATCAAAAACCCCAAGACACCCTATACACTCCTGTTAGATCTCTAATGGATGATTTCTTTAACTATCCATTAAGTAGATTAGAAGATACTTTCTACAGAGATTTTGAAAACCTCTCAGCAAATGTATGGGAGGAAGGTAACAATATCTTTGTAAAAATGGCTATGCCAGGAATTAAGAAAGAAGACATTAAAATCTCTGTTACTGGAGATAGTATCAGTATTGAAGGTAAAAACAAAGAAGAGACAGAAGAAAAGGAGAAGAAATACTACTTAAAAACATTCCAATCATACTCCTACTCCCAAAGTTTTAACCTACCATCATTGGTAAACCCTGATAGTGTAGAAGCATCATTCAAAGATGGTGTATTAACAGTTAAAATGCCAAAAGCCAAAGAATCTCAAAGTAAGCAAATCACCGTTAACTAGAAACTTAGGGACAGGCTTAGGTCTGTCCCTATACCTTTTGTAGACACCTTTCCTCTCATCTGCTATAATCCTCCTTGTCATGAAAAAAGATTTACATCCAAAATACAATAAGAATTTAAAGGTAACCTGCTCGTGTGGTAACACTTTTGTTACCGGTTCTACTTTAGATCAAGACTCTCTTACTGTAGAGCTTTGTTCTAAATGTCACCCCTTCTATACTGGCGAACAAAAGATAGTAGATACTGAAAATGTTGTAAAAAGATTTGAAGATAGGGCACAAAAAACTGCTAAGATGTCCTTTAGAAGTAAAAGAGAAAAAATGGCAGAAAGGAAAGCCAAAAGAACAGACACAGCGAAATCCTCCTCTACTCTTACTCTAAAAGATATGCTTGCTAATGCAAATATATCTAAGTAACAGTTTCTCAATATCTATTTAAATGATATTATCCATATATATGGACATACAAATATTAAAACAGAAATACATTATAGATTCCATAGGGGAAAAGAAGATGGATTTAGAGAAAAGGATGGATAATGCACATACTACTGGAGAAAATATGTCCTCTTTAAGCTCTGAGCTTAGCTACTACACTCAACTGTTTTCATATATCAATGATATATATCAAAATATTGATAAATATGAACAAGCAAAACAGATATTAAGCGAGTCAGAAGATAACGAATTAAAGGATATGGCTAAAGCAGAAATGGAAGATGTTGAGGTAAATATTAAACAGTTGGAGAAAGATATAACCAGATTACAAATTGAAAGAGAGTTCCATGATGAAGATGATAGTAGAAATGTAATATTAGAAATTAGAGCGGGAGCTGGGGGAGATGAAGCAGCTCTTTTTGCTTCAGATCTATTCAATATGTATAAAAACTACTCTCAAAAAAAAGATTGGAATGTACAAATAATTGATAGTCACGTATCTGAAGGTGGAGGATACAAAGAGGTCATTGCACAAATAGGTGGAGAGAATGTATATAAACATTTTAAATATGAAAGTGGCGTACATAGAGTACAAAGAGTTCCAACAACAGAATCCTCAGGTAGAATACACACCTCTACCGCATCTGTGGCAATAATGCCAGAAGCAAGAGATATAGATATTGAAATTAAACCAGAGGACTTAAGAATAGATGTTATGAGAGCATCAGGAGCTGGAGGACAGTGTGTAAACCGAACAGACTCCGCTGTAAGAATAACCCACCTACCCACAGGTATAGTTGTAAGTTGTCAAGAAACTAAACATCAAGCTCAAAACAAAGAAAAAGCTATGGCTAACTTAAGATCAAGACTTTATGACAGAAAGAAGATGGAAGAAGATGCAAAGAGATCAAACATGAGATCTTCTCAAATCGGAAGTGCCATGAGAGCAGAAAAAATTAGAACATACAACTTCCCCCAAAACCGAATTACAGATCATAGGGTAGGAAAATCTTGGCACAATATTGACTCTGTTTTGCTAGGTGACCTCGACCAATTAATCCATGATGTCACAGAAGGCATACAGCTAGAAATATTAAATAATGAGAAGTAAATTAGCCCAAATATTTAGAATACAGGGATATTTAAACGACATTAAATATCCAGACCCATATCGAATCGCCAGAGAGATATCTCAATTTCTAAGTTCAAAGAAAAAGATCTCCGAATCTGATATCTTTGAAAGGTTACATAAACAGGAACCCTGGGACTATGTAAGAGGTTTTACAAGCTTTTGTAATAACGATTTTAGGGTTTCAAAAGATACATTAATTCCAAGAGTTGAAACAGAACAGTTGGTATATCAATGTAAGAAAATTATTGAAAAGAATAATATTAAAAATGTTGTTGATGTTGGAACAGGAACAGGTTGTATTGTAATATCACTTGTTAATCAACTTAAAAATCCCCTTCTCTACTCTTATTATGGTACAGACATATCAAAGGATGCTATCAAAATAGCAAAGTACAATGAGAAGAAAATACTTAAAACAAATAGGATAAAATGGCTAAATACTAATCTAATTAAAAGTGTTCCCAAATTAGATGAAGAGACCATAATAATTGCTAACCTTCCATATATCCCCTCAGAGATTTATAAAAAGTTAGACAGTAGTGTGCTTAATTATGAACCTAAATTAGCACTCGATGGAGGTAAAACCGGTTTACAACTTTATTCCCAACTCTTTGATCAGATTACTCAAAAGGAAATTAATCTAAAATATCTATTTATTGAAACAGAGGAAAGTAATTTTAAAGAAAGTAAGAAACTAGTTAAAAAGTTTTTTCCAAAATCAGAAATAAGAGGAATTAAAGACTGTTT
>CAZAUH010000004.1:9900-23531 GCA_964488325.1 uncultured Candidatus Saccharibacteria bacterium
TGCTCCTGGAACTACATCCTGATAAAACATTGCTTGATACTCTGAAATCATCTGATATGAAATACCTATGTATGGTTTAATAAATTTCCCATAAGTCCTATACTCCTCCAATCTCTGTTTTACAATATTGATTGGTAATGCGAAAGATATATTGTCTGTATTCGCTGTTGTAGCGAAATTAACTCCAACAACCTTTCCCTCTGAACTTATTAACGGACCACCTGAATTCCCTGGATTTACAGCAGCATCAGTTTGAATTACATTCTCATATATCTTTGTTGTAGAACCAAACCATCCAGAAGATGCGGTTACTGACCTATCTAAACCACTAATTACTCCTGTCGTTACACTTCCAGCATACTCTCCTAAAGGAGTGCCAATTGCTATTACAGTTTGTCCAACAAGTAAAGTATCCGAATCGCCTAACTGCAGAGCCTTAAGTGACGTAGAATCAACTTTTAATAAAGCGATATCGTTACTATCATCTCTTAGGATCTCAACTACAGAATACTCCTTCCCATCCTCTGTTATAACCTTGTATGAAGCAGTCACATCAGACACAACATGTTGATTAGTAATGATAATGCCTTTAGGATCAACAATAAAGCCTGTACCGATTTTACTCACTTCATCTACCAACCCCTCTCCACTTTTAAGAGAAATCTTGCTAACAGCAATACTAACTACAGATGGAGATGACTGTTGAACAACATTTATAATTACACCTTCATCTTGTGTAACCGTAATATTTGGGAAACTCTGTGAATTACTATCTTCACCAATTACCCACTCTCTAACAGGTTCCGAATATTTTAATAGAAATATGAAACCAAGAAGAACAATAATTATTGAAGCAATAACTAATAGAGATATCCCAAACACTTTAAGGTGTTTAAAGTTGTCGAAATTTAATTTAAGTGTTTTTTTCTCTTTGATCTCTCTTACCTCTTCCATATTAATACCTTAATAATTTATTTATTAATTAATATTAATGCTTCATTATACTGCTTATCTATACCTTTTATGAAGTCCTCTGTTGTATTTTCAATAACAACATCTGGAGTAATTGGGTTGTCCCTATTTAACCAAGAACCATCAGGAAGTAACCACTTAAGAATTGTAATATGAATACTTGATCCACCACTTAAATCAACAATACTCTGTGCGGTACCCTTTCCATATGTTTTACTGCCAATAACTTTAGCTACACCATTCTGTTGAAGAGCTCCCGCAAATATCTCAGACGCTGATGCACTCCCCTCATCAACCAATACTATTACCTTTTTACCTATTAATCTCCCTCCTTTTTCAGAATCAAAAGTCTGAAGATTTCCCTTACCATCTTCCTGTTGAGAAATAATCTTTCCAATATCCAAGAAATCATCCGCCGCATATACTCCTGCATCAAAATATCCTCCAGGATTACCTCTTAAATCAATTAATACCTTGTTTACATTCTTTGATTCAATATCTTGAACAACTGAATCCCATTTACTTTCCCATTCATTTAAGGATGCTTCTGTGAACCTAGCGATATCAATATATGCGATATCTTTGTTCTCACCAACATAGCTTAATGTCATACTAGGTACAGTAATCTCTCCTCGGGTTATTTCCAAAACAATAGGTTCTAACTCTCCCTTATGAAGAATCTCTAATTTTACTTTCGTACCAGATTCCCCTCTAATCTTTTGTACTATTTCATATACATTATCTCCACTTTTTACCTCATAATCATCAATAGACAATATGTAGTCTCCAGGTCTAATACCCGCCGCCTTAGCAGGAGATCCATCCAAAGGTGTAACAATTATTATTGCACCCTCGTTATATCCCAGCTCAGCACCAATACCCTCAAAATACTTACCACTATTTAAATCATTAAACTCCTTAGTCTCTTCAGGTGTTAAAAATATTGTAGCCTGATCACCATAAGAATCAACTAATCCCTTAATAGCACCATATACCTTCTCATCTTCAGAAACTTTATCTTTTTCAACATATCTATCCTCTAATATCCCCCATACATCCCAAAACAGATTAAAATCAACTTTACTAGATTTGTTAAATGAAAGTAACCCTTGGGCACTTGGAGCAATATTTCTACCAAATATAACACCAAAGCAGAATGCTACTACGGTAAGCATCAATATACCAAACACTTTTCCTCCATTATTCTCTTTTTCCATATAAAGAAATTTATAAGTAAAACTTGAACTCCATTATATTCCCTACTTTACTCTAATTACAAATCAATAAAATCAAGTAATCCAATATTCATTAAAGAGGTACCCTTTTTATCAAAATCTACCAAAACATTATCACTATCCTGATCATACTCTAATATTTTTCCAATACATCCATATGTTGATTGTGACCTAGATATTACATTCTGGTTAACAAACCTATCAACAAACCATCCTCTATTCTTAACATCGCAGTCAGAAAGAATAAATAGTTGATTTTGGAAGGTATCTAACATAACGAATTTGTCTTTAAAGGGAAGGAACATATTTAAAAACACACTATCACAATGAACAGAACCAAAACCACCTAGAATCATAATTGGAAGTCCAATACTTCTAAATTCTGTATAAGACATGGCATATGTAACCACTGCTATTGCGCCCCTTTCAAAAAGTTCGATAGCAAGCCTATTGTATAGATATGGACCAACCCATACTATCTTCCCTCTATAATCATCCTCAAGTGTATTTTCTTTTAATATTGTTTTCCCATCACCAAGTATTTCTAATTTACCAAAGACCTTGTCTTCGGATTTACTACTTACCACACCGTCTATTGCGACTGCATTTGTAGTCACAACCAACCCATCAATTGGATTAACCTTATTTATATATCCAGTGAAATCACTTTTAATAACAGTCGTATTTTCTTCTCCAAGGATATCAATATACCCCTGTTTAATTCTTGTTAAATCTAACACTCCACTTATCGGAGATACTAACTGTGTAACACTTAATTTACCAGACGAAAGCTTTCTCGCAATCACTTCACCCTCTTCTAAATACTCTCCATTTACTCTAACCATGTACTGTTCACACTCATCATTCTTACAATCAAAAACCTTTGGTACATTCAAAGATTTCTTCAGAGAACTATCTGACCTCTCAAAAAGTGTATCCCCTACCTTTACATTCCCCTCTTTCGTAAGTATTTTATCCCCATTCTTAAGAGGAATCTTAAACTGATACTCTGTATATTTTTCAAATATCCTACTTCTTATCTCCATCTCCCCATATATTCAATTTAACCCTGTTATCCTGTATACAAGGACCATATACAATAGGTCTACATCTACCATCAACAACTAAATACTCATACTTCAAACCATTCTTATTAGATAAAAACTCTATCTTATTAGAAGTTAAATGAGAAAAAACTGCTCCATTAATTAATTCCCCCTCGACTATTACTTTCTCCCCTATATCTGGTAATTTAAGTATCTGAAGTACAGAACCTAATGCGTATATATCTCTTGGCTCACTTTCTTGAGAAAAACTCTTACCTGAAAATATTATCTTATTCTTACTCTTTGATGGTACTTCAGGTATTAAAATTTTATTAGCATTTGGTAAAACATCTCCCTTTAAAACAATGATCTCTTCAGATAGCTCTTTCTCAATCATACTCCTTCCGAAAGTTAATACTCTATTGTCCTTATCAATAAACAGATCAATGATACCCTCCAATTCTAGACCATCAATAATGGACAGTAGTAACTCTCTTTTATTTAATAACTTAGAAATATTTCCAGATACAAATATACCGCAATTACTACCTACAATATTATCCAGTTTCTCTCTATTTGACTGCTTAATAGATAGAAGCTGAAATGTTGTAAAAGCTCTTAATATGTCATGTAATACAGGATCAAACAAATATTCACAGCTATGAGCAATTAAATTCGCCCATCTGTCCGATATATCTTCAGACGATGATTCAATAGAAAGAAACGCTCTCAATTTTGAACTTTTTACAAAATCTATTAATCCAATCTCATTGTTCCAATCTATTTTAGAAGAATTAAACTTAATCTCACTCTCTACCTCCCTACTATTAAATATTCCACCCGAAGAAGATACCTTTTTAGTTCTAAATACAGAAAAATGAGATATATCTAAATCTATCCATATAACATCATCATATCCAAATCTTTCCATAATTCCCCTACCCAACATCTCCATATGCTTATCATCCAAAATCTTTAAAGCAATATCTTTAGAGAAATCTTTAATTGAGGTAAATATGTTTTTAAAAAAAGGTTGATTATCATCAACAATTACCTTAATACCAGAAACCCCTACCTCCTCTTTTACAAACTCTTTAATCTTAAATACCCCCTCATACGTTCTATCCACTATATCCCAATCAAACATCTTCTCTAGTGAATTAAAATACTCAAACCAGAAATTTTTAGAAAATGTTATATCATCTAATCTAAATTTCAATGGTGAGAGATCTGTTGTATCAGAAAGAAGATATGTCCTTTGTGCAGTCAAATCTGAATATGCTAAATTAGCAAATATGAAGTTATCTTTAATTAATAAAGTTAGGAATGCATTTTGTTTTAACATTGGCAGTATATCCATACACTATTAGTTTATCAGTAAAACAGTATTTTTAAAACAAAAGGGGGTAATATACCCCCTTAAATATCAAAAAAACATATGTTTAGGACTCCCTAGCTATATATGGTAACAATGCCATAAACCTTGCTCTCTTAATTGCTTTTGTTAACTGTTTCTGATGTCTATGACATGCTCCAGATTTCTCAACAGAGATTATCTTTCCTCTTACTGAAGTAAACTTTTTTAATTGATATACATCTTTGTATGAGACCTCTTTAACACCTGAATCACATAAAGGACAGGAAAGATTTTGTACTATCTTTCTCCTTCTTCTTTGTTTTTTCTTTCCACCATAGAAATCATCACTCTCCTCCTCTGTGACAGTTTTTTCATCAAAAACATCCGTCAATGTTGGAGCTACTATTTGTTTCTCTTCTTTTATCTTAACTTCCTCCATTACTCAATACTATACAAATTAAAATGGCAAATCAGAATCCTCTAAAGGATCTTCATCTTTTGCATTACCCTCTTCTATTGGAGTCTCTTCCTCTACTACCTCTTCTCTCTCCTCTTTAGTTTCAGAAGAAGGAGCTTCACCCTCTAAACCTGCACCGTGCTTTCCCTTACTATCTAACAGAATCATATCATCAACTCTTACCTCGGTTTTATATCTGGTAGAACCATCCTCTGCCTCCCATGATCTAGTAGTTAAGGATCCCTCAATGTAAACCTTCATTCCCTTGGCAAGTAACTGCTGACATATCTCAGCCATTTTGCTCCAAGCAACAATATTATGAAACTCGGCGTTCTCCTTAACATTTCCCTCTTGGTCCTTCCAAGACTTATTTGTCGCCATACCAAACGTTACAACTGGTGTTCCACCTGTTGTATACCTCATCTCCGGTTCTCTTGTTAGATTACCTATCAACTGAACCTTATTTAAAGATCTTGCTGACATTTTGTATAAAAATATAAATTTAACTTACCTTAATATTAACAACTAACTATTAACAAATACTGAACTAAACCTCAATCTCTTTCTTCTTAATACCCTTCCCTATTTTCTCAATATTATCAACCTCTATTATCATAAACCTAATGATCTCTTGTCTTAATTGTAATAACCTTTTCATCTCATTAATATTACCTGGGATATTTTCGAAGTTATAGACAATATAGTAGGCCTCATTATGACCCTGTATCTTATATGAAAGATATCTCTTACCCCACACATCTATATCTAATACCTCTCCACCATCTTTTTCCATCATTGCCATAAACTCTTTATGTACACTCTTCCTTAAATCATCAGGCAAAAGAGGCTTTAGAGCAATCATTAACTCATATGTCTTCATTTTTTTCTTCTTATCAACAGCCATTTATATATATCTAAACTATTTTAACTAGCAGAAGGATTTTAGCAGAAAAAAAGATATATTACAATTGTATTAGCTATTAGCCAAAATGATAATATAGTCACCATCTCTTACAATATATTCCCTCCCATGGTTTTTAATAATCCCCCTCTCCTTTGCGATATTCCACCCCCCAACTTTAATCATCTCTTCTACATTAACTACATCTGCGGTAATAAAGTTTTTGCCTAAATCAGTATGTATTACACCTGCAGCACTTTTAATAACTGCCCCACTCTCAATACTCCATGCATTACACTCTTTTTCCGAACCAGTATAGAAAGTAATTAGGTTTAATCTCTTGTAAGCACCTAAGATGACATCTTCTACTGTAATAGGTTTTTTCCCAAGCAATTCAGTATACTCATTAAATTCATCCTCCTTCATACTAGCTAAATCAGAAAGAAGCTTAACATCAACCTCTAATATGTATGTATATGATTCATCTTTTGAAATCTCTCCCAACCTCTCTTTCCAAGCATCAATCTTTTCTTCCTCTAAACCCTCTTTACAATTTAAAACAAACAATCTCTGTTTATTTGTTAATAACCATAACTCTCTAACAATATTTTTCTCCTCTTCAGTTAATACCATATCTATAACTGGCTTACCCTCATTTAACCATTTAATCACCCTCTCCAATGTATTTAACTCTAATCCGATACTCTCTGTAACCCCAGACCTTGAATTCCTCTTCACATTGTCATATCTCTTTTCTACAGCCTCTAAATCTTTGAATATTAATTCCGATTGCACAATCTCAAAATCATCAACAGGATCCACCCTGTTATATACATGTACTACCTCCTCACTCTTAAAGGCCCTTAGAACATATACAATTACATCTACCTCTTTAATATGTGCAAGAAACTGATTACCCAACCCCTCTCCTTTTGATGCACCTTTTACAAGTCCAGCGATATCTACAAATGTCATAGCAGAGGGTACAATCTTTTGAGCTTGAAAAAAATTTGAAAGTAAATCTAATCTACTATCTGGAATCTGTACCACCCCTACATTCTTATCTATCGTACAAAAAGGATAGTTTTCTGCAGGAACAGACTTTTTAGTTAAAGCATTAAATAACGTAGACTTACCAGAATTAGGTAAACCAACAATACCTAATGATAGTGAGTGGGACCTAGTGACATTCTCCATTTATTTAATATTTACCTAATATCTTAAGGTTTTGATTATACCACTTTCAAACAGTACAATTCTAAAGTAATATATCTGTATATGAAACTGCTCAATACAATATCTATTCTCGGTATTTTCTTAATTACGATTCTTCTTTCGTCTTCTAATGTACTATCTGCAACATATGATTTCGTTTTAATTAATGACACAACCCTCAACTATACAACAGGACAAGACTTCGTTGATGTTGATATTGCCTTTAAGAGAGAGATTAAAAACAAAGAGTACTTCTTTTCAACTAAGGGTGAACAATCTTTTCATATACCAGATTTACTTTCTGAAGATAGCGAGGTGATAAAAGCAGAGAGAGAGTATAAAAAAGAATCTGTTGTTGTTAAAAATGAGAGTGGGAAAAACATACCCTACACAATTGAAGAGTTGGAATTAGGACAGGGAATGTATGTAAAAGTTCCTAATTACAAAGAAACTCTTTATACCTCGCCATATAAAATTACTGTAAAATATTCAACCCATGATTATGTTAAAAATATCTATAACTGGGTACTAATTGAATATCCTGCATTGCACAAAGATACAAAATTTGAACAGGTTAACGAAGAATCTAAAACAAGAACACAATTTATCTACAATTTATCTGTAGTTGTAGATAGTAGTATTCCCCAACTTACAAAAATATATCCCACAATTTACACCTCAAAAGCTGAAGGGCCAAAAACCATATATACCTTTAATTCAGATCAACGAATAGGTAAACCAATATATTTAGAATTTGGAACAAACAGAATATTCAAATTTGAAATGACCATTAAAACATTAAAAACAGATAGCCTAATTCCAGAAAAATATTCATCCTCTATTCCCGCTCTTTCAACAAATATATATGAGCTCGCACTACCTAGAGAGTTTTCTGAAAATAGCCAGACAGTAAAAATAGAAAAGATTTCTCCAACACCAACTAAGTTAACAACCAATACAGAGGGAAATGTTATAGCGACCTTTGAGGTTCCTGCTAATAAAAACAGTGAGATATATGTATCTGGGTATATATGGGAGGAACAGAAACCATACAGTGAGAAGTTTGCGATTCCTAATCCTGTATTCAAAGACTATTTAGAAAGCATACATAGTGATGGTAAACTTTTAATATATACACTTCCAACAAAATATTGGGAGGTCCAAGACTCCTTTATACAATCCGAAGCTAGTAAACTTTCTAAAGATAAAACATATCTAATGGATATTGTAACGACAGATTACACATATATAATAGAGAAATTAGAGTATGACCAAGCTAAAGCTGCAGATCCAAACCTTCAAAGAATTGGTGCAAAAGCAGCATTGCAAGGGGGAACATCTGTCTGTATGGAGTATTCTGATTCTTTTATAGCTATTTTAAGAGCTCAGGGGATACCTGCAAGAGCTGCATTTGGATATACATCACTTGATACAAGCACTCAAGATAGAATAAGTCATCAATGGGTTCAGATATGGATTCCCGAATATGGATGGCTGAGCATAGATCCATCATATGAAAGTCCCAATATGGCAATTGGTCAAAATATTCAGTATGTCCTTTGGAATACTCTTCATGATGATGATTTTATAGATATAAAAGCTTACTCTGTAGATAATTTTGAATTTGATCCCTCAAAGTATACAGTCAAAATATATGCAGTAGATAAAGAAAGTATTCCAGAAAATCTTTCTTCCTATTCAGAGATTCAACCTAAAAATGATACAAATGATACAAAAGATACTATCAATCTAATGATAAAAACTACACCACTGGGAAAAGCACTAATAATTATATTACCTATATCGATAATCCTATTTCTTTTAATACTTCTGCTATCTCTAATAGTACTGTTAATTAAAAGAGTTAAAACTCGTAGAGCTTTGGCAAATCAACAGCCTTAATACCCTCCTCCATCCTATCTTCTGCAGTTGCATACAGTGTCATTAAAACATCCCCCTTCTCCACCTTATCACCCTGCATTTTTTCAATATATATTCCTGCCTCCCTAATTCTAGGAGTACCCAATGATCTAGCAATCTCAACAACCTCTCTGGTACATATATTTTTTACTACTCCACTCTTTACTGATTTGACTTCATGTTTTAATTTACCAGCCTTCAATTGATCAGATTTAATAATCTTTTCAGCTCCTTGAGCCTTCGCAATATCCCAGAATTTCTTCAAAGCCTTACCTGAATCTAACAATTCTTGAGCAACTTTCTTACCCATACCCTTCTTGGCCTTACCTACCCCCTCTAGTATCTTTGCAGCCATCTCTACAACTGTATCCTCTAAGTCTTCAGAACGTTTCTCATCTCTTTCCAATACCTTCAAACACTCCCTCATCTCGAGTATTGGACCCACCCCATTACCATCTGGACCCTTAACTACCCTTTTATGTGTTACACACTTAATATCAAATTTATGGAATAGTTTCTCAAACTCTCTAGCCAAATATTCTAAATCATCAGGTTTCTCAATTTTGGTACCCTTACCATATGGTAAATCTATTAAAACGAAACTGGCTCCCATAGCAATCTTCTTTGCAACTATACTTACTAATACCTTTTGGAATTCCTGTATTCTAAGAGATCTCTCAACATTAATGATTTCATCGTCAGCTGGAGCTAAATACAGAGAACCCCCCCATACCATACATGCCCCTGTTTTCTCAACAACCTTGTATACCTTCTCTTTATCTAAAGCCACAGGCATAACTGACTCTAAGATATCCGTGGTACCCGCAGGAGAGGTTATAGCTCTTGTTGATGTATTTGGTACTACTAAACCACTAGCCGCAAGTATGGGGACTAAGATGGGCGTAATACCTTTCCCAGCTGTTCCACCTATTGAATGTTTATCTACAACTAAATCTTTATTGTTTTTAATATATTTAAAATCTAATATCTCTCCAGATTCGGCCATACCCTTTGCCATAGCGTATACCTCCTCTTCTGAAAACCCTGGATTAAAAAATGTAGATACAAAAAATGCAACCTCTGTCTCTTTGAGCTTCCTAGACCCAATATCTTTCATTATTGATAGAAGTTCGGCTTCATTTAGTCTCTGACCAGAGAGTTTCTTCCTAATGGCATCCAAGGCTTCACTAGTAGAGGGAATATCAATAAGGAGTTTCCTACCCTCTGGTATATGATATTCCTCGTATAGCTCCTCATAAAGTCCCACTTCACCCTCTGTAATTTTAGTGTCCGTTATTATAACTTTTACGTAAAGCTCTATATCCTTGTAACCTAGTAAAACAATACCTCCCTCCTTAATACCGAGTTCCTCAGCATCGTTTTGATGCATCAAAATGAATAGGTCTTTACCCGCTCCTAGATCAAATTTTTTACCCTTAAGATATAATGCCATATTTTTGTATATTTTATATATTATTCAAAAAGCCAAGTATATTTGGCTTTAACGATATCAGCTATCTCCTCTGGTTTAATAATACCAAATTCGGTCATAAAACCGGTAATTAATTTACTATCTATTATCTCAAAAGCAGGATTGAACATCTTTAACCCCTTAGGCGCCTCACTCCATAGTTCTGTATCCTCACGAATTTCTATAGATATCTCCCTATGGGTAATAGCAGGATTAACTTTTAAAAGTGGTGAAACAATATATACAGGCCTACTAACATAACTAGCAGCTACCGCTATTCCCCAACTCCCTATTTTATTAATACAGTATCCATCTAAGGTAATTTCATCACAACCCATAAACACTCCATCGATAGGAATTGAACCTCTACCAATTACAAATGACTCAGCAGCACTATCAGCTATCAATGTAGTAGAAATGCCTGCCTCTAAAAGACTTTTCGCAGTTATATGACCCTGAAAACGAGGTCTAGTTTCAGTACAGATAGCATCAAATGTTTTCTTTCCTTGCGCAATCTCTTTGATAATGGAAACTGCAGTAGATGAGTGACAATGGGTAAGGATATTCTCAAAATGTTTAACATATGGAACCCCTAATTCAATGATTGATCTCTTACTATCTGATATCTTGTAAAGATACTCATCACAATACTCCTCCAAATGCTGTTTCATGTCATTTAAAGAATGTAAATCAGAAAAGTTCTTTTTAAATACATTTGTAACATACTTTACAGCATTCTCTGCCAAAGGCTCATTAAGTCTTGCCTTGGACAATTTGTACCCTACCCTCTCTAACTCTTTGTAAAACAGCTCCTTATCTGTAATATTAGATTCTTCTATAAAAATCTTCATACCCTCTACTGTTGCAATAGCGACATTAGTTGCACCTTGGATGTTCAAATCTTTTATATCTTTTTCTATATCTAATATCTGTTTAACACTCATATTACTTTAATTCAAACTCTTCATTTAATTTAGGTATATCAATCTCTACACCTAACTCTGCCTTAATCTCAGTTCCAAAACCAATGGCCACCTGTTCATCTGCATGAACAATAAAAATCTTTTTAGGAGAATGTCCAAAACTTCTTAACCAATATCTTAAATCTCTTTGATCTCCATGAGCAGAGAAACCACCTAAGGTATGTATTTGGGCCTTTACTTGCATAGTTTGTCCCATTACTCTTACCTCTGTATTCTTATCAACGATATTTCTACCTAATGTTCCTTCAACTTGATAACCAACAAATATCATATGAGTATTTTCTTTCTCAATATTATTCTTAATATGATGCACTATTCTTCCACCAGTACACATCCCACTTCCCGCGATAATCACTACCCCCTTTTTCGATATTAATCTCTTAGATTCTTCAGCAGAATCTACTGTTGTTAACCCTACAAAATTAAATGGATCATCACCCTTTTCCATTAGTCTTCTTGCATCTTCATCATAAAATGTTGGGTACTGTTTAAATATCTCAGTTGCTTTAGATGCCATAGGGCTATCCAAATACACCTCGACATTATTTAATATCTTGTTTTCTACAAAAAGATTAATCTCATACAGTATCTCTTGCGTTCTCTCAATTGCAAAGGAAGGTATCAAAACATTTGAGCCCTCTTCCTGAGCCTTTTTAAGAATTGCAAGAAATTCTAATACAGTCTCATCCTTACTTTTATGCAACCTATTTCCATATGTAGCTTCACAAATAACATAGTCTGCCTCTCTGATTAAATCTGGATCTCGAACAATTCTTGCACCTGGTTGTCCAATATCACCTGAAAATACAATCTTCTTTTCTCTTCCCTCATTCGTTTTTACCCAAAATTCATATAACACAGAACCTAATATATGCCCTGCGTCTCTCATTCTAAACTCAACACCTTTATTTATATTTATAGATGAACCGTATGGATATATATCAAAAAATTCAAACATACTCTCTACATCCTCCTCAGAAAAAAGAGGTCTTCTCTGTTCATACAGTGAGCCCTCTCCGGATAGATTCTTACTCTCTGGTTCCTTTTTACTCCTCGATTGCCATCTTTCGTACTCTTCCTTTTGAAGCTTAGCAGCATCTAAAAGTACAATTTTTGCTAACTCCCTTGTAGGTTGCGTACTTATTATTCTACCCTTAAAACCCTGTTTGATAAGGATTGGAATTCTTCCACAGTGATCAAAGTGAGCATGAGTAAGAAACACAGCATCCAATTGAGATGGATCGAATGGAAAGGGTTCATAATTAAGTTTATCTACCTCATCATCACCTTGAAAAGCACCACAATCGACTAAGAATTTAAAATCTCCAGTATCAATGTAATAGCAAGACCCCGTTACTGTTCTAGTTGCACCACAAAATTTTAACTTCATGTTGGGCAGTATTCAAAATTAGTTATACCTATCTTACAACATATGCTTCGCTTCATCCAATAGCTTCTCTTTTGTATTCATTAAAGGGTCCTCTATTACTATGTCTAATAGGTTTCTTAAAATTTTTCCCATCTGAGGACCAGGACTCACTCCAATACTCTTCAAATCCTCTCCACTAATATCTAAATCAGTAATCTTAAGAGCCATATCTTTCTCCCTAACCTCTGAGATATGTTTTTGTAACTGAGTAATCTCATCCGGATGAAACGGACTATTTGGATTAGATGTAGCATCTGCAATTCTTAATTTAAACAAATCTTCAACATTTTCCTCACCTACCCTATTTAAAAATCTTCTTACTGCAGAATCACTCCACTGACTTAACATTAATTTTTCTCCCTCTCCCTTACTTCCCTCCTGTTGTGAGTGAGGATAATAAAACATATGATTTCTAACCAAAAGTTTTACTCTTTCAATCTCAGATTTAGAGAATCTTAATCTCTTTAAAATAGTATCAACCATTTCTACTCCCATAACATCATGACCATAGAAATGACCATTACCCATATCTGTTCTTGGCTTCGCGATATCGTGTAAAAGAGCAGCTAATTTAACAGAATCTTCTGCATAGTCACATGTCTTAAGACTGTGCCAATATACATCATGGGCATGAAAAAGTTTCTG
>CAZAUH010000004.1:23631-26754 GCA_964488325.1 uncultured Candidatus Saccharibacteria bacterium
GCCTTAAAAGCCCTTAATCCATCCTCCTTAAATCTATCCAAAGGAGTACCAACCGCCCTTATCAATTTCATATTAATATCTGTAATCCCCCCAAATGGATCATATATATCCCACTCTCTTTCTACCTCTTCACCATCTAACTCATCTGACGATAAATCTAGTGCCATTGCATTAATAGTGAAATCTCTCCTACCTAAATCTCTGTATATATCATTAACAAACTCTACCTTACTTGGCCATCTACCATCTATATACTCCTCCTCACTTCTAAATGTAGTTACCTCAACTTCCATATTCTCTTTGTTAGCATCTGGAACAAGTGCAATAACTGTGCCAAACTTAACCCCTGTTGATACGGCCTTTGGAAAAAGCTCGAGCATTTCATCTGGAAGTGCATTTGTAGCTAAATCATAATCATGTGGTATCTTACCCATTGCAATATCTCGCAGTGCACCACCAACTAAATATACATCGTACCCCTCTTTTAAAAGAATTCTCGCAATCTTCTGAACATACGATGGTATCTTAAACCTTAATTTCATATTAAAAACCTCCTTAATAGATAGTACCAAAGTATTGGAAATACAACAAGGAAACAAAGTGTATTACTACCTGTTTGTGGTAATTTCTTAATACCCAATACACTACCAATATCACCCTGCTGTACCTCCTCCTCTGATATGTTTTCATTTCGGATCTCTTCTTGTTCAATCTTTAGATTCATCTCCCCAGAGTAAAGAGTGTAGGGAATTCTAGTTACACAGAAAGATTCTACCCAAGGTTTAACCCTAGAACCAATATATTGAAGATACACCCCATCCCTCTCCCTTACCCCACCAACAATTGCTGAATCCCCAATGCCATTAGATTCAGTATCCTGTCCAATCACTGCACATTCCTCAATAATATTTGGATCATAAATACCTGCATATCCTAAATTTGTACTCTCTCCTACCTCTAAAGTATATTCATAAATGTACTCTTCTTTTGGATTAAAATTCCGAACAAAAGTGTATTCCCCATGTTTAAAAACAATATTATTTAACAACTGATTCGAAACATTTACTACATATATTCGCATTAGAACTTTCCCATCTTCGATTTGTGCTTCCCATTTCAGAAATTCTAAAGCTGGCCTAACATACACAGTATCAAGTATCATTCCATTTTTAACTCCTCCACCACTTAACACTATTCCCACCCCTGGATATGTTTTTGAAATACCACTTCTTAAAAAGCTATAACCCTTGTACTTAACAAGAAAATCTTCATACACCCCATCTATGTATAAGACCTGTCGTAAATCACCCATATATGGCTCTTGCCTAGAAAGAAAAACCTTTAGAGAAGATATATTTACGTCCTCTTGTCCGATGTTTCTTGACCAATATATAAAATCTAATGATGAATATGGTGGTAATGCAACCCTATCATGTACTCCAAATTTTCTAATTAAGCCGTAGCTTTGGTCTACCTCTGTTAATCCCTCTATATCTACTCCAGAAAGTATGTCACTACTCTTTTTACCATATACCTGATTGACATCATACTCAACACAATTTGGACACTTCTTACTCTCTAAAAGAGTATCAATACCATATCCTAATGTATCAAAATATTGATTTTGTGAGATATCTCCCTCATCAAAAAACTCATCTGCATAGATATTTTTAAAACAAAGAAAAAGTAAAACAAAAGGAAGAATCTTTTTCATTAGATACCTATTAATATATTAGATATCTAATTTTAAAGAATAGAAATTAAAAAGTACTTAACTACCCTTTTTCCAAGCCTTCCTATCTATTTTATCTAACTCAATACCCTTTTGAATTATACTGTATACAAGAACTAGACCCATTATTATTACAACAAAGATCCCAAAAAAGTCATATTGAGTCAGCGTGAAATTATAAATTTCAAAGTATTTAACAGGAACAAAGAAAAGGACACCTGAAAGTAGAATACATATAATCCTAAACTCCGTTGGACCAAATAGACCAAATGAGTATTTAAATTCGCCCTGTACATAATTATTCAGCTCAACATGAATTATTAACAGTAGATACAAAAGACTAAATAACATAGCAATCTCAATTCTAATAAAACCAGAAAGCCCAATACCAAGACCTAATATTGTAACAGAGATACCATCGATAACATGATCAATATAGTAACCGTAGTTTGGTCTGGTATTTTTTCTATATCTTGCTAAACTTCCATCAAAAGAATCCCCAAACCAATTTAAGATAAAACCAATTACAATAAGAAATAAATAATATCTATTAAAGAAACCAAGTACAAAACCAGCTGCAATAATAAATGAAGATAAAAATCCTAATAAAGTTAACATATCCGAATTAACCCACTTAGGAATCCTGGGACATATCCACTCCTTAGCTTTCTCCTCTGCTTTTGCAGTTATACCATTATTAACAGTATTATGATCACCCCTGAGATATTCTATTTTAAATCTTTTCAGCTGATCTTTAATCTCTTCCTCCAATGTCTTGCTAAACCTTATCTTGAGTTTCTCAATTAATTCATCAATTGATTTAACATCAAAAATACTACTCCCTTCGTTATCTTTATTCCCATTTATTCCGAACATATACATTATATAAAATAAGTTAATAACTAAATATATTATACACCCTTTATTAATGCAATCCTTTGTGATAACTTAATAATATATAGTAACCTTTTTTTATTTAACCATGGAATTAAAAGATCCAAAGCCCCTTGGAGAAAGTAAAACAACAGATAGTACTCTTACTACTCAATTTTTAGAAATAGCAAAAAAGAAAGAACATAACAAAGCTAGATTACCAAAGATTGCCTTCCCTACTTTTGATTTCCTTAAGCCACTAAAACACTCTGCTCAAAACGGTTCAACAAACAAGCAAATTGTTGAAGACAAAAAACCAGAACAAAGGTATTCCTCTATTAATACCTTTCTGTATTCAAAAGTCCTTCCATATGCAAAAGAACATAAAAGAGAGATAATTAATATCTCCTTAATTGCAATCCCCCTACTCCTTTTAATAATCCTTTTAATTTCAATAATCACATATACCAGTGCAGAACCATATAGAATTTCAAAAGAGTTTTTACAAAAAATTGAAG
>CAZAUH010000005.1:0-18899 GCA_964488325.1 uncultured Candidatus Saccharibacteria bacterium
ATTTTGTAATCTGTCCTCCAATTTTAGAATAATACTCTCTTGAGTAGAATTATTTATTCTATTTAGGTATATCCCATTCATATTCATTTTCTGTGATTGAGACATTCCTTCAGCATTTTCCTCTGGAGATTTAGTTAACATTTTAACTATGTCTGTTATCTCATCTCCCATTGCTTCTCTCATTTGAGATTCAGTTATATTAGAATCTTCTAAAACATCATGAAGTAATGCACAAGCAAGGAGAGTAATGAAATTTTGTGAATCTTTGTATCTATTAATTATTGATAAGGCTATTGGATATATATGTTGCTCAAGATATGAACCCCCATTATCTCTTAACTGATCTTTATGTCCTCTTTGAGCTATTTCTAATGCTGATATAATAGTACTATTGTTTTCTAATGAGATTTCTTTTAAAGCATTAATTAACTCTTCTCTTTTTGACATGTTCAATATTATCAGAGTAAAAGAGTTTTGTTAAATGTTGAGGATAATTAATTAGATAGAGAATATGAGTCTTTAATCCATTTTAATAATTCGTCGTCAATATCTTTTTCATCTTTAATTTCAATATAGTAGAGGTTTCTATTCTTTGATAAAGATATCTCTTTTAAGACCTTATCACTTTTTATTTTATAGTTCGTTCTAAAATCCATTCTTACTCTATCTTTTAATATCCATACTCCACTAAATGTATAACTACTTACTAAGTGAATACAGCATGGTAGGGATTCTATTTTTACTTCCCCTACTTTTCTATTTATAGTATCTATTAATTTTTCAAAAAGAAGTTTAGTACTCTCTTTATTTTTAAAATGATTCTCTATTGGAAAAAGTACACAGGAATGTGATTGTTTATTTTTAATAAACTCTCTTTTACATTTTGGACATTGCCACATATATTAATTATCAATAACTTAATTATTTATTATATCTAAAAAGATTATTAAATTTAAGTTATAATTTGAGTAATGAGTTTAATATTGGTATTAATAATTTCTTTCTTAATTCTCTCAGTATTCGGTACTCTTTTACATTTTACTCACGGATGGTTGAAAAATGGGGTTCTTTTGCATATTTTTTCAGCTGTAAATGAAAGTACATGGGAACATATGAAGTTATTAGTAGCACCTACTATATTGGTAATGGTATTTCAATATATTTTCTTGAATAGCGAGTATACGAATATAATTAATGGGATTTTAATTTTATATATTGTTGAAATAGTTTCAATTCCTTTAATATTTGAGCCTCTTCGTTTAATACTTAAGAAGGTACCTTTCATATTCACAATTCTTATCTTCTATATTGCAATAATATTGGGTTTATTTGTTGAATATTTAATTCTTAAAAACAGAATATCTATATTTAGTGAATCTTTATCTTTAGTATTAATTCTATTAATTACTTTGAAATTTAGTATATTTACATACTTTCCCCCTAAACATTTTCTATTTAGAGATCCCGTTACAGGTAGGTATGGAGATAAGAAGAGATAGATATTGGTAATGATAGGGCTACACTTTCAGGCATGAAACTTAGAAATATGATTGTTCTCTACTATTTTCTAATATAAAATTATACTATTGAATTGATAGTTTAGTTTTAAACATGAGTAATTTGCAATTGATTTTTTTAGTCGTTAATGATACATTAAAAATATAAAGTTTAATTTCAAAATACATGGAGGAATTTCCACAACAGGATAGCGCAGAGTGGGATGTTGGTGACGTAGGAGAGATTGACTGGGATGATGATTCCGAAGAAACAGATTATTCTAAGGGTTTTGGTACAGATCCAATTCTAATAAGGAAAACTGGTTCTGATTATAAAATTCCAGAAAAACCATTGCGAGAGGAAAAGGACAGACCAATTATTGAAGAAGTAGTATCACTAAAAGAAGCTATTTCCGATTTGTCAGATATGAGATATGAATTACTAGGCCATGGTACATCTTCTGAATTGAATGTGAAATCAATAATAGAAGGAGGCCTTCTTGTGAAAGACCCATCTGTTCTTTCTAATGCAATTCCTCTTTATCGTAAAGAACAAGAATTGAAAGAGTGTTTAGATAGTTGGAGGCATAAAGATTCAAAGTATATTGCATTGCTTAGATTCCCTGTAAAATATAAATTTCCTTTCTCTTCTTCAGAAAAAATATATAGCGTTTTTTTTACAAAGGTTAATTCCGAATCTTCTTATAATGAGGTAGCAGGAATATATGAAGGAGAGTATATTTATGGTTATTATGATGCCAATACTGGTATGGTACACAAAAATTCTAGATATCGAGGGAATTTAGATAAAGAAGAAGATGTAAAATATATGGAAGCAGTATACTCAAATATATGCGATGTGGTTTTGGATTCATTGCAAGGAGATGATCGGGAATCTTGGGATCAACTACGCAAGACGTTTTATGATTACAACCCAGGTAAAGATACTAAATAGAATTATTTATTCTTCCCAAGTCTGAGTTTCTTTTCTTCTTCCTTTTTCAACAAAATATCCGAATATGGATATCGGTAATGGTGGGCTATACTTTTGTGCATGGGATTAAAAGTCATCTTTCCTTAGTCTTGATGATATAATCCATATATGGTAGACATTAAATATACTCAAAACTTATATATTAACAGAGAAAATCTTAGAAGAATTATAGACGCTATTGATTTAAATAGTTTTGATACTGTAATTGATATAGGAGCAGGTAAGGGTGTAATAACACAAGAACTAGCAAAACATTGTGACAATGTAATAGCATATGAATTAGATCCAAAATATTTGAGGATATTGGAAGAACTTTTTAAAGATAATCCTAATATTGTTATAAAAAGTGAAGATTTTCTTACCTCAACCCTACCTAATAAAGAATACAAAGTATTTGCAAATATACCTTTTTCTTTAACATCAGATATCATTAACAAGATTACATGGACAGATTCTAAATTAACAGAGGCATACCTGTTTGTTCAAAAGGAATCCGGTGAAAGATATGTGGGTATATTAAAAAACACACAGATAGCTACAATACTTTCTTCAATTTATGATTTATGTATTACTGAGGATTTTGAAAAGAGAGATTTTAATCCCATACCTACTGTAGATGTAGTTTTACTCAGGATTACGAAGAAAGATAACCCTGAAATAGAGTTTAAATTATATAGAGACTTTATTACATTTATTTTTAACCAAATGAATGGGAATGTGTTAGATACATTAAAAAAGCTTTTTACATCTAATCAGTTGAAACATATAAGAGTTCAATTGGAAAGGAATAGTTATAATGTACCCTCTGACATACCTTCTGATTATTATTTACATATATTTCAATATTTTAAGACTAATGGTGTGGATTATAGGAAGAGGGTTGATGGATATTATACAAAGCATATAAATCAACACATAGGTAGAGAGAAAGTAAATAGGACAAGGATATAAAAAATTGTGGGATACACTTTTAGGAATGGAATGTAAGAGCAGGATTTCCCTTTTCTTACATATTTGATCTTAACCATTCTCCTACTTTATTCCATAAATCACTTTGGGGTATTCTCATTATTCCTTCATTTTCACATTGTGCTGTAGTTTTACCATCCTCTCTAAATGAAATTACCTGATCCAAAGGGGTTGCTTTCCCAGATTCTTTTTTAACAAAGAATCCCTTTGTATCAGATGTAAAACTTTTTGTTTGATTCTTATCAATGTATGTAACACACTCCCTAACGAGTATCTCTTTATTCTCCTTATCTTTCATTAGATTTAAGAAATCCTGGGATGTGAACCACTTGTTAACAGATGCCATATATGGACCAGGGAAACCATTTAAAGCAGGGATTATCCAACTTGCATCACTTACAAGTAGGGGCTTTTTTACTTTCTCAAATGCTTGCTGTGCTTTAATCTTAGATATTTCTAATATATCTTCTGTCTGTGGTTCAATTATCCCATCAACCTTTAATCCTTCCACACAAATACCAAATGGTTCTAACAGTCTATTTGCTGTTACTATTTTATTTTGGTTTGATGTTATATATAGAATCATTTTATTATTACTAAAAGTCATATTAAGTATTTTAACATAAAAGATTGGAATGGTGGGCGATACATTCAGGCATGGAGCTTAAATACTGTTTCTCCTTTATACTAATGCTATACTAGCAAGATTAAATTCTTTAACGGTCTTATGGTAGATTTCCGTACTTCTAAGAAAATATTGGTGTTAGGTGATTCTGGTAGAGGTAAATCTACTCTATCTAAAAACTTAAGTATAAAATATAACTTAAAATATATTCAACTAGACGATATATTCTGGAAAAACAAGTATACAGAGAGAAGAACGGATGATGAACAAATTAAATTACTTAAAGAGATGTTGACGAAGGAAGACAATTGGATAATAGAAGGGTCAACAAGACATCTTGTTTCATTATGTTTAGAATCTGCAGATTGTATTTTACATTTATCTTTTAAGAATATTTTTATACAGTGGATCTATGTTCTAAAGAGGGGCTTTGTAAGGAAAGATCCTCTTAAAGAAAGTATTGATCTTTGTATTCATCTTTTTAACAAGAGATATGGTCTTGGTAATAGCAGAGGGAAACAATCTGTTAGGGATATGATTAAACCTTTTTCAGAGAAAGTAATAGAGTTAAATTCTTGGGAGAAGATTAATATGTTAATTGACGATAAAGAGTAGGAAACTTGGAATGGTGGACGATATTGAAGTGCATGGAACTTAAGAATAAAATTTTATTGATTGTATTTCTAGTGTAAAATATCTATATATTTCATTGCTTACAAAATGATATATCCTACTGATAAAAGATATCCAATAACACAAGATTACGGCAGCACAGAGACAACAAAATTAAGAGGTGAAGAGATATACAGTTTTTTTGATAAGAAGCACCCTGGGATTGATATTGCATTACCAATTGGTACACCGGTATATGCATCCTTAAAAGGTGTTGTTGTAAGTATAGAATATCATCGGGGTATGGGAAAAGTATTGAGAATAAGAACTGGTAATTTGTTGCATATATATGGACATTTAGATAGTTTCAAAAAGGAATTTGGGGATATTGTTGAAGAAGGAGAGTTAATCGCAAGAAGTGGAGATACTGTAAGTTGGACAGGTCCACACTTACATTTTGAAATCAGAGATCTTTCCGTTTGGGAAGTTAAAGATAGGCCATTCAAACCTGTATTCAAAGAGGGATTCCCATCACAGTATAAAAAAGAGTTTAAATACATCTGTAATCACAATGAAGCGATTATTGATTTAGCGATTAAATATTATGGGAGAGAAGAAGGAAAAAATATAATCATTGAGAACAATACTTTTTTAAAAAATATTCATTCTCATAAACCATTAGAAATAGGTACAAAAGTTTTGATTGTTTAGCAAGGTGGTGGGCGATACGGGACTCGAACCTGTGACCTCCACAATGTCAATGTGATGCTCTAACCAGCTGAGCTAATCGCCCTTGTGATAAATATTTTATCAATTATCTTTATCTTTTGCTAATAACCTTATCTATTAATCCATACTCTTTCGCTTCTATAGCTGTAAAGTACTTATCCCTATCTGCGTCTTTCTCTATCTGTTTTACTGTTTGTCCTGTCTGTTTAGCTAACATACGATACAACTGTTCTCTAATTTTTAATATCTCTGCTGCCTCTATAGCTATATCACTAGCTTGTCCCTCTACTCCACCTAAAGGTTGGTGAATATGTATCTTACTATTTGGAAGTGCAAACCTCTTACCCTTTGCTCCATGTGCAAGTAGAAAAGAACCCATTGAAGCTGCTAATCCTACTGCTATTGTAGATACATCACATTTGATGTAATTCATAGTATCTAGTACAGCCATACCTGCGTTTATCTCTCCCCCTGGAGAATTAATAAACATCTGGATTTCTTGATCTGGATTTTCTTTTTCTAAAAATAGTAACTGTGCAATTATGGTATTTGCCATACCTGTTTCAATAGGACCACCAACAAATATTATCCTATCTTTTAGTAATCTAGAATATATATCATATGCTCTTTCCCCCTGACTATCTTTTTCAATTACTGTTGGTATTAAATATGACATTGAATTAATATTTAAATATTAATTATGATTATCTATATACTCAGAACCTAATACATCTTCTATAAAAAGTTTAAAAGCTTTCTCTTTTCTCTCTATCTTTTTTATATACTCTCTCCATTGCATATTACTAAATATACTTTTATCAGCATTAGGTTGATTCTTTTTAATATCCTCTATCTTTTTTTCTAATTCCTCATCTGTAACTTTTACATCCTTTGTATCTGCATACAAAGTAAGAAATACATCAGATTGAATAGCTTCTTTAGAATCCATTAACCATAGCTCTCTCATTCTCTCTATCGTTATATTATTAGCTTTTAAGAAGTCATCTATACTTACTCCCCTACCCTTCATATCTTCATTAAAAGATCTTTCCCTTTCCTGTGCTTCAAAGTTTATAGCGCTTTGTGGTATTTCTATTTTAGACTCTTCTATTGCTAATTTAAGAGCATCTTCTTGTAATTTGTGCATCTGATAGTGATCCTTTTGAATCTGAAGAGCATTTTTAATTTTAGTTCTTAGCTCATCTAAAGTTTTTATATCCTCTTTAGCATCTATTACTTTCCCTATCTCTTTCGCCCAATCATCGTTAACCTCTTCTGCTTTTGTTTTTTGAGACTGTTTTAATTCTTCTATGGCTGTATCTATTTCACTTTCTTCAACAAAAAGTTTCTTTTTTTCTACCTTGATCTTTTTCATATTGCCTAATTTGAATTTAGGCATAGTAGTAACCGTTATTGAAAAAGGTATATCAAGACCATCTAATATCTTGGGTATCTCTTTATACTCTGGAGGTGCAATAGGTTCTAGTTTTTCTTTTGATATAGCTGTATTAATATACATAGGAGCAAGCTTTTCAAAGGTTTCAAATTTAACAACCTCTTTTACCTGCTCACTAATTAAATCAGTTGGTACTTTACCTTTTCGAAAACCTTTAATATCTATTTCCTTTGAGTAATCTTTAAGCATTAAATCATATGAATGTTTAAAGCTATCTGCAGGAATATTTAAATTTAATTCAACTGTATATTCATTAATGTCTTTTCTTGTATATGGGGTATCCATTTAATATATGTATGAAATTATAAAAGTATTGTATTTTATGTATTTTTATACAATTTGTCCAGCTTACCTACTATTACTAATCTCTGTTGAGAGGTCCAAAGGGGTGAGCATGTAATCAAAGTTATTCTATAATCAGAGTAGTCTTGTAAAACAGATGTGTCATTTTTTTCAACTATTAATGTATCAGTAACAATATATGTAAAATCAGAATCTGATTGAATAACCTCAATCCTATCCCCTACTTTTACCTTATCAAGATTAAAAAAGGTATCTTTGTTAGGTGGTAATTTTGCATATCTATGACCAATTATTACAGTATTACCCTTCTGTCCTGGCAGATTAGATGAGGGAAAATGCCAGAAGCCTTTATTCATTGTATGAGAATCTAACCCTTCATATATATGTCCCTCTACCTCGATTGAATTGATAACAATCTTGGTGTTTAGATTTTCTAATACTTTTTGTTCTAGAACGATGTCTTTACTTAAGCTTTCTTCAATACTTAAACCACTTGCACTAACTGTTGTAACACCAAGTATTTTATCTCTTGTTGGAGACAATTGAGTTAATATTTGGAATACTATCTCTCCAGCACTTCTCTGTACATCAAATCTTTTTATAGGTCCGATCACTTTGTTGTAATTTGGGTATACAACAAAGTACCCAAGTGGTATTAGAACTGTAAGTATTAATGCTGTTGTTATTAGGGTTTTCAATACTGTCTTCATATGTATATTCTATCAATTATAAATACATCTTGCACTATTTTTATTTTTGTTTTATGCTATCATATACGTAGTATATAAATTATTATATAGGTTAGAGTGGCAAAGAAAAAAGATATAAAAAATTCTGCCTCTAGATATTCAGAAAATGATAGTATGAGAAGTAAGGTTGAAATTAAAAAACCTATACCTGCCAATCAAGAAAAAATCTCAAGATTAGTAGGCTCTCTTTTTATTGGTTTAGGAGTCTTACTAGTAGCGTTCGGTATCTTTTCATATATTAAGTATAGAGAGGATCCATTACTTGATCCACAATTAGAAGCTCCTGCTCTACAAGAGTCTACATCTATTACAAATGGAGATAAAATATTTGTTAAGGGGAATGCAAATGGATATGATAATGTATTTGTATATGTAAATGATGAAAAGGTTGGTGATGTTAAGGTTGATGATGAAGGGAAATACTCATTTGAATATACTTTAGAAGACGAAGGTGAGTATACAGTTGCAGTTGCTGGAGTAAAGGGATTCCCAAATAGAAATATATCCCCCAAATCTGATAGCATGATTTCCATTATTGATAAGAGTGCACCAAGTCAGGATAGAGTTACACTTAAATACGGAGAGGAAACAAACAAGGATACATTTATTCTTGTTGGTACTACAGAACCAAATGCAGCAATACAGATAAAAAGAGGTACTGAAAGTTATGATGGTTTGGCTGACAAAGAAGGAAGTTTTAGAATAGAGGGGATTTCATTGGATGAAGGAAAGAATGTATTCGCAGTGTATGTGAAAGATGTAGCTGGTAATCAGGTACTACTTGATGAGAAAGTAAGGGTTGCATATTCTCCAACGGGTAGTGTTAATGGAGATGCAGTTGTTGATGAAAATATTCCTCAAGCAGCTGGTAGCTTTGATGAATTAATAGGGAACAAATTAATGATGCTATTTGGATTGATTGCATTGGGTGCATTTCTAAGTAGTTCAACTGTTGTATATTTGAAAAACAGAAGGTAAGGGAAATTACTATTCGAAATTAAAGAGAGGTTTAAAGACCTCTCTTTTTTTTATTTATTTCTATCTACTCTATTAATAATTATTCTATTATTGGTATAATGGAGGATTAATAAATATACTATGTTAATATGACAAAAATATTAAATATAAATATGGAGAAAAAAGAAGAGGGAAATACATTTAAAGAGTTTTCTAATATATTAAAAATTAAAGACTCAAGAAAAGACAGAAAACAGGTTTTTGTTATTGAATTTTCTTGGAAGGTTGTACTTTCTATTCTTCTGATTTTAGGCTTTGTCTTTTTTGGGAAACAGATACTATCGGTATTGGTATTTTTGTTCTTAAGTTTTGTAATTATGTCTGCTGTACTTCCAATTATTAATTGGTTTGGTAAGAGAAAAATATCAAAAGCATGGGCAATTGGGATTACATATTTTTTGGGTATTGTTGTTATTTTAGCAATATTAGCAGTAATAGTGCTACCTTTTACCAATCAAATAGATAACCTGTCTGAAAGTTTACCAGTATGGATAAAAAGTTTTACTTCAAATATATCTGCAATTAGCTTTGGAGATATTAAAATTGATCCTAGTACAATAAATAAAAACATATTAACTTGGTTTGAGAAGTTTACTTCAATTGATAGTTTCCAAAATATAGCATCTACATTAGGAGGTGTATTTGGATGGGTATCACTTACTCTTGCAGCTGTAGTATTTTCTGTCTATTTAGTAATTGAACATGACAAGGTGTTAGATTTTGGATTAATAAGAATTACATCTGATGAGAAGAGGGAAAGAGTTAAGAGATTAGTTTTAGATTTAGAAAGGAAATTGGGAGGTTGGTTACTTGGACAGGCTGTTGTAAGTACAATAGCAGGAACTGTATTAGGTTTAACTTTAGCTCTCTTTGGTGTTCCATTTGCACTACCTATGGGTGTTTTAATTGCACTCTTTTCTGCTATTCCTTCCTTAGGTGCAACTGTTGCATCAATTCCTCCTCTTTTGATTGCATTAATAACAAAAGGTCCCTTAAGTGCTTTTATCATACTTCTCATATTCTTAGTTTATCAACAGATAGAAAACAACTTCATTATTCCAAAAGTAATGGGTGGTGCTGCTGGAGTCAAACCAATGTTAATACTTTTCTCTGCCATCATCTTTCTTATCCTATTTGGAGTATGGGGCGCAGTTCTATCTGTTCCCGCTATAGTAATAGGGAAAATATGCTATGAGTTTTACGTTGACTTGCAAAAAATTGAGGCTAAAGGTAGCATTAATTAGTCTTTAAATAATCTGACAAACTGCCAAAGTAATGTCTGAATCACTATCAAAAGAAAAAAGAGCTGTATATTTTTGGGAAGATCATTTTTATAGAAAACTGAGAGAAGAGACAATAGGAAGAAAAGGTCTTTCACTGTTTGAACTTAAGGATATGGATATCCCTATTCCTGATTTCTTTGTTGTATCATCATCTGTTTTTGAAAAATTAGTTTCTCAAACTTTAGAAAGAGATGCAAAAGAGTTACTTGAAAAAGGTCGTAATCCAGATGAATCTGAAGTTTTAAAATCCTTACTTAAAACAGATTTAGAAGATGATGATATTGAAGATATCGTATCTGCATACACAAGAATCTCTGGTTTTACAGATGCATGGGTATCAGTGAGATCCTCTGTTGTATTTCCATCTAATCCTGAGATTTCTTTTTCAGGAATATTTTCAACTGAATTAAATGTTAGGGGTAAGAAAAACCTAATTGATTCTATTAAAAGAATATATGCATCTTTGTATACAGATGATGTTGTCGCTTATGCATCTTCTAAAGGTATTAATTTAGGAGATATTAAACTTGCGGTTGTTGTACAAAAGATGGTACAAGCAGAGGTTTCTGGTGTTGCATTTACAGTTGATCCAATAACACAAGATCCTAGTAAGTTAAGTATTGAGGCCGTATTTGGACTTGGAGATACAATATCTTTGGGTGAGCTAACTCCTGATTCATATCTTTTAAATAAAAGGGATTTGGGAATACTTGAGAAAAAGATATCTCCTCAGGAGTGGATGAAGATACGAGTGGTAAGTGCTAATTCAACTAAGAAAGAGGGTACTGAAAGAGTAACGATTTCTGGTGCATGGAGTCATAAACAGAAGGTAGAGGATCAATATCTTAAAGAGATCTCAAAAATATCTTTAATTGTAGAGAACAAATTAAGAAAGGCTCAAAATATTGAATGGGTAATGTCTGGAGGAAAGGTATGGGTATTGCAGAGTAAAGAGCTGTATGAGAGATATGTTCCTGATCAAAGTAAGGTTGAAATTGCCAAGAACTTTGATACCTTAGGAGAGGTCTTAAAATGGACATTAGAAAAATATCAGGGTATAGGGATACTGGAGGAAAAAACAGTTCAGAATGCTCAAAGAATAGTACAGGGAAATAGACATGAATATAGCCCTCTTACTGAAAAGTTGATTAACATAGCAAAGGGTAGAACTAAAAAAGAAGAGGATGAAGAAGGGAAGCAGATAAGTAATATTAATGATTTCATACTAAAGGGATTGGGTGCTAGCTTTGGAGTAGTTGTTGGGAATATTAAAATTATTGAAAAAGGAAGTAAGGCAGAGATTAACAAAAAAGATATACTTGTAATTAAAGAGTTTTCTTCTGAGATGGAATCTCTAATTATTAACTGTGGTGGTGTGATACTTGAAAGTGGAGGTATTACTAGTGATACAGCAATACTATGTAGAGAGTTTGATATTCCAGCAGTAGTAGGTGCTACAAATGCATCATCCATATTTAAGGATGGCCAGTTAGTAAGGTTAGATGGGAATACGGGAAGCATATATGTAGAAAAAGAGTCATCCCCTACTCCCACTACTTCTAATTCAGTAGTTCAAGCTTACAAAGAAGAAAATCTTTCGGGTATTGATTTACTTAAAGCAGATTTACTTAAAGAAGATGAAAGTGATCAGATAGAGGGAGAACAAGAGTATAGAATACCTCATGATATGAATCTTTCTCCTTGTGCTACGAAGGTATTCTTAAATCCAGTAGATGAGGTTATTAAACTTGTAGATATTGTTGGTAACTCACATGGTTTGGTATCTGTTGATTTGGATAAGATATTAATAGAAAATGGTAGACATTTACTTGCATATGTTGATGATAAAAAATTTGTTGAATATTCAAAAGAGATTGCAGACAAGATATGTAGCTATGCAGATTTAGCAGAGGGTAATCAAGTGATTTTGGCTTTAGGCTCTTCAAAAGTATCTGAATTTAGAGGATTGACAAAAGGTAAAGAGTTTGAAGATGGAGATTTAGAGGATTCTGTTCATGGACTTGCTCACTATCTTTCTAACAAAGAGTTACTGAGTAGAGTATTAAAGATAGTAAGAAGGGTAAGAAATATTAACAAACGAAGGAATGTAGATATTGGGATATACTCACCAAGAAATGCTTCTGCTATGACGGAATTTAAGAAAAGTTTACTAGGAGCGGGGTTTAGAAGAACTACATCATTTAGAATATATGCGATATTAGATAATCCTACAGATGTAATATTGGCAGATGAAATACTAGAAGTTAAGATTGATGGTGTAATAATTGATATGCCAAGAATAGTTAGAGTAATGCAAGGGTTTAAGTTTGATGATCTCAAAGCAAAGTATGATTTAGGAGTAAACAGCTCACTTAAGGTTGTAGATACAGTTTGTGATATCTCAAAATCTCCATCTAAAGAGGTAATAATAGTGGCAGAGGATAATAAAGATTTAGTTAAATATTGCGTACTAAAGGGTGTGTATGGAATATCTGTTCTTCCTAATAGTGTTAAAGATATCCGTAAACTTGTATCTGATCAGGAGGCAAAGATTATTTTGAGTAAAAAATAATATCTTTTAGTAGCATATAGTTTTCACTATGTATTCTTCTGTATAATAGGGAATGGAATTTGATATTAAACAAACACCTATGATGGACCAGTATCTTAGGTTTAAGAAACAGTATCCTGATAAGGTGGTACTTTTTAGGATGGGTGACTTCTTTGAAACCTTTGGAGAGGATGCAAAGATTACCTCAAAGGTATTAAATATTACACTTACAGCTAGAAGTAAAAGTAGTAACCCTACCCCGCTTGCTGGCTTTCCTCATAAAGCGATTAATCAGTATCTTCCGAAGTTAGTTAAAGCAGGTTACTGTGTTGTAATAGTAGACCAATTGGAAGATCCTAAACTTGCTAAGGGTATTGTTAAAAGAGGTGTAACAAGAATAGTAACCCCAGGAACTATTGATGACTCTGACTCAATCAAGAGTAATTACATGTGTTCTTTTTGTAAAATTAAAAATGACTTAGGAGTAAGTGTATGTGATATTTCCACAGGTGAATTAATATGGATATATACAAAATACAATTCTAAAAATATTGAAAGTATTCTTTCTTCTTTTGATCCTGTTGAGATCTTGTTACTTGAAAATGAAAAAGAGTTACAGTTTCCAACGATACCTGTTCAGTTTTTAAGTAAGGGATTATCAAATACAAAATATTGTGAAGAGATATTAAAAGAGTTTTTTAAAGTATCAAATATTCAATCTTTAGGATTAGAGGATAAAATAGCAGCGATATGTTCTATATCTATGATACTTAAACATATACAAGATACCCAACTGATGGAGCCATCTCATATTAAAAAACCTCAGAGAAAGAATTTAACTGCAACCATGATTCTTGATAGAGCCACTATTAGAAATTTAGAACTAGTCTCAAATTCATATACAGGTGAAATAAAGGGTTCTCTTTTCTCTGTTATTGATAATACCTCAACTCAAATGGGAAAGAGGTTACTCTACTCTTGGATATTAAACCCTTTAATTGATAAAAAGGAGATTGATAATAGGTTAGAGGTAGTTGAATTGCTATTTAATAACAGAGAAATACTTTTAGAAAGCAAAGAGATACTTTCTGATGTGAGTGATATAGGAAGGATAATAGGAAAAATTGGTTTAGGAAGAGCTAATGGTAGAGATATTAAAGCGTTACAGATATCATTAGAGAATATTTCTAAATTAAGAAATACGCTATCTACAATCCCGGATATTTCTAAGGAGTTAGATAAATATGAAAAGCTTTTGAATGATTTAATAAAGAGAATTGATGAATGTATAGTAGATTCACCACCACCTACTCTTTTAGAGGGAGGTGTTATTAAATCATCCTACAACAAAGAGGTAGCTCAGTTAAGAGAGTTAACCGGAGATAGTAAGGGATGGATAAAAGATTTTGAGGAGGATGAAAAAAAGAGTACAGGGATTAATAGTTTAAAGATAGGGTTTAATAGAGTATTTGGATATTACATTGAGGTAACTAAAACACATCAAGAGAAAGTTCCGGAAAGATATATTAGGAAACAGACATTAGTTAATTGTGAAAGATATATTACTGAGGAATTAAAACAGAAAGAGGATATTATACTTGGAGCACAAGATAAATTAAATGAACTGGAGTATTCTCTATTTAATGAGTTTAGAGAATCATTACTAAAAAATATTCCTCAGTTACAAGAACTTTCTGAATATATTTCTCAAATAGATGTACTATCAGGATTTTCGAAAATATCATTAGATAGGGAGTATTGTAAACCTGTAATTTATAACATGGGAGAGGAGAATGGTATTGTTCTTGTTAAAAATGGAAGACACCCAATAGTTGAAACTCTTAATGAAGAAGAATTTATTTCGAATGATACACACCTAGATTTTGAAAAATTCTCTATGTCTATATTAACTGGACCGAATATGTCTGGTAAGTCAACATATATTAGACAGGTAGCAACATTAGTATTACTTGCACAGATAGGATGTTTTGTTCCTGCAAAAAGTATGGAGCTATCTATAGTTGATAGAATATTTACAAGAGTTGGAGCATCTGATGATTTAACAAGGGGAAGAAGTACCTTTATGGTAGAAATGGATGAAGCAGCAAATATTGTTAACAATGCAACAAAATATAGTCTAGTTGTATTAGATGAAGTTGGAAGAGGAACGAGTACATATGATGGAGTTAGTATCGCATGGGCACTTTCTGAATATCTTGTTAATGATTTAAAAGCTAGGACACTTTTTGCTACTCACTATCATGAACTGCTAAAGTTATCTGAAAAAATTCCAGATAGAGTAAAAAACTACAATGTACTTGTTGAGGAGGATTTAGCAGAGGGTACAGTTATCTTTTTAAGAAAAATTGTAGAAGGAGGAACTGATAGAAGCTACGGGATATATGTTGCTAAGATGGCTGGATTACCAGAGAAAGTAATTAAAAGAGCTAATGAGATATTAGAAAGTTTTGAACAGGAGCAGATGTTTTCAAAGAGCAATGAAATTAGAGAGGGAAAGATGTTAGAAGGAGAAGTAATCAATAAAGAGAATATACAAAGTACATATCAATTTCCACTCTTTTTGGCGAAAGATTCAGAAATTGAAAGAGAGATTCAGGAAATGGATATTGATAACTTAACCCCTATCGATGCGCTAAACAAGATTTCGGAATGGAAGAAAAAAGTTTAAATATTAATGTTGTATCCAAATCCATATTTAGATTTTATTACATCATATCCTGTTTGATAAATAATTTTCTTTCTTAATCTATTTACCCCAACCACCAAACTTTTTTTGTAGATATTTTTACTATTTAATATTGAAATATGTTGTTGAAAATTTAACATATTACAGTACCCATTATTTTCAAGTAAATAGTTTATAAATGTAGATTCGAATTGAGTTAATAATATCTTAGTACACTTAATATACATCTCTTGTTGAGATGGTATGTAATTAATATATTGAAAAGTTTTTACTTCAACAATTACCACTTAATTGGTAAAAATCAAAATATTAATATTGAAGTATATTTTTATTAAGATATCTTTTGTATGATATCTTCTTTCTTAATTAAGAAAGATTCCCGAGTTACCATATTCTTTAATTGAACAACACCTTTACTTATCTCATCCTCACCAAGAATAACTACCCAAGGAATATTTCTATTACTTGCATATTTAAGCTGGTTTGAAAGCTTTGTAGGAGTAATTTGTGATAATGTATTAATACCCATCTCTCTTAAATATGTAGTTATAACATTGGTTTGTGTATAGAGTGACTCATCCATTAAACAAACAAATACTTTGGTATTACTCTCATATGGAGGTACTAAGTTGTATGATTTAATATAGTCTAGAGTTGTAGCTTCACCCCACCCTATTCCAAATGCAGGTATTTTACTTTCACCAAATATCTCTAAGAGGTTATCATATCTTCCTCCACCAAATAGTGCACGAGGAGATGCTTTCTCTCCAATATCATAAAGTTCAATTACAGTTCCGGTATAGTAAGCAAGTCCTCTAACTATGTATGGAGAGAATTTAATATTAGTTACATTTAATTCCTTAAGTTTAGTAAATAGCTCTATGAGTTCTTTGGCTCCTCTAGAAATATCAGATATCTTTTCTAAATCTTGTAAATCCCAGTTTAAAAATTCTAATACTTTTGAGATCTGAATATCAGAAAGAGAAAGCTCTTTAAGATATGAAGGGAAATCGTTAGTAGGGATTTTTAAATAGTTATCAAGTGCTCTTCCTAATTTTGGTTTGAGATTTTCATCAATCTGTAAAATTTCATCAAAAAGATACTCTAAAAGATATCTGTTGTTGATCTTAAGCTCAAAGGTATCTTTAGGAGCTTTCAGCTCTTTCATTACATCCATTACATACTGAATTATCTCTACCTCTGCAGTAAGAGAGGATACTCCTAACAGGTCAATATTTAATTGAAAGAACTCTCTCTTTCTTCCTTTCTGTGGTTTTTCATATCTGTAATATCTTCCGATATTAAACCATCTGAGTGGGATTGTAAGTTCATTTCTTTTAGATGCAATCATTCTTGCTAATGATGGAGTCATTTCAGGTCTTAAGGCTATCTCTCTTCCCCCTTTATCAGTGAAACTGTAAAGTTGACTTGTTCCCAGCTCATCACCAGATTTAACCCTGTAAAGATTTGCATCTTCAATTAGAGGGGTATCATACTCCTCGTATCCATATTTTTTGGCTACCCTACTCCATATGTCAAAGAGATAGTTTCTTAAAAACATATCTTTTGGGTACCAATCATCTGTTCCTTTGTAAGGTTGTTTTGAAAGTATTTTCTCTTCCATACCCCAATTATACCATCTCTTTTGCTTGGTTGAATATTAAAGGTAAATAATATATATTAAAGAGGTTGTAATATGTATCTTTACTCATAAATGAAATACCATATGTCAGTATTAAAACAAAAGAATATCGGAAAAAGAAGAACCTTTACACAAAGGCCAACATCTTTAAGTAGCTATAACAGAATGAAGATGTATAGTCGTAAGAATACAAAAGGTAGTAAGATAAATAAAAGAGGTGTAAAGGGTATTAATAGTGTTTTTACAGGTAAGGTTAAGACAAAAAAGTTTAGGAAGTTCCTATATATTGTAGTAGGGTTTTTCTTCTTTTTGGGATGTACAGGCTTAATAGTGGCAGGTGTATACCTAAAAAATTTACAAAATTCCCTACCCTCTCCAAATGAATTAGTTGAAAGAACTTCTGATCAAAGTACAAAGATATATGATAGAAATGGACTTTTACTTTATACAGTATATGGTAATCAAAATAGGGAATTCGTTTCTATTGATGAAATTCCTGAGCATACCAAATGGGCATTATTAGCTGCAGAGGACATAGAATTTTATCAGCACAAAGGTCTAGATTATGCAGGAATAGGTATGTCATTGATTCAGAATTTCACACATGGAGAGATTGTTAGAGGTGCCAGTACTATTACACAACAGTTAGTAAAAAATACAATCCTTTATGATATTTTGGGAGATCAGGCGTATGAACAAAGATATTCTAGAAAAGTAAAAGAGATATTAGTTACAATGCAGGTTGAGCAATCTCTTACTAAGGATGAAATCTTACAGATGTATATGAATGAGATTCCTCTTGGAGGTGTCAACTACGGTTTCCAAGCTGCATCGAAGGCATATTTTGGGAAAAATGTCTCTGAGTTAACTCTTGCAGAAAGTGCCCTTATCGCTGGATTAATACAAAGTCCTGGAGTTTACTCTCCTCTTTTTGGAAGTAACCCAGAACAGGCTAAAGTACGTCAAACTTTTGTTTTAGACCAAATGCTTAAACACAAGAATTTAACAGGTGTTACTGAGGAGGAAATTAATAAAGCTAAAGAGGAAGAGCTGGTTTATTCAACTACGAGAATAGATATTAAAGCACCGCATTTTGTATTCTATATCAAACAACTTTTAGAGAAAGAGTTTGGTGTAGATAGGGTTGAAAGAGGAGGGCTAAAAGTTACGACTACTCTTGACTACTCAATACAAGAGATAGCGGAAGATGAGGTTAGAAAAGGGATAGAGAAAAACGGTTTAAAATTTAAAGTGCATAACGGTGCAGCTGTGGTTATGGATCCAAATACGGGGGAGGTTTTAGCAATGGTTGGTTCAATTGACTATTGGAATACGGAAGATCCTAGAGTTGATGGTAACGTAAATGTAACTACAAATAATAGACAGGTTGGATCCTCTGCAAAACCGTATGTATATCTTGCTGCTTTTTCTAGAGGATTTAATCCTGGGACATTAGCTCCAGATATTAAAATGAGTTTTGGAAGGTACGCTCCTAATAACTGGGATATGGGTTTTGAGGGAATTGGAACCATGAGGAAAAATCTTGGAAGATCTAGGAATCTTTCATCTGTATATACTCTCCAAATGACAGGAATAGATGCATTTTTACAAACAACAGAGAAATTAGGTATTACGACATTAAAGAATAAAGGTGATTATGGATTAGCTCTCGCTCTTGGAGCTGGTGAGATGAAACTATTAGAACATACAGCTGCATTTGGTGTATTTGCTAATGAGGGAGTTAGAAATGAAACTGTTTCAGTACT
>CAZAUH010000005.1:18999-24021 GCA_964488325.1 uncultured Candidatus Saccharibacteria bacterium
AATAATAATAATGTGGTTACTCCTGGTGCATGGGGTGTTTCTCTACCACTTCCAATAGCTTATGGGATAACAAGTAGATTAGCTGATAGATATAAAGTGGAGCTATTTACAAGACCTGCTGGAATAGTATCAGGAACAGTATGTAAAGATACTGGTGGTTCACCTGCAGAGGGAGTTACCTGTGAGAAGGAAGCAACGGTATACATATCTGGTAGAGGACCTCAGGTAGATAACAGAAGGGTGATTACGGTTTGTACTGCAAATGGTCTTATCCCAAGTAATTTAACTCAAGCACAGAAGTATGGATTAGTTCAACCTAAAACAGTTCTTACTTTTAAGATAGAAAACAAATTACAAAGCTCTACATATGAAAAATATATGGCAGAAAACGGGGGGTATCTTCTAGCAGATCCAGCAACTGGAGAGTGTCCATTACCTTTAGGTCCTGATAATTCTCCAATTGTTGAACTTGATACACCAACTGAGGGTAGTATATTTAAAAAGAGTGCAACTATGAATATAACTGGGAGTACTAGACAATTAGAAACCCTTACAGAGTTTACCGTCTCAATTGATGGAACTCCTATCACAGGGGTTGTATGGACAGGATCCCAGTATAGCGTTAGTAAAGTGCTTTCTTCATTAGGAGCGGGTAACCATGTTCTTACGGTAACCGCTAAGGATAACTATGGAAAGATTGGAACGAAATCAATTACTTTCAAAGTTGAAGCAGACCAGATTACTCCTGAAGTTCAAGGTGTTAATAAAAAGCCGTAAGACTATTTAAATACTTTTATCTTTTCTTCTATTCTTTCTTTAATCTTTTCAAATTCTTTGTCAGTTAATGTTTTCTCTTTATGTTCTATACTCACTCTTAAAGTAATATTTTTTGTTTTGTTATCCTTTTGATATATATCAATACACTCTACTTTCCCAAATCTTTCTTTACTATGTATTATTGTTAAAACAGTATCTTCTAAATCAATATATTTAGTATTACTTGAAACTGTTAAAGACATATCTTGTGTAATAGAGGGATATTTTGATTCATTTATATTAGCTACATTAAGAGAGATTAATTTACTTACCTCATCAAGATTAATTTCGAAAGCACCAGAAAATATTGGAAGTTTAAAGTTGTTTTTAACATCCTGTTTAAGATCCCCAATTACACCAATTATAGTTGTGTTTCCATCTTTAATATATTTAATTAAAGCAGCTCCATTATTATTGAAAGAAGGTATAATGTTTTTTACCCATATTGGTAGATCTAACTCTGAGCTATCTGAAATTAGATCATAGGTTAAAGAGTAAATTCCTAGGTTATGAAGTACCTTCTCAAGATATCTTTTAACTTGATAGAAAGGATTTCCATCTATGATATCTTCTCTTGAACAGAATAGTAGGCAAAGATGCCAATCTTCTTTGGGAAGTTGGAAATTATCAACATACTCTTTCTGATGAGGGATATTTAATTCGTAAATACTAAAGGGAGATATATTCTTTTGTAGATTAAACTTCCCTTTTTCTAATAAAGAGGTAAGAAGTGAGGTTCTCATAAATTCTAAATCAGGAGAGAGAGCATTTTTTATATGATATGCAACATTGGGATCTTGATTAGCACTATACAATATCTCTTTACTTGTAAAATTGTACGTATCTATCTCATTACAACCAGAATTAGACAAGATACTTCTTATCTTACTCTTCAAGTCAATATCTTTGTTTACTGAAGTAGCTTTGGTATCTCTTAATGGAAGTTTAGGAATAATGTTTTCATATCCATATATTCTCCCTATATCTTCATAAATATCCTCTGGAATATATATGTCTGTTCTAAACACAGGAGCAATGACAGTAATATATTCAGAATCTTGAGAAGATATTATATATTCGAGATTAGTTAATATTTTAATTATTTCATCTCTGTCTAAGTTTGTTCCAAGGTGTGTATTTAACTTGCTTAGTGAAAAAGAGATATCCTTTGGTAGTAATGGGTCTGGGTATAGATCAATGATGTTACTTGCAACAGTACCATGAGCTATCTCTTGTATTAATTCAATGGCTTTAAGAAGTATAGGGAGACATAGATGTGGATGTTGTCCTTTTGTATATCTTGTAACAGCTTCAGTAAATATTCCTAACTCCATTGAGGTCTTTCTAATACTAAACTTGTTGAAATTGGCGCTTTCAATTATTACTCTCTTTGTACTTTCATCTATCTGTGTATCCATCCCCCCTATTACACCAGCGATTGCAATTGGATTAGTAGAGTCTGCAATAACCAAATTGTTGTTACTTAGTTCAACAATACTACCATCTAGTGTATGAATCTTCTCTCCATCAGCAGCTATTCTTACAGTAATATGTGCACTATTCTTACTATTAATATCTTTTGATATCAATTTATCATAATCAAAAGCATGTAGTGGTTGACCGGTGATAATAGAGAGATAGTTTGTAATATCTACTACGTTATTAACAGGTTTAACCCCAGATTTTAAAAGAATAGATTTTAGCCATGTAGGAGAGTTATCAATCTTAATGCTATTCATAGCTACACACATATACCTTGGACAGAGGTTAGAAGCTTCGTTAACAACTGTAAGAGGTAGTACCTCTTTATCTATATTAATATCAATATTTTCTTTTTTATACCAATCAGGACTTATAAATGGGATTGCTTGTGCACAGGATATCTCTCTTGCTAATCCAATTATTCCAAATAGGTCTCCTCTGTTTGTTAATGCTTTATTTTCGATATCAATTACAACATCTTTTAATTCATAGTAATCTGCAAAAGGAATACCTACTTGTGCTTGAGAATCTAGTACTAAAACATTTGTATGATTAGAACCGATATTTAACTCTTTCTCAGAGCAAAGCATTCCATTAGATGAAATACCTCTCATATTTACAGTTTTAATCTTTAACTCCTGTGATGTTTGATATGTATATGGAACAATATATCCAGGTTTAATATATGCTACCTTGTTACCAATCTCAAGTGTTTTATCTCCTGCAACTACTTGGATATCTTCTGATTCCCCAATATTTATCTTGTATACCCCTAGTTTATCTGCGTTGGGATGTTCCTCTTTTGAAACAATTTGTGCAACATATATACCCTCATACATCTTAGAAAGGTCTGTATATCCTTCTACTTCTCCTACTTTACTTGAGAGTATGTGAAGTATGTTTTCAAGATCTATATCACAATCTGTAAACTGAGTAATACTTTTTAATGGTAGCTTCATATATATTAAAATTGTCTTAAGAAATTTATATCACCATCTCGTAACTTTCTAATATCAGATATTCCTCTTTTTATTAATGTTAATCTATCTAAACCAACACCCCATGCAAAGCCAGTATATTTTTCTGGATCTATTCCACCAGCAAGTAGTACATTAGGATGAATCATTCCACAACCCATTAATTCTATCCAACCACTATTTCCACATGTACTACACCCTACCTTATTACAGAAAGGACAGCTTATTACAAACTCAACATCTGGTTCTGTAAAAGGAAAGTATGCAGGTTGCATTTTTATCTCTAACTCTTTTTCTAAGTACTGTTCTAAATACTCTTTTATAACAGCTTGCATATTGCCCATGGATATTCCTTCATCCACGTATATCCCCTCTATTTGATAGAAGGTATGTTCATGACTAGCATCTGTTGCTTCATTTCTAAAACATCTCCCAGGAAGCACTACCCTTATTGGAGGAGGTCCGAATCTTCTTAGTGCCCTATTTTGCATAGTTGAGGTATGAGCGGGAAGAACAAGTCCCTCATCGCTCCAGAATGTATCATACATATCTCTTGCAGGATGTCCTTTAGGGAAATTCAAACTTTCAAACATATGAAAATCATCGTCTATCTGTCTACTTTCTAATATATCAAAACCCATTCTTTGGAATATATTTAATATTTTCTCCAACTCTTGCATTAGAGGATGTGAAGAACCCTTTAGATCTAATATATGCGGCCTTTTTTCCTTTGGTACGTTTATATCAAATGGAGCAGTTGGATCTATTTTTTTACTATCATCAATTTTAATATCACTAATCTCTTTTTCCTTAATTTTTTCCTCTAATCCTTTTTTTAATTCATTTAAATCTTTCCCATACTGAGATCTCTTATCTGAATCGACATCTTTAATATCCTTAAACAGAGATGTAAGTAATCCTGTTTTTGAAAGATACCTCTGTTTTATCTCAGAAGATGAAAGGGAGTTAATATCAGTAAGAATATCTTTTTTAATCTTTTCTAAATCATTTACCATATATTAATCGTATGATGTTATCTTGAAAGTATACAATATTATATTTTAAAGAGAAAATTAATACAAAAAAGGACTCTATGTAGAGTCCTAATCAAATCAAAAATATGACTCTACAGAGATTTAATTATAAAGGAGAAAACATCGGGATTATTAACTGCAATATCAGAAAGAACTTTTCTATTTAATTCACTATTCTTTTTCTTTAAACCACCTATTAAATCTTTATACTGTATATCATTAGATTTACATGCAGCTCCGAGTCTTGTAATCCATAGGGTTCTAAATTGGGCAACTCTCTTTCTTCTATCATTGTAAGAGTACTGACCAGCATGCATATATGCTTCATGAGCAACCTTATACAGTTTGCTTTTAGTCATTCTATAGCCCTTTGTTTTGGCTAATATCTTGTTATGTCTTCTTTTTCTTACAATACCACCTTTGACTCTCATATATGTTTATGCTAAATTAACAACTTTATTTCTCATCTTCTTATCAGTTGTTTTGTATACAATCCTATCATCACTCTGTCTTCTTTTTGACTTCCTTGACCTCTTTGTCTTCAAGTGACCCTGATGACTCTGTTTGTACATCATTTTTGCTTTCCTGTTCCCCTTTGGGTTGGATAGCTTTATCCTCTTTATTGCTGTTTTGTTTGTTTTTTGACGTGACATTCTTTTTAAAAGTGATTGAAATACTATTAAATTCACTCTTTGGCTCGGGTTCGATACTAC
>CAZAUH010000006.1:0-4959 GCA_964488325.1 uncultured Candidatus Saccharibacteria bacterium
AGTGTATAAATGGTTAGAGCTATTAAATTCCTTAGATGGTATATGGTATCCTTTACATAAGAGTATTGAAAAACCCGATTCTAAATCTAGAGAACAGTTTATAGATAGGAGTTAATTTTATTAATATTAATATGATACTTGCAGATAAAAGTATAAAGGAAAAACTTTTGAGTGGAGAGATTAGTATAGAACCATTCTCTGATGAGTTTGTACAACCTGCTTCATATGATTTGCATCTAGATACAACCATTTTAATATTTGATACAGAGAATCATGGGTTAATAGATGTTAAAAAACCAATTGATGATTTAATGTTAAAGATAGAGATTGATGATGTGGATGGATATGTTCTTAAACCGGGACAATTTATTCTAGCTAATGTAGTTGAAGTTACAGGAGTTGATTCTAGACATGTTGGAAGATTAGAGGGTAAGAGTTCTCTCGCCAGAATGGGTTTAATTATACATGCTACTGCAGGTTTTCTAGACCCAGGAAACAAATTGAGATTAACATTAGAGATTGCTAATTTATCACCTCTTCCAATTAGAATATATGCAGGTATGAAAATAGCACAGTTAGCATTTGAGCAGTTAGATACTCACTGTCAAAGACCATATGGTAGTCCAGGATTAAATAGCAAATACAAGGGTGATATGACAGTACAGGGTAGTAGAATGTGGAAGAATTTTTAAATTATTGACCTATTAATATGTTTGAAGAGATTAGAAAAGAGTTCCCTATTCTAAAAAGTAACCTTTTTGATAGAGGGCTTGTATATCTTGATAGTGCAGCTACTACTCAAAAGCCACAATCTGTTATCGATCGTTTAACTCAATACTACGAAACTGAGAATGCCAATATACATAGGGGCCCATACGATCTTTCAATTGAAGCTACAAAGCTTTGGGAAAACGCTCATCAAATAGTTGCAGATTTTATTAATGCAGATTCTTTCAAAGAGATATTCTTTGTTCGTAATACTACAGAGGGATTAAATTTTTTAGTTAATACTTTTGGTAGGAAGCTACTTTCAGATGATGATATTGTTGTTATTAGTGAAATGGAACATCATAGTAATATTGTTTCTTGGATGTTACTTCAAAAAGAGATTAAGTTTAGAATAGAGTATATTCCTGTAAAAGATGATTATACTCTAGATTTAGATTGGTTAAAGAAATTAATTAAGAAAGAGGGAAAAAGAGTTAAGATTGTTTCTGTAGTTCATATTTCTAATGTACTGGGTGTTAAAAATGATGTTGAGGAGATATTTAAGATAGCAAAAGATGTAGATGCTTTTACAATCTTAGATGCTGCACAAAGTATTGCTAGATGCCAGGTTAATGTTAAAGAGATAGGGTGTGATGCGTTAGTATTTTCTGGACATAAAGTATATGGTCCTATGGGTAGTGGAGCTGTATATTGTAAATTAAAATATCTTGAAAAACTTACTCCCTGGATGGGTGGAGGAGAGATGGTATCTTCTGTCACTAAAGAGGGTTTTGAGTACAATGAACTTCCTTGGAAGTTTGAAGCAGGTACTCCTGATGTTGGTGGAGGTATAGCTTTAGGTATTGCAATAGAGTGGTTAAAAGGGAGTATTGAAAAGGTAGGGGGTTGGGATATGTTAATTAATCACGAACAGGGATTAATAGGGAACTTTTTAAATGAGTTTAATGGTATAGAGTGGTTTAAACATCTTGGTCCTGACGATATTTCGCAAAAGTACGGAGTAATAGCTTTTAATATTGAGGGTTTTGCATTTAGAGGATGTAAGGATTTACAGAAGATAGAAACAAATAAAGAGGGGGATGGAATAATGGAGTTTCTAAATAGTAAAAACATTGCATTTAGAGAGGGGTATCACTGTGCAGAGGTATTGCATGATAGATTTTGTGTAGGTCCTACATTAAGATTTAGTCTAGGAATTTATAGTAATGAAGCAGATTTGAAATATGCAGCTAACTCTCTTAAGGAGGCAGTACTTCAAGGGTTGAACTAATATTAATCTTGTATTAATAATTCTCTTTTGATATATAACTATGTTATAGGTCAGGAAAGAGCTATGTTAATATGATATATTTTTGTATGGATTATAATACTGCTCCTAATCAACAATCTAATGTTTCCAATGATATTCTTTCTGAAATAGTAGCGCTTCAGAACAAGCTATCCTCTTCTACCGTACCAATTGAATTGAAGGAAGAGAGTATGAGATCTATTCAAAGATTAGAAAGAATGGCTAAATGGGGAAATTATAGCTCTGAATACGAGGGTGTAGATAAGTATGTAGATTGGGTTACAAGAATTCCTTGGGGTGTTGTTTCTCAGGACAATTTGGATATTGCGAATGCAAAACAGATAATGGATTCTACTCATTTCGGAATGAATACTGTTAAAGAGATGATATTGGACTATCTTGCAGCAATGCAGTTAACTAATATAACAAAGAAAAGAGTGGAGGGTAGTCAAAGTGCTTCATCAGTTTCACCAACACTTCTATTTGTTGGACTTCAGGGAATTGGTAAAACATCTATTGCACAATCTATTGCAAAAGCTATGGGAAGAAAATTCGCAAGGATATCTTTAGGTGCAATTGGTGATGTAAGAACACTAAGAGGTGTTCCAAGGCATGAGATGGATTCAGAACCCGGTCAGATTATTAAAGCTTTAGTTCGTACAGGAACTATGAATCCAGTTATTTTAATAGATGAGATTGAGAAATCTAGTCAGAATAAAGGGCTTCATAATGATATTATGGCTGCACTATTAGAGATATTAGATCCAGAACAGAACTATGCATTTCAAGATCACTATATAGACTACCCTGTTGATTTATCCCATGTATTTTTCATATGCACAGCTAATAACTTGGGTGGGCTTTCTGCAGCACTACTTGATAGGGTAGAGGTTATACGTTTTATGAGCTACTCTGATCAGGAGAAAGAAGCTATTGCTAAAACATATATTCTTCCTAAAGTTTTTTCAACTATGGGAGTTTCTTCAGAATATATTCAGATATCTGAGGAAGTTTGGCCTTTACTTATTCGTCCTGTTGGTTTTGATGCAGGTATTCGTCAATTAGAAAGGAATATTTCTACATTGGCAAGAAGTGCAGCAAGAGAGATTATCAATGGTAAACAGGTTCCAATATTAATAACTCCAGAGAATCTTAAACAGTATGTATTACCAGATCAAGGACCTTTAAGTTAAACTCCTTTAAATGGATTTACAAGTTTCAAAGCTTTCATTGCTCTTTCAAGTGAAGGACGAGAGGAAATCTTTTTAATAAGTCTTTTATTTTCTGCTTTTTGTCCGGCGTTATAATTAATGTCTGAGTTTGCGGTAACAGTATATTGAAATACTGTTTTTTTAGTATTGTTTTGGTTGTTGTTCATCATCTTGTTCATTTCCAATTATTCCCTGAGGCGTAATATGTTCTCTACCTTTCTGGATTTCAGCTCTTTCTTTTTTAATCTGTCCAGGAACAGTATTTTCATCAATAATTTCGTTAAATGTTTTTTTTGATTCATACTTTTGAGGATTAAGCTCTCTTTCTTGGGCTTCAAATCTTTTCTTTAATTCTTCCTGATATTTCTCTCTCTCTTCTTGAATTATTTCTATATCATCCTTTTTCTTTCCTACAGCTCTTTCAATTAAGGATTTTTTCTTTGAACTTTCTGTTGATATTTGTTGCTGTGTAGCGGGGAGATCATATATATTTGCTAATTCATCAATCGTTCGAGTATCTTCTGCAGTTCCAAGTAACTTTCTTTGCTCAAGCTCTCTAGGGTCTGATGTAATAAGTTCATGCTCTTGCACACTGGATAGCACCTGTATTGCGACATGATTCGCTCCAGCGAAGAAGAGACCCTGTCCTTTATCACAGTTTAGTAAGAACCCTCTTTCTCCATCTGAGAGATTAAAGACCTGTTGTAATTTTTCTAAAGCGGAAGGGCTTTGCATCATTAACATTTGTAAAGAGGAGTTAGAGATTATTGCACGACCCATATCATTATTCATGAAGTCTGCGACATCTTGAGTTATAGTTGTAAGACCTAGGTAGTACTTTCTTGCTCTTTTGGCAATTGAATACATAAATCTTGCAGAGTCATCTCTTTGCATCATATACCACGCTTCATCAACGATAAGGAGTCTTTTCTTTTTGTTTTTACGAATGATAGTCCAAATGAAATCTAACATTAAGTACATAGAAAGAGGTTTTAATTCTTCTTGAAGATCTCTTACACTAAATACAGTAAAAGGATTTTTAATTTCGAAATTCGTTGACTCATTAAATACACCTGCACCACTTCCAATAATATATTTCTCCATACGTCTTGCTAAATCGTGTGCCTCATCCTCGGCCATACCTTTTAATACTTTATATAGATCTTCAAGTAGTGGTGGAGTATTAGTCTGGGTTGAAGGATCAAAGGTAATACCTTTCTCTCTATATGTTAACATCAATGCTCTATCAAGTATTGAAGATTCAATGCTTGTTAAGCCATCGAACATTACTTTAAAGAATCCTTGGAGTGCTAATAGCTTCATTCGTAGTTCATCATCTCCCTCTTCTGATACTCCTGATAGTTCAAAAGGATTCATTTTATGTCCTTTATCCTGCGAGAAAGATATATACGAGCCTCCCACCGCTTTTGAGAGGTCTTCGTACTCTCTTTCAGGATCTATGATTATTATATCTGTTCCCAGCATTAAGCTTCTTATTGCCTCTAGTTTTACAAAGTAGCTTTTTCCTGCTCCAGATTTAGCAAATACAACAGTATTAGCATTCTCTAGTTCAAACCTATCAAATATTACTAGACTATTGTTATGCATATTTATTCCATACATAATCCCATGATCCATAGTTAACTCTGATGTAACAAATGGGAATGTAGTAGCAAGAGATGTGGTATCCATATTTCTTGTTATGTACAGTTTGTCCAGACCTAATGGTTG
>CAZAUH010000006.1:5059-23924 GCA_964488325.1 uncultured Candidatus Saccharibacteria bacterium
TCTCCAATTTTCTTTCTAAGTTTATCCATGATAACTTTTGAATCAACAGGATAGTAAAAAGTACTAATTCTCAGTGAGTGTTCGAAATTTATAAGGGGTGATAACCAGTTTGGTCCAACAAACCTAGGGTATCCACTTATGAAGAAAGTTCTAAAGTAGTAATCTCCCATCTGCAAAGTATTAAAATCCACCTCAATATCTATTGGGGCTATAATATCTTGTGTGGTTAGTCCATCATATTTTGCTATATTTGGTTCTTTTGTAATTGCTGCGGTTGTTTTTTTAGTAGGTATAAAGTTATCAAGGAATTGGAAAAGAAAGTTCTTTTTTTTCTTTGACTCTTTTGGTTCGTTATATCTTTCTTTAGTATCTGTTTTAAGGACAGTCTTTTCTTTTTCGGTCCTTAAGGTATCAATATCTTTCTGGAGATCCTCTTTAAAGGATGCATACTTATCTGTAGAAAGAGATTCACTCTTCTTTTCAAGCATCTCTATTGTTTTTGATTTATATTTATTCTCCTCCATCTTTTTGTTCTTGTATTTCTTCTTCTGGATTATATATTGTATATAGCTCAGTAATGAGCTCTTTATTAACGAGCTGATGTCCTAAAAGTCCCATTCTTCCTATTAGTTTAAGAATATGATCTCTTTTAGGATAGAGAAATATCTTTGCTTTTTCTAAAAGCTGTTCCTGTTTTAAAGCTAAGTTCTGTTCAATTTCATCTCTATTCTTCTTTGATTTGAAAATACCACTCCCAGGTATCTCTCCCGCAGGATTAAAAGGGATTATAATAAAGAAATTTTTATCTAATACATCATTTTGTACAATTAAGTTTTGAATAAATTTGGTATAGATATGTAATTGTTTCTTTAAACCTTCCGTCATAGAAGCATTTTCTTGATTTACTAAATAGTCAACATAGTTTGAAATATCAATCCTTCTAGTTCTAATTAATATTTGAATATGAAAATTTAGAGAATTAAGTAGTCCGGCAAAGGCGAATACCTTGCTATCCTGTTCATACTCTGCAAGTAAATCGAAATTAATAGCGGATGTTTGAATAATGAGAGCTACACTTCCACTTTGTGTAATAACTAAATCATCAACAATATCTCGAATCTCGAGATGCTCTTGTGTAGACGATACTGTTCTTGCTCTTGCGTTTGTATCCATTATTGTAGTGTTATCTTAAATGGTAACTTACCCATTTTTTTACTTAAAACAATTTTAATAGTTGGGATTGGCTGATCTGCTCCCTCAAATTCTATATTATATACTCCATCAGGGTATATCCTGTTTGTAAGAAAATATCCATTCTTCCCAGTTCTATTTGCATACAGGATTTTCCCTTCGCTATCTTTCAGATATGTGTTTATGTTTGGAACTGGTCTATTATCTTTTGTACATAGCCAGATATTAATGTTTCCAGGCAATTTGTCTACACTTTTAATAATGAATTGATAGTGAGTTACATTCTCTTCACTAATGATAATTGTGTCATCGATATCAGGAGTAATCTGCAAATCCTCCTCATTTTTAATTGCTTCTGTTATGGGTTTTGAATTTTTATCAGTAAAAATATCATCTCCAGGTTGTTCATTGAATTCGTCTTTTTTGGGTTTGAAAAATTTTGAAGCACCTATTATTTTTAATTTACTATGTTGAGTTTGTACAAGGGGTTTAGACCTTTGATTTTTTAATTCGCTATTTAGCCATGTCCTTTGTGTAGGTCTATTTATTGCTGTAAAGAAGTTTGTTATAAATCTGTCTGCAGGTTGATCATTGATAGGGACTAATGCAAAAAAAGCTCCTAACCCTGCAAATACGATAAATAAGGGGATACCAATTATGCCAGGGATCTGTCCTTTGGATGTAAAGTAAAGAAACAATCCTCCTATACTTACACCGATTGCAAGATATACGAACTCCTTTAAAGTAAACTTTGTAAAAAGTTTAAACTCTACATCTAAAACATTTTGTGGTATAGGGTGTTGCCTCATGTAATATCTAGTTTACCAGAATTAAGGGTAATAGTGGAGAGAGGTGCTGTTTATAAGCCATTAAGGTGTATTAATTGAGCATCCTTAAGTATATCTTTAGGTAATGATTTATAGTTAATTACCGTAATAAAGGTTTGTTGTTTCTTTAATAGTTTCTTTTCAAAGATCTTTTTAGTATTTAGTATATCTAATTCAGATGCTATATCATCAAGCAGTAGAATTGGGTAATGGGAGTTTTTCTTAAATACAATCTCCTGTGTTTCAAATATTAATTTTCCTATTGCTAATCTTTTCTCTCCTCTAGAACCAAACTTTCTAATATCTTTATCTTTAGATATATCCCAGTCATCTCTATGTGGTCCTACATTTGTATACCCAGTGGCTATATCTCTTTTCTTACTTTTTTCTAAATCCTGTTCTATGCACTCTTTAAGATATTCAATATTGTTTAATCTCCTTTTATCAAACTCAATCCCTGTCTTATACTCAATATTATATTCATTTGTAGATAGCTCTTTAGTTAGTAATATCCTATTTTGTAATATATATGCAGCTGTTAATGAGAAATGATTACTCCAGAAATTTAATTGAGTATCGTTAATTGCAATGATACCTTTTTCATAGAATAGCTTTGAAAGTTTTTTTAGATATGCATTTCTTTGTCTTAATATTTTTTTAAAATCTTTGAGTAAAGTTTCATATTCATAGTCATATTTTAAAATTGTATCATCCAAAAACTCTCTTCTTTGAGAAGGGGAGATCATTAGTAGCTCTATCTTTTCAGGATTAAAGATATTTGCAGATCTATGTTCAAAGAATTTTGACGCCCTAATATTACTTCCCTCAACCTTGAAAATTCTTTTATCTTTATCTTTAAAATATACATACGATTTACCATCTTCTATAGTTTCAATACGAGTATGTATTTGTGAATTCTGATCTAGGTTAATGAATTCATTAGTAGAAGCCCAGGGAGAGAGTCCGGTGTTAATTAAATAGAGAGCTTCTAATACAGAGCTTTTCCCCTGTGCATTATACCCGTAGAATATGATTATGTTTTTTTTAAATTCAAAAGTTTGGTCTTTGAATTTCCTGAAATTTGTTAGTATTAATTTCTCAATCATTATGTCTTAAGTATACTCAAAAAAGCCTCTTGTGGGATATTTACCTGTCCTATCTGTTTTAATCTCTTTTTCCCCTTCTTCTGTTTTTCTAAGAGTTTTAATCTTCTAGTATAGTCACCACCGTATAGTTTGGCAGTAACATCTTTTCTAAATCCTTTAACATCTTCTCTTCCAATTATCTTTGCCCCTATTGCTGCTTGTAGTGGAATAGGGAACTGTTGTCTAGGTATTTCCTCTTTCATTACCTCAAGTAATTTAGTTGCTTTAGATTGTGCTAACTCTCTTGTTTCCAAGAAACTTAGAGCAGGTATCTCTTCATGATTAACTAGTACAGAGACTTTAATTAGGTCTACTGGGAAGAAATCTATAAATTCATACTCCATAGAAGCGTATCCATTTGATTTGTTTTTAAGTAAGTCAAAAAAGTTTGAAACTAAAGATGCAAGAGGGATATCATATTCTAAGGTAATATATTGATCCTTGAGCTCAATCTCTCCAGATGTGTTAGAGAGGTATTGGGTATTAACATATATACCCCTTTTGTATTGGCATAAATCCATTAGTGGACCCATATATCTATCAGGAGTCATAATTTTTAATCTTACCCATGGCTCAAATATTTCTAGGATTTCAGATGGGTCTGGTAACTCTTGAGGGGTTTGTATCTCTAATTTTGTTCCATCTGTTTTAGTTACTTTGTACTCTACAGTAGGTGCAGTAATTATTAAATCTACATCATATTCTCTCTCTAGTCTCTCCTGAATTATCTCCATATGTAGTAATCCCAAAAAACCACATCTAAAACCGGAACCTAAAAGATTTGATCTTTGATCGGAGAAAGTTAAAGCTGCATCATTCATGCTTAATTTGTTTAATCCAATTTTAAGAGGTTCATACTGATCAGTTGTAATTGGAAAGAATGTGGCATATACATTAGGTTTAGGAGTTTTGTAACCTGGTAGGGGAGTTGTATCTTTAGAATCTGATATTGTATCTCCTACTGTAAACATACTTATATTTTTAAAACCGGTAGCAATATATCCCACCTCTCCTGTATTTAAATGATTTGTTTCTTCAAGGTTTGGAGTAAATATTCCTATCTCAGTTGGTTTAAATGTTTCATTTTTTTGAAGTATATGCAGATCTATCGATTTACCAGGTACATGTTCTACTTTCCCATCTACTACTCTTACTGCAACAACAACTCCCCTATGTTCATCATAGAAGGAATCAAATATTAGTGCTTTCAGGGGGCTATTAATCTCTCCAATAGGTGGGGGACATTTTTCTACTATTGTATCCAAAAGCTTTTCAACTCCATCTCCTGTTTTTCCAGAAACTTTTAAGATCTCTTCCCTTTTAAATCCTAATAGCTGAATTAGTTCGTCTTCTTTCTCTTTAATGTTTACATTCTCTAAATCTATTTTGTTAATGACTGGTATAAGGGTGAGGCCTAGCTCTAAAGCTTTCTGAGTATTGGAAATTGTCTGTGCCTGAACTCCCTGAGATGCATCTACTAAAAGAATTGCTCCTTCACATGCTGCCAAAGAACGGGATACTTCATATGAGAAATCTACATGACCTGGTGTATCAATTAGGTTTAGCTCTATATCTTTCCACATCATTCTACAGGCTTGGAGTTTAATGGTTATACCCTTTTCCTGTTCTAGATCTAATCTGTCTAATACTCTTGATTCTCTTTTATCTCTAGATATATCTATATGAGCAGCTTCTAACATTCTATCTGCTAATGTGGACTTTCCATGATCTATATGTGCAATTATTGAGAAATTGCGTATTTTGTTCAAATCAGTATTACCCATAAAATATGGCTAATTATATATATTTAACAGTGAAAAAGATACTTAATTACTCAATCTCTTTAATTTTTAATTCAAAATCATCATTAAATTGAACATTAGAGAAGCTTTCAATAACGAGGTATACAACATATTTCTGATTTGGAAGTAAAAGAATTTTTTGTGTTGTAACATCTCCATTTGAACTTTGGAGCTTGTAAACTTGATCATTGATAATCATTGAGATGTTAGAAGATGTCGGCAGATGTGTATTCCCATATACTTCAAGTTTTACCTCTTCGCTCTTATCATTAACTATCTCAAGTATAGGCTTAGAGTATCTATCAGAGTCTCTTCTTGTTAGGGTAGTGACATATGTGTATATTCCATTTTCATCCTCATGTAATTTTTCTCTACTGAATATCTGATGTGTTCCCCCAATTATATTAATTGATAGTTGGGCTTTATCGCTTACTCCTAGAACATCTAAATTCTTAAATACTTTAGTAATAGGTTCGAGGTTCATTACAGTAATAGTTGGAAGTATGAATATTAAAGCAAGTAAACCAAATGCAAATGGTTCTAATACTGTAGTAAAAAATTTTTTAAGTTTTTGATTTTTCATTAGTAATATTTCTTACTATCAGGATATACCTTACTAATTTCAATTTCAAATGTTTTTAGTGCTCCAAAACCTGAAAGAAGAGAGACTATTCCTGCTACTATAGCTATCCAGGTATAGGTGTCTCCCTCTAATGTGTTTTTAACAATGAGGCCTGTACATAACCAAAGGAATGCACACCAAACAAATATTTTAAGAAAGGTCGTATCATCCCTAGTTATCCATTTTAATATATTGAATTTAGCAACTTTAACTATTGTTTTAGGGTTACTTAAACTAGATTGAAAGATTGCTGTTTTAACAATTTGATATACAGTTGGTACTGCTATTACTATGAGCATGATTAGATCAGAAATAGAGTTAACAAAGTAGGTTATTTGAAAGTCCTCAAAGTATATTTGGGTTGAGAAGAGGCCATTTATATCATTCCCTATCTCTAAGGGGAATCCGTATTTTGCACTCACTAAGAAAATCCCAAAAGCTTTTCCAGCAATCATTAATATTGCTGGTACTAAGGAATTCTTAAGTGCTCTTTTGAGTAGTTTTGACATTATCTTTGGACAGTTTGTTAAGTTGAATCGCAAGTCTTGATTTCTTACGACTTGCTCTACCTTTGTTTATAACATTTTTCTTAGCTGCTTTGTCAAGAACTTTATATACCTGCTTTAATGACTTCTCTGCAATTTCCTCTCCACCCTTTTTAATATCTTCCTGAAAAGTTTTTACAGATCTCTTAACTCTTTTTCTTAACCTGTCATTATATACGGTTTTTCTCTTTGTACTTCTTAGATCTTTTATAGATGTTTTTAGATTTGGCATTATATATGTATTATTAAATGATTGATAACTGTGCTGTATTATATATATTGCTATGAAGTTTGTAAACAGAAAATTTTATTGATACACTATTTTATATATGAATAACGCAAAAAAGGTTCTCTTTACTATTCTTCTTATCTTAATCCCTTCTATTGCTATTACTACATCAGTATATCTAATACTAAAGGGAACAGAGGAGGTAAAAGGAGTAAGTATAGAGCCAGAGAGGTGTACTCCATATATAACAAATATGATTCCTAATATTGCATATGTAGATGAGGAGTATAGCTTTTTCCCGAAAGTGATAGGGTGTAGTATAGAGGAGGTAGAGATAGGTATAGATGGTGTAGAATGGTTAAGTGTTACTGAGGATAAATATATTTATGGGATACCTGAAGTATCAGATATTGGGACACATAAGATTGAGATATCTGTACAAAGTGAAACGGGTAATTCTACATTAACAGACTATATTATCGTAAAAGAAAATGAAGAATAACTGGTATGTAACAATTGGGATATTAGGAATTTTACTCATTGTAGTAATTATATTTGTATACAAAGTATCTGGGTCAGAAGACTCTGTTTATGTAGAGGGATGTACTCCATACAATGTTGAAATTCAAAAAGGAAATGATGAAAAGAGTGTGAATATATCATGGAAGAGTAAAGAAAAGTGTTCAGGATATATTGTGTATGGTAAAGAGTTGAGAGGTTTAGATATGGTTGGTGTAGATTTGGAAAATCAAACAGAAAGTAAAGAACATATTGTTGTGATAAAGGGGTTGGTTACCTCTAAGAGGTACTATTTCTCTATTGTTTCTAATGGAGCAAGTTTTGGGAAAGATGGTTTACCATTACAGTTCTCTATTGATTCTCTCTAGATCTTTTTCTTAAAATCTTTTCTTCAAAGTATTTCTTTGGATTTGTTACTCTGTATTTTGTTAATTCTAAGTTCTCATATATTTTGGATTTTGAAATTGTTTCGGAGATTACATTTCCTTCTGGTCTTACATATACAAGCCATCCTGTTAAGAGAATTAATACACCGAAAATAATTCGAACAATAAAGTTGTCAAATATTCCAGTTTCAGGAATCTCTTCTTCCTCTTCAGTAATATTTTGACAATCTTGTGCTAGAATAATGTAGACTTCTGCTCGTAATGTTGCTGGATCTAGAGGTATTTCAACAGGATTAACAATTACTTCATTCAAATTTTGTCCAGAGATAGATTTGGTACCTGCCGTAGCAGAGAATACAATTGCTAATGTCCCATTTGCGGGTATACTCCAAGGAGTTGTAGGTTGCCATACTAACTCTTGAGTATCTCCAACTGGTGTAACGGTAACAAGAGAGGCATCTGGTGTTGCAGTTCCATCTATTGAAGAACTATCTACTGTATATACGAAGCCTAATGGTAGTTTGTCTTTTATTGATGTTATGCTATCAGCGACATCTTTATTATTTTTTACAGTAATTGTATATGTTGCTGTATTACTACCTGCTGTTCTTTCAACACAGGTTTGTGCAACTGTTTTGGTAGTAGAGAATTTTGATTTTTGATCATCTGGAACAGTAGTTGGGGGAGTTGTTGATTCAATAAATTTAACAGTAGTACTCGCAGATCCTATACTTGCTTCATTTAAGAAGACCTCTGCAGTTATATCTAAATCACCTATATGGTTATTTAGTATATTGAAAGAATCACTACTAAAATTGTTTGTATCGTATAGGTCTAATTTTGACATAGTTAATGTCCCTTTTGCAGATTCTACTGTAATACCGTCAATAGCTGTCAAAGAAGAGAAACCCGAACTAAAAGAATACCTTATCTTTACATTTTCACTTGTTAACTGACCTGCAGATATTGTAATTTGAGATATCTTTGTTTTACCATCAGCCTGTTGTTCAGTTGTTGCTACAATACCAGTAACCATACTTCCTGAAGATGTTTGTATATCAACTATTCTTCTACAAACAATTGAATTAATCTGATCCCCCTGTTCATTTTTTGCGGTTGCAATTATTTCAACAGAGTTTATTCCTTCAAATTGGGTAATCTTTTTAGTTATTTTATTTCCATCAACCTTATCAGGAGTAGTAGTTTCGCTATTGATTTTGAATGTATAGTCTACATAAGTAGATTTATCAAAGGTGGCTTCAACATTAATTTCATCAGTAGGCTGTATTCTACCTGTAATTACCTTTTCATTTTGATCTTTGAGAATCATGCTCTCACATCTTGTATCAGAAATACTTTTTACAGTACAACTTTTATAGGCATCCTTTTCAGTAGTACTATTTAGTAAATTGTCAGCAAAATCATTTATATCACATATTGCACTACATGTTTTCTCCGAAGAAACAGTATTTAGATTGAAAAGGAAAGCTCTCTTAGGATCTCCACATTCGTTTACAACATTAGGGTCTATCATGTAACAACCACATGTAATATTGTCCAGTTCTTCCTCTTGTTCTCCAGGACCTTTAATTAGGTAGAAATATACTATTGCAGCTATAAGGGAAAGGACAAGTATAACACCAACTACGATCAGTGCTTTTAATGTTTTTTTTGTAGTTCTATCCTGTCTATCCATCTAAAGGCAGTACTTTATGTATGTTAATATTCTAACTCTATTATATAGAGTTTATGAGAATATATGTATTAATGTCAACAAGAGTATTTATATTGTTGTACAAAATAAGGTAAGACCAAGCTTTGGATCTATTCTTCCAATCTTAATTTCATAGTCAAGATTAGATAATTTCTCATATTTGTTTCTTATCTTCTCCCAATTATATTTTCTACCCGCATCTACTAAAGGCCTAACTGTAAAGGGAGGTATTTTTAATATTGAGGCAATCTCTCCAGTACTATAGTTTTTTGTTGAAAGGTATTTTGTTAAGGTAATTAATCTAATATTTCTTACTATCATTGGGAAAATATATCTGGGGTCTGTGGCCTGATTAAAAATCTTTTCCAATATACTTAATGGTTTGCCATTATTAATATTCATTTCATCTAATAGTCTCCAGATATCTTCCTCTAGTGTATCTTGTACAATCTCTTCTATATCAGTTTTTTCAACCTTACCATTCTTACTTAATAAGTGGAGTTTTTTAATATTGTTTTCAAATCTCTCTGTATCATAGTTTGAATGTTGAGAAAGTAGGGTGAGAAGAGTTGTATCTATTTCTAAATTATATTTCTGAGATCTCTCTTTGGCGTATTTATTAAACGATGGCTTTGTAAGTTTGTTGTACTCTTCAAGTAGGTTCTTAGATTTAAAGAATTTGACATACTTTGTTATAGAATTTACCTTTTGATCTTCCCATATAATCATATGACCATCGCTATTTTTTTCAATATATTCTAATACGGAGGGTATTAAATTTTCTCTATCTTTGTTTCTGTACAATCTTTTTAGAAATATTACTCTAGGTGTATTAAAAAGGGATTGTGATGAAAGAATATCCATTATTTTAGAACTATCAATTCTTTCACCATCAATGAGGATATATTCGAAGTTTTTCTCTCTGCGTAATTCCTTAATTGCTAACTGAGCATTACTTAAAGAGAGATATGTTTCATTTCCTATGTATAGTTTATACATTTTTTAATTTGTACTATCTTGAGTAATTTCTTCAACGACTATTTGAGTACCAAGAAGTATTGATATATCACCTGCTGTATTTGTAGTTAGGTATTCAGGTTTCACTTTATTTTGTGTATTTAGATATTCAGATAGTAGGTCAACTGATTTTGAGAACTCATCAACGGTATTAGAATATATATATATTCCCTCCTTATCTTTAAACTTTGTTCCCTGAAACCGTATATTTAAATATTTATATTTACCCTTTAGTTCTTGGGTTTTTGTATTACTTTCTTGATATCCTAAACCGGTATCATATACATAAATTGATGGATCTTCTGAATACAATGCTGGATAGGTAAGTGCCAATTTCAAGAACTCATTGATTTTTGTATATTTACCCAAACCCTCCTTTGGAGCTATTGAGTATTCTGCACTAGGAAGATCGGCTGTAACTAAGGAATAGTTACCAATTGTTGGATCAAGTACAAAAGAGTATGTAGATGAGGAAGAGCCTTCATCCTTAAATGATTTCAAGATATTTACTCCAGCTTGGACATCCTCGAGAGAAAACTCCGATACTTTTAAATTATTCTGTATTGAACTTAGTAATGACATTAACTTGGTAGGATTGAGTAAGGTCTCTGTGCTTAGTAATGTGTCTTTAAAAGCATCCATTACTTTTTGTTGTCTTCTAGCTCTTGCATAATCAGAGCCCTCTCCATTTTGTTGAGAGTGTCTAGATCTTGCATACTTAAGTGCAGTATCCCCATTCATTAATTGAGGTCCTTTTGTAAAAGAGATTTTTTGATAACTATTGCCAGATGGATATTTATAATCAGTAAAACTGTTCTCAACATTAACATATACTCCTCCCACGGAATCAATTAATTGTGTGAATCCTTTAAAATCTATCATCGCATTATATTGAATCTCTATTCCAACAATCTCTTCTACTATTTGTTCTAATACAACCAAACCATTCCCCTCAGCCTTCCTTTCATTAATGGAATAAGCTGCATTTATTTTATTGAAATTGTTTCTATCAGGATTTACCTTTGCTAGAAAATCTCTAGGTATGGAGATCATTACAATATCTTTTGTTTGATGGTTATATGAAGCAACAATTATGACATCAGTATTAAGAAGTTTTGTGTTTTCTCTTGTATCAATTCCTACTAAAAGAACATTTGTATAGGTTCCTGTACTATCCTTTCTTAACTGCGGATCTTTCTTCTTCTCAATTAATTGACCAGGTGAGAAATCTAACCCTATATCTTTTCCTATCTTATACCCTTTATATACAAAGTACATTCCAACCCCAAGTATTGCTATTAGAACTATTGATAGAGGGATAAAGATCCAAGACTTCTTTTTTTTAGATTCTTTCTTATCCATTTCTAATCTTACTGGTTTATGATTAATATTCTCCTTATCTGTCATTTTTATTGAAACTTCCATTATGTATGACGTCTAATTTATCTAAGATACTGTTGAATATTTTTGTTATGATCACTTAATGTCTTACCATAGTGAGCATTACCCTCTGAATCGTGAATGTAGTAATAATATTCGTTAGGCTTAGGAGTTCTAACAGCATTAATTGCTTCTAATCCTGGATTACATATTGGAGTAGGTGGTACCCCTTGATACTTATAGGTATTGTATGGAGTATCTTTCTCCTTATCCTCTTTGGTAATTACATGATTCCAATCTTTTTCTGGATAGAGAAGAGTGGCGTCAATTTGTAGTAACCAACCCTCTGCATCTCTTCTTTTTATAATGTCAGCAATAATAGGTCTATCTTCTGAGGTATATCCCTCTCTTTCTACCATACTTGCAATTATTAAATCTTCATATGTGTCATTCAAACCAACTTTCTTTTTAAAATTGTCTATTAATTTTGTTAAAATCTCTTGTGTTGTTGCATCAATAGCGAATGCATATTTATCTGGGAATAGGTATCCTTCTAAATCTGTTAGCGTATATGCGAAACCCAATGTAGATATATATTCTGAACTAGTAGTTAATACAAGGAACTCGTCCTTGTTAAATATTGTATTACTACCTTTTGATAGGTTAAGAGCTAATATTTCTGCAATCTCATCTTTTCGCAAACCCTCTGGAATTGTTACCCATATATCTAACCCTTTAGCTTGCTGTATTGTTTCAGCAATCTCTTTGATACTAAGATTTTTTGGTATCTCATATGTACCAGCTTGAATTTGTTGAGAGATATCATTTAGTTTGAGATATATCTTAAAATAGTTAGCCCACTTCTCCTTCAGTATTCCAGACTCTACCATCTTCTCTATAATTGTATCTACAGATTCTCCATTAAGAATCTGAAATGTAATCTTTTCTGAACTTTCACCATTAGGTTGATCAATTACTGAGTCGTAATTTTTTTTAACTAAGAATATTAATATTCCTACAGTAATAATAGCTAAGAGAAATATCTTGAATATACTTTTCATTTTTCTTTTTTTTCAGAATTTAGAAAATCTTGAAGAAACAGTGTAGCTGATATCATATCGATTTTACCTTTAGAGGATCTGCTACTTTGTCCTAGAGATAGTAGCATATTTTGAGCTTGAATTGTAGAATAGCTTTCATCTTGAAATACTACGGGTATATTGATTAATTCAGAAAGTTTTCTTGCAAAAGCTTCAATTTTTTTTACCGATTTAGCATATGTATCTTGAAATACTTGGGGTTTACCGATAAGAATTGTTTTTATTTTATACTCTTCAACAACAAGTAAGATATCATCGAATAGCTCATTAAAACCTCGTCTTTTTGTTATCCTAAGGACATCAAGTGGAGAAGCAACAATACCTTTACTATCAGATATGGCTAGTCCAATTTTTTTATCACCGTAATCAATTGCTAATATGGGTTTTTGTACTTGCATATTCTTTTATTCTAAAACTGCTTTTATTCTTTTTATTCCTGAACCAACACTCTCCTGTTTTAAGATCTTAAACTTTCCTAAAACAGAGGTATTAGATACATGAGGACCGTTACATATCTCTAAAGAGAAGGGGTTGTTCTTATCACCAATAGAGTAGATCTTAACAGTATCACCATACTTCTCTTCAAAGGCAGCAAAGGGAACTAATTTCAATGCACTCTCTTTAGATACCTCTTCATAGGTAACAGGGAGATTTTTTTGAATAGCATCATTAACCATTGTTTCAATTTTAGATATCTCTTCTTCAGTAAGTCTATTTTCATTAGGGAAGTCTAATCTTAATCTCTCTGCCGTTATATTGCTCCCTTTCTGATACACATGTTCTCCTAATACTTTTCGAAGTGATGCAAGAAGTAGGTGTGAGGCAGTATGGTATTTTGTAGACATCTCAGAGGTGTCTGCCAATCCTCCTTTAAACATTCCTGAGGAAGAAGTTCGAGATCTTTCCTGATGTTGAGTTTTTGCTTTTTCAAAAGTTTCTATACTATCTATTTGAATATGCTTTTCTTTTAATATTTCCTCGGTTACCTCTTTAGGCAAACCGTATGTTTCATACATTCTAAAAATATCTTCTCCAGAGAGAGTATTTTGTTTTTTAATTAACCTATCTAATTCTTTTAATCCTTTCTCTAACGTTTTATTAAACTTCAACTCTTCTTTTTCTAAAATATCTAATATTTCGTCTCTCGTTTCTCCTAATTTAGGATATATACCTTTAAACTGTTCGATACAGATATCTCCAACAATCTTTGTAAAATCCCCCTCTATTCCTAAAATATTTGCATGTCTCATAGCCCTTCTAATTAATCGTCTTAAAACATATCCCTGTATACTGTTAGAAGGAGTTATTCCATCCATAACAATCCATGTAGAGGCTTTGATATGATCAACGACTATTCTTTGAGACTGTAGGTTTTGAATTTTTGAGATCTCTACAACCTTCTGAAGAATGGGTTTGTATATATCTGTCTCATATACAGATTCAACACCTTGACTAATCATTACTAATCTCTCAAGGCCACCTCCAAAATCTACATTATGTCTTCCCAATGGAAGGTACATTCCATTTTCAAAGAGGTATTCCATAAATACGTTGTTACCAATCTCTATATATTTACCACAGTTACAACTAATATCACATTTTTCTCCACACGGTTTTTTCCCAGTATCAAAGAAAATCTCACAATCGGGTCCACATGGTCCTCCTGTAGGGAGTCCCCACAAATTACTTTCTTTTCCAAATTCCTGTATTTTTTCATTCTTTCCAACCTTTGCATCTATCCCGTATCTTGAGAAAACAGTTTTTAGAACATCAATAGAGGTTGTATCTTTTGGAATATTTTCCTCTCCTCCAAAGACAGATGCATATATTTTGTTTATATCTATTTCTAAAACATCAACCAGAAATTCCATAGTCATTTCTATCGCTTCTTTTTTGAAATAGTCATTTAGTGACCAGTTACCTAACATTTCAAATGTAGTACAGTGTGTAGCATCTCCGACTGCATCTATATCAACGGTTCTTACACATCTTTGAGAGTTTGTCAGCCTATTTCCTAATGGGTGTGTTTCTCCTTTAAGAAAGGGTACTAATGGAAACATACCCGCATTAACAAAAAGTACAGAGGGATCATCTTCTGGTATCAATGAAGCACTTGGTATTTCAATATGATTTTTACTCTTAAAGAAGCTAATGTACCGCTCTCTTAATTGAGTATATGTAAGATTTCTCATCACATGATTATATCAGAAGGATATGGTAAGTAGAATCTTTAAGTGGTAGTTTCTTTTTTATCTTGTTCTTCTAAGTCTTTGATCTGTTCGTAGAGATTGGTAAGGTCTTCTTCAGGTTCAGGAGCTTCAAATATAGGCTCAGGTATCTCTGGCTGAAGTTGTGGCTCTAGCACTTGTGGTGTTTCTTTTACTATCTCCTGTACTCTAGTAGTTGTTACAGTAGGGATATTTTCAGAAGGTGGAATAGATGGGGGTAGGGAGGTATTAATGGATATATCTTTAGATCTGTCTTTCCATATAGCCATTATAATCATTGGTATAACTATTGCTAATGCTATTAAGGTAAGACCTCCACCGATAATGTAAACAGTTCTTTTTGGAATCTCCAATCCGAATATTTTTAGCATTTCGGTATCTTGCTCTCCTGTTGATATTGTAAATGTCCATTCCTTTTCAACATTTTCCTTTGAAGAGTCCTTGAAGGATACATAGACCTTATGTATACCTGTACTAAGTGGTGTTGTTGGAATATATATTATTGTATATTCCGAAGCAGAGATTTTATTTATCTTAATCTCCTTTGATATATCTTTATTATCTAGTTTTACAACTATACTTGTTTCATCAATTGTAGAATTTAAAGTTGCAATTAAAGAGGCTTTGATTGTTGGAGTAGTGTTGTTTATGCTATCGCTACTGGTTGGTGATACATTTATTATCTGTGGTTGTGGAAGAACTGGGTTATCATCAGGATCATCATCGTCACTACCTCTAGATATTATTATCTCTTCAGATATAGCTAAACCTATTCCAGCAGGATTTTGATTATCAATTGCTCTAACAATTATTCTGTATGCTCCGTCAGGGATATTTGTTAAATCAACATTGTGTGAGTTTTGTGGTGGCAATATATTTGTATTAATAGCTTTCCATGTTAATTCATTTACAGGGTTGGAAGATAAATATACTTCATATTTAACGATCTTGTTACTATCTACGGCTTCCCAACTCACCCTTACAGAGGTCTGATCTTTAATAGATAGGGCTTTTTCGGGTTCAATTATTGTTACAACAGGATTGTCATTACTTTTGGGACTTACACTTATAACCCATGACTGAGAGGAAAGATGTTTACTATATCCATCGTGAATGAAGACATTAGCAAGATAGCTACCTGGGGTATTTGTTGAGCCTCTAAATTTAATGGTTAATTTCCCACCACCACCATCTTCTATAACAGTTGCTTTTAGCCAGGTATGTCCAGTAGTAAAAGAGTAGGAGTAATTAATCATATCTTTATCAATATCCTCGGCTTCTAGGGTATATTCATATGTTTCTCCGATTTTTAAACTTTGAGATGGAATAGAGGATCTCGGAGATGTTTTAAATTCTGGTTTACTATTTGTGATAATTGCTTTTACACCTTTAATATCATATGAACTACTAATTACACATCCGTATGTTTTCTCATTGTTATCAACCAATGTTCCTGTAAGATTGTATGCACTTGCAACTTGTGGTGTATATGGGAATGACTCTACTACTCTTAATTGCGTTTCTCCATCATAGGATTTTGTTAAAAGGTCATTTCCTGCTTCATCAGATATTTTTATACTTTTTATTCCATACTCTTGTGAGAGAGCATCTACCTGTACTCTTACTGTTTTGTCTACTTCTAAAGTATATGGATTAACATTAGGGAAAGTAATTACACAGGGATTTATTTCGCTTACCTGGACATCTTCAAATGCTCTGTTTCTAATATCAAAACTTTTGTTCTCAAGTAGGCTAAAGATAAAGATGGGTAGGGTTAATAGTAAGAGAAAGGTAAGAAAAATGCTCTTTCGTTTTGTTTTTTGTATTGGGGCGTTTTTTAACTTCATTAGTATATATTAATCTTTATTTATTACTTACTGCAAGTTGAACATTAATTTCCCTCTCTATACGACTTAGAACACTGTCGCTGTCTTCATCATTTTCAACAACATCTGTAATCCCCTGTTTAAGGAGATTCTGAACAAAGGCTTGCTCTCCCATTTGCCAGGATTTCATATATGGTGCCATATATCCTAAAGCTTGGGTATATCTGTTATCTAACAGCTCTTTGTTCATTGATACTCTTGAATAAGGTTCTCCAAAGGTTCTAATCTTTGCGGCGTTCTGGTAAAGTCTTCTAAGTTGATCAGGTTGACTTAAAAATTCAACAAACTTCCATGCTTCTGTAGAATTTTCACTTGATTTGCTTACAGTAGTGCCCCAATAGGTTGAATAGTATACCTCTTCATTGTTAACAAGACGTGGAAGTGGTGCCAAACCGAAATCTATATCTTCTGTTTGCTCTAGAATCTCTAATGCTGTCCAACTTGTACCAAACATCATTGCAAGATTCCCATTGATAAAGTAAGTTAAATCACTCGGGAGATATATTGCCCATGTAGCATTTTTATCGCTAACGAAAGAAGTATATGTTTCTAGTGCCGTAATAGCTCTCTGTGAAGTTAAAGTAACTTGATTTCTTTCCTCATTCATTATCTCTACGAGGTTTTGTAAGAAGAAGTAAGAGAGTATATCTGTTGAGTTTGTAATATTACTAGAGGTTCCAATTGCTAAACCTGATTGGGAAATTTTTCCCGTACTGTCTCTTTTTGTTAAATTCCTAGCAACTTCCATAAAAGAGTCCCAATCTGAAGGGGGAGCGGTATATCCTCCATTTTGAAGTAACTTTTTATTGTATATCACCATTAACCCGTCAATCTGATGAGGAATAGCGTATATCTTTTTATCTCTACCAGTAAAGTCATCTAAAGCTGTAGGATAGAATTCCTTTGTATATGTTTCCTTGCTCATTATACTTTCGGGTAATGGAGAAAGATATTTTTCATACTTTGGTAACCATGAGTTATGAATCATGGCAATGTCAGGAGCAGGTTCCTCTGCAGTCTCGGATTGTTCATATCTCGTGTAAAGAAGGGTATCGTAGTTTTCAAGAGGTTGTATAGAGTAGGATATCTTTACTCCAGGATTTTCTGCTTCGTATTTTTCTATTAGTGGATGCATGGCCTCTTCTTCTTCCCAGAATCCCCAGAATACTAGTTCTACATTTTTTTGTTTAGGAACAGATATTATTAGTAGTATTGCTATTAGTAGTAATACTACTGCTGTAATTGATAAAAGTTTAATCAATTTTTTCTGTTTTTCATCCATAAATATATTCTACATAAATTAGAGCTTTTCAGCTACTACTACTAATCGTTTAGTACCAACACCTAGTGGCCAACATGTCATAAGGGTGACTGTTTCCTTTTCTCCTTGTGTTCTTAATATTGAGAAATCCTCCGGAGAAACAATCTTTTTATTTCTAACTACATATTCTAAAACATTCTCATCCCTTTTTATTTTTACTGTATCTCCTATATCAATATCTTCTAATTTAGTAAAAATAGTTTCAGGTAAGTTCGAATGTTTATTAAAAAAACTTATAACTGCACTATGACCATAGATAAAAGAGTTGCCTCCATCACCAGGAAGAGGTGTACCCTTGAAATGTGCAAGACCAAATTTAAGGAATTGATCATATACCTGTTCATTTTTACTTTCTACATTTGGTGTTATCCTAATATTTTCTATTTCAATAGAGGAGATAGAGAGATACATATTTTCTTTATACTGGCTATCTACAACTATCTCCTTACTACTTTTAGTTGTAGGGTCATATGTGAAAAGGCCTTGGTATTCAAGATTTTCGGCATTCTCTGAAAGATTCTCAAAGTAACTCTTACCAGGATCGTAGTATGCAAACTCATCTTCAATATACTGTCTGTATGATTCAGGAAGAGGGTCTTTTATTAGTTTCTGTTTAAGAATTTGTATCTCTCCCTGTACATATGAAGAGAGTAAGGGTATTGATTGGCTTAAGATTATCACTATTCCAACTATTGCAAATATCCAAGAGAGGGATTTCTTAATATTTGATATTTTTTTCTCACTTTGTTTTTTTATCTGCATCTCATTTTCCATTTTAAATATATTATCAGTTAAAGATTTCAATGTCATATGTTGGCACTTAGTGCATTTGTCTGCTAGAATATCATCTATATGGAAAAAAGAGATTACTATGAAGTTCTTGGTATAAACAAGGATTCAAAAAAAGAAGATATTAAAAAAGCTTACAGAAAGCTTGTTAAGAAGTATCATCC
>CAZAUH010000007.1:0-2069 GCA_964488325.1 uncultured Candidatus Saccharibacteria bacterium
TTAGGAGTCTCAACTATAAAGTACTTAATAGTCTTAACAAGATCTAAGTCTTTCTCCTTTAGCTCCACTTTTAAAGGATTACCTGTTAGCGATGTTGGTATTAAGTATAGTGTCCCGGTACTTCTCATTAATATGTTCTTTCAAAATTAGAATCTATATCACTCAACTTCAATTTCCATACAGCAGGTCTACCATGAGGACAGCTATATGGATTCTCACACTTAATTAATTTGTTGTAAATATCTATCATTTCTTCTCTATGTAAACTCTGACCACTTCTAACACTTCCATGACATGACATAGTTGCAAGTATATCATCTCTTAATCTATCAATACTCTTAGATATATCTTTCATATCATCACTTAATTCAAATATCTCATCAAAAAGCTTTTCAAAATCTGCTCCTACAAACTCTACAGGTACACTTGTAATATCTATACCATCTTTTAAAACAGTATATTCAAATCCTAACCTAGAAAAAAAATCTTTTAATTCATCAAGTGCAATTAACTCTTTTTGAGAAAATTTAATATTTGTTGGAACTAACAAATTCTGTTTTTCAATATTTGTTTCATTAGAATTTTTTAATTTCTCAAATGTAACTCTCTCTGCAGCAGCGTGTTGATCAATAACCCAAAGAGTATCATCTTCAAACTCAATAACTATGTATTTATTAAATATCTGAAATATATTCCTAAATCCCCTATCCTCTTGAATATTAGTATGCTCATTTTTTGTATACACAGTATCAGCTAATACCTCTTTACTAAAAAGTAAACTATCTCTAACAGAACCACTCTGATTAGTATCAAATCTAATATCTTTAGATGCATACACCTTCCTATCCATATCCCTATTTACAAAAGACATTGACTCCTGTGTATTGGGTTTAAACTCACTATCTACCCTGTATGAAATAACAGAGGAAACTGACTTCTTAACTGCCTCCTCAACCCCACTGTAAGCTCTAAATGGGTTAAGAAAACGAATCTCTTCCTTTCTTGGATGAACATTGACATCTATTAATTCTGGCTTAATATCAATTAATAATATGAAAGGAACTTTCTCTCCAAATGGAATATATCTCTCATACCCCTGTAATACTGCTCTGGCTACTCCACTATCCCATATAGGTCTTCTGTTAACGAAAATATATTGATGATTACTTCTTTTCTGATGATCAGAGGGATGACCAATTAAACCTGTTACTTTCATACCAGAACCATCATAGAATACTTTTAACATTCTTTTAACAAAATCCTCTTTCAAAATCTCCTCTATTCTTTCTTTAACAACGGTATTCTCTTTAGTTTGGGAAATACTTTTTAAATCAATAACTGTTTTACTGTCTCTAATAACAGTAAAATGAATATTAGGATATATCAAAAAGTATGGATACAAAATATCTAATATCCTTTTATACTCTGTCTGAGCAGTTTTAAGGAATTTCTTTCTTGCAGGTATATTACCAAAAATGTTTTTAACAGTAACTACTGTACCAGACTCTCTAGCACTCTTTTTAATAGAAAAATCATTAAAAGATTTAAATACAATCTCATTCGCTATATCACTATCAATATATTTTGAAACAACATCTATATCAGCTACAGAAAGAATTGTTGAAAGAGCCTCACCTCTAAAACCCATTGTGAGAAGAGAATCTAAATCCTCGAAAGAGGTAATTTTACTTGTTGTATGAGGTTTAAATACCTTTTCTAAATTCTCTTTCTCAATACCTACCCCGTTATCACTTACCTCAATTAAATCAATACCACCATTTATCAACTTAATCTGAATTTTTGTACTTCCAGCATCAATACTGTTATCAATTAACTCCTTAACTACAGATGCAGGCCTTTCAATAACCTCTCCTGCCGCTATCTGATTAACTAATTCTTGTGGTAGTGTATTTAGTTTAATCTTTTCCATATATTGAGTATTTTAACACAGAAATACTTTAATCTGTTAAAATTACATGTATGAAAGAAGAATTCATTTTAAATACAAAATACGCACCTTCTGTCGATCAAAATATTGTTATTGATACATTAACTAGTAATATAATAGC
>CAZAUH010000007.1:2169-18491 GCA_964488325.1 uncultured Candidatus Saccharibacteria bacterium
TATATTGAACCTATATCTAAAAAAAGAATTAACAGTGTAGATAACTTAGATATATTTCCAGCAACCCCACTGGTATATGACGCTGATACAATGGCTAAAGCTGTTACAAATATTGAAAAAGATCTAATTCAAAGAACAGCATTTCTAAGAAATCTTGGTAAAGAGGTGGAAGCTCAAAGGTTAGAACAGAAAACTAAATATGATATAGAGATGATGACACAGATTGGTTACTGTAAAAGTATGGAAAACTACTCAATATATTTTGATGGTAGAAAAACAGGACAACCACCATTTACACTTCTTGATTACTTCCCAAGTGACTCCCTTATGTTTATTGATGAATCGCATATTACAATCCCTCAGGTGGGCGGTATGTATAACGGTGACAGGGCTAGAAAAACAAATTTAATTGAACATGGTTTTAGATTACCCTCAGCATTTGATAATAGACCACTAAATTTTAATGAGTTTAGAAAAAAACAGAAAGAAACAATATATTACTCTGCTACACCAGACCAGTGGGAGATTAAGGATAGTAGAAATAATGTTGTAGAGCTCCTTACAAGACCAACAGGTCTTTTAGATCCTAAAATTGATGTTAGAAAAACAGAAAACCAGATAGATGATGTAATAAATGAGGTTAAAATGAATACTAAAAAGGGAGAAAGAGTCTTAATTACTACTTTGACTAAAAGAATGGCTGAGGATCTAACAACATATCTACAAGATTTTGGTATTAAAGTAGCATACCTTCACTCTGATATTGACACTGTTGAAAGAGTTGAAATATTAAGAAATTTAAGATTAGGAGAGTTTGATGTACTAGTAGGTATAAATCTTTTAAGAGAGGGGATCGATCTACCCGAAGTATCTCTTGTAATTATCTTAGATGCTGATAAAGAGGGTTTTCTAAGATCTAAGACTAGCTTAGTTCAAACGATTGGAAGAGCTGCAAGACATGTTAATGGGAGAGTAATTATGTATGCTGATAAACAGACGGATAGTATGAAATATGCAATAGATGAAACAGATAGAAGAAGAGAGTATCAGGAAAGATATAATCAAGAGCATAATATTACACCAACAAGTATTCAAAAAGATATCAGAGATTCATTAGTAGAACAGGAAGATAAGGAGAAAAGGGATTTAGATTTTGAATTTGACAAACTAAGTGAGAGACAGAAAAAGATCTTGATAAAGGATTTAAGAGCAAAGATGTTACTTGCTGCTGATAATTTACAATTTGAAAAAGCAGCAGAATTAAGAGATAAGATTAAGGAGATAAATATTTAGGATAATCCTTTTATCTTTACGATCTGACTTAATATTTTATTCCCATTCTTCGAGTTATATTTATATAGCTTTTCAACAAACTCCTCTAATGACATACCTAACTCACCAATAGCTTTTGCTATTCCATCAGATAGTTCAACTCTTTCAGGATCATCAAGGGATGAAATAGTACTTAATATCCTTACAAACCATCCTGCAGCACTTCTTCCCTCTCTATCTGCCTGCGATTTAATACTTACAATATGTCCATTCTTTTTAATATTTCCCCACAATTCATTATTAAATAACGGTCCTGAGAACTGCATCTCCTGATGTAATCTGTCAATATATTTTTTTGCATCTTTTGTATTTAAATTTTTAGATATAATCTGTAATGCTGTTCTTATCTGTTCACCCCATTGACTATCACTATTTGTTTCTAAACCTACCAGCAGCAAAGCAGAGGAGTAAGAAAGATTTCCACTATCTACTAACTCTTGTACTTTGGGTGATAATCCATCAACAAATCTAATTGCATCACTTACTTTCCTAGGACTTCTTCCCATCTTAGCAGCAACCATTGAGATTGAAATGTTTTCTCTACCATATACCTCAACCATTTTATTCCAATTACTATGAATAATTGTTGCCTCCTGTGCCGATGTCATTTTGTTATGTAAATTTTCTGACATCTGGATTGATAGTACCTCTTCATCAGATAGAGTCCTATTTGCCATTTTTACTAAAATACCCGTTTCAATACCTCTGTCATTTAAAAGTTTAATAGCTTCATATCTATGTCTCCCAGCGAGTAACCTTACCCCATTTTCTCCAATATCCGCTATACAAGCCTGTAATTGACCCGTCTGGGGAATACTACTTGCAATCTCCTCAACAACTTCGTAATCAATAGGTCTAATATTTTCAACAGGAGTAATCTCATCTATTGGAATATATATGTGCTCCCATTTTATTAATTCTCTAGAGATCTCTCTTTCCATAATCTAAAATAATATGTTAATCAGTGCTACAGTTATATTCTAAATCGAGAAAAAATAAAAGAGCTGAGGGTTTAGCTCAGCTCTTAATATTTCGATATTTGATATAGGATTACCTATAGAAGCTATCTCTTCTGTTAGCACCTCTATCGCCTCTATCGCCATCCTCTCTAGGAGGTCTTGCAATAGATACATTGATAGCTCTTCCATCAAGCTCTTTTCCATTTAATTGGTCAAGTGCTTGCTGTGCTAACTCGTCTGTAGCCATAGTAACAAAACCAAATCCTTTGGATCTGTTCTTGAACTTGTCTACAATGACCTTTGCCTCAGTTACCTCTCCAATTGTGGAGAATAACTCTGACAAAGACTCGTCTGTGGTCTCCCATGATAGGTTCCCAACAAAAAGTTTGTTCTGCATTTATATAAAAATAATAAATAAATAGACTACGGATAAGCATACTTTGAGAAGATAACCTACACAGGGCATTAATGTCTTAACACCTTTCTTAACATAGACTTTTTATTATATCATAAATTTAATATATAATGTCAATCATGCGTATAAAATACTTGATAAATAAAGATAAAAGAGTAAAAGAGTTTAACTCCTTTATTAAACAAAACTACCCTACTCTGCTTACTGAAAAGAAACCCCAACTATATCTAGTTGCTGGAGGAGATGGTGCTATGCTAAGAGCTATTCACGAGACCATAGACACAGGTATTCCCTATTTTGGAAAAGCTATGGGTACCTTCAACTTCTTGCTTAACACATTTGAGAATGATAAGGAGATATTAGATGGATTAATTAATGATAAAATTAAGATATATACATTTAAATCCTTTGCTATTAAAGCGATATTAAATAATCAGGACCTAGGACAGGCTGTTAATGATGTAATTCTTGGTGAAAAAATAACAGGATATCATTCATTTAAAATTACAACTAAAAATGGTGATTTAAAGAATTTTGAGCTTAAAGGCTCTGGATTATGCATTAGTACTCCAATAGGATCTACAGCTTTTAATTTTAATAACAATGGAAGAATACTACCCTTAGATTCAAACCTTTTGTCAATTACTGGAATAGTATGTAATAGATTTCTAAATGATATTGTATCTTTTGAAAAGATAAAGATTAAATCTGATAATGCAAAAATCTATTTAAGTAATGTTAAATCTAAAACATTTGATACAAATAGTGAGTTAATTCTTAAAAAAGGCTCTCAGATTGAAATAGCCTTTTTAGATAAGAACGAATTTCTTAGAAGAAGAATAGAGATAGCACATAGATATAGAAAGTAATACTAAAAAATCTTACTCAACAGATATATTAAATAGAACAGAACAATTACTAGTCCTGAAACCCAATTTAATGCTTTGTTTTTTCCAAGCAGTTTCATTTCAATTAATAACCCAAAAATAACAATAATATTTAAAATATTAAAATAATAAATATCAGAAATTGCTTCTTTGTTAATTATTAATGGTGTAAACAACGCAGGCAAACCTATACCAAAAGCGATATTCGCTATTGTACTACCAAAAACATTTCCAACAATAATATCAACATAACCTTTTTTTGCGGATCTAATTGATGTAACAATCATAGGAATAGAAGTTCCAATACCAATAACTGTTACACCTAAAATATAACTTGAAATATTTAAATCAACAGATAGTTTAGGTGTAATAATAACTAAGAAAATAGATGAACAGATTAAAACAACAAATCCTATAAATATAAATAGAATAGATTTTAATAAGGTTAAATTCTTCGTAATGGTTTGAGAAATAGTACTTGTATCGATATCAATTTCAGTATGATCTACATTTTCAAGTTTTTCTCTTGATGAATATTGATATATTACTATTAAAGTAACTATGTATATTATTAACAAAATAACTCCTTCAATTCTATCTATATTTCCATCAAGTACAAAAGCTGTAAGAGTGGCTACAACACCAAGATAAATAGGAATTTCTTTTTCAAATACCTGATACTTTGTAATTAGTGTAAGAAGAAAAGCTGGAATACCTAATCCTAAACCGATATTTACAAAATTTGTTCCTAATGCATTCCCTATTGCTATATCCATTCCGTTATCTCCAAATACTACTAGAAAGATATTCACTGCAATAGTTGGCAAACCTGTTCCAAATGCTATTAATGTTGAAGCAATAATCAATTTACTAATGCCATATCTTTCTGCTAATGCTACTGCTCCTTTTAGAATCCATTCTGAGCCTTTAATTAGGAAGAAAAAACAAAGAATTAATAATATAATATCAATTACAATTTTCATAATAATCCCTTAGATATAGATGGTTGCGGGACATAGATTCGAACTATGATTCTCGGCTTCAAAGGCCGGTGTCCTACCATTAGACGATCCCGCAATAACCCATCATTATACTATACTAAATATACCAATTGAAATATTAATACATTCATATTAATCTAATAGGTATGATAAGAAAGAAAAGTAAAAGAAAAGGAAGCCTAATTAGAATGCCAAAGGCTCCTAAAAAGGAAGTAATACAAAGAAGAAAGAAAAAATTTCAAATACCAAACCTATTTAAAAAGAAAACTGGTAAATATCCAGTTAGAAGAAGGAAAAGCAAAAATCTTAAGTATATTCTCCTTCCCATATTATTCTTACTGTTCATTGGGTTAATATACCTGGCTATTAAATATGTACTCTTTTTAAGAGAGGGCGCATACACCGAAAAGAAGTATGTTATTACTGATGTAATAGGATTAGAAAATGTACCAACATATGGAGGATCTGAATTTCTTTTTGAAAATAATATGGATGATTCTATAGTAAAAGAGTTCCTCTCTGGAGGGAATTCAGCATATAGATTACCCGACGGAACAGATTCTAAAGAGGTAGAGGCGTACTATTTTGAACAATTAAAAAATCTTGGGTGGGAATTTATTCAAACAGTTCCAATTGGAACCCCTGATAAAAAGTATGGCCAATATTGGATTAAAGATGGGAAAGGATTAAGAATATATTCTAAATTTAATGATGTATGGTATGAAAGTATTACACAGGATGATGCACGAAGCGCACTTGCGCAATTAATTAAAGAGGAGATAGAGAGAGAGATGCTAATGGCTAGTAGCGAAAAACAAAGTCTACTTCCTGACTATCCTTGGAAAATTGAAATACCTAAAGAGTATTTAATTAAGTACTCACCAACAGATTTAAAAGATTTACGAGCTGTATCGTTTCAGCAAATGGGTAGTACACAATCTGTAGAGATATATCCTGTTGGTAAGTGGAAAACGAAAGAGTTAGATTTCTTTTTAAATGATTACTGCACTATTAAAACAACTGAAGAAACAAAATGTGGAGTAATTAATAGCGTACCAATATCCTTTAGAGACACATTAGGACTTAAATCAACTTTACAAATCAATTCAAATACCCTCTCTGCATATACAGTTGCAAATACATTTAACTCGATAGTGTATGTAATATCATCTTCAGAACAAGACTCTCCTCTTTTAGAATATCTTATTGAAAATATTAAACCTCTTGGAACTAAATAGTAGAAATTACTTTTACTATCTCTTTTGTAACCTTTTCATTTTTTATAACTGAGTATATCTCATTGTATTTTGCACCTTTAATACCCTCAACACTACCAAATTTTTTAATTAAATCCCTTCTTCTCTTTTCTCCTATCCCCTCAATTCTATCTAGAAAAGACACTTTGGCTTCTTTAATACTTCTTTTTCTAAAATATGTAATAGCAAATCTATGAGCTTCATTTCTTAAATCAATTAATATCTCAGGACTATCAATCTCTATTCTAAGGATTTCTTCCTTATTTGAAACCCAAAACTCATCAATTAATGATTTCCCCTTTCTCTTTAAATGTTTCCCCTTTGATATTCCCATTAATGAAATTCCCTTTGGTATATTATTTTTGACAGAAGAAAGCTGTCCCTTACCTCCATCGATGAGTATTAAATCTGGAATATCCTCACTACCTTTAAACCTTCTCTTAAGTACTTCACATAACATTTCATAATCATTTGGTGTTCCACTTTCCCTTATTCTAAATATTCTATACTTTGATCTCTCTAATCTCCCATCAACTGCTACAACCATTGAGCCATATGCATTTTTACCCTGTATATTTGAAATATCATAGCATTCAATTCTTTTTAATTTAGGAATTCCTAACTCAATAGCTAAATATTCGAAACTACTCTTTCTAGCCTTCTCTCTTTTGCTTTCATAACTCTGAGTATCATCGTAGTATGTAAAATCAATATCCTGAGCAATATATTTTAAATCTTTAATCCTATCTCTAAGTTGTAATGCTTTTTCGAACTCCTCGTTTTTAGAATACATACCCATCTCTCTCTCTAATCTTTTAATATGATTCTGCTGTTTACCAGAAAGGAATTTAATAATACTATTAATATTTTTTCTATAATCATCTTTTGAAATAGCTCCTACATACGGTCCAGGACAAAGTCCAATATGAAAATACAAAGAGGATTTACAATCTTTATTCTTACATGTACAAAACGGATATAATTTTCTTAAATATGAATAGACCCTTTTAATGGTATATCCACTAGGATATGGACCAAACAATCTTCCCTTTTTATATTCCCCCTTTCTGAGTGTTCTAACTATTTTAACAGTTGGGAATTCGTCTTTAGTATTAATATATATCCATGCATATGATTTATCATCTTTAAGATCTGTATTAAATTGAGGCTGGAATTTTCTCACCAATGCAGATTCAAGTATTAACGCCTCTATTTCATTATTGGTCTCTATGATATCTATATCAAAAATATACGGTAGCATCTGTCTAATCCTAGGCCTATCATTAAGATCAAGTTGGAAATATGAGGATACCCTTTTTTTTAGATTAATAGCTTTACCAATATAGAGTATTGAACCCTCTTTATTAAGGAATTTATAAATACCTGGTGAATCAGGTAAAACATCTAATTTTCTTTGAATTCTATTTTCCATCCCCTATTATACCCTAGAATTTCCTTAACCACCTCTTTGTTTCGCTATTCATATCAATTCTTTTTTCTAAAAGTACACTCTTGTTTTCACTTCCATTGTTAACAATTATTCTTACAGGTGTCTGTCCCTCTGATTTAGAAATATACTCCTTTAACTCTGTAATTTCATCTTCAGTATGTTTATCTCTAATTCTAAACGTTATACCTTCAAAATCGTCACCATATTTAGATTCATCAACATATTGACCCTTTTCCATTATTAAACTCTTGTCCTCTCCCTTAACAGATATTCTAACTGCAATTAACATGGGTTTCCCCTCTTCTAATTGAGTTTTAATCTCTTGATATGTTCTTGGAAATACTACAACATCTACTAAACCAGATTTATCCTCAATACTTAGAAATGCCATAACCTCTCCCTTCTTAGTTGTTATTTTTCTCACCTTATTTACCATTACCCCAAGTATAACTACCTGATTGTTCTTGTTTTCAAGTGCTTCTTTAATTGGTTTAACTTTTTTTAATTCAAAAAAACTTTGTAAATTATCTAAAGGATGACTTGAGAAATATATCCCTAATAGATCTTTTTCCCATTGAAGAATCTGATATTTAGGAGCCTTCTCAACAGGTGGGAGAGGGGTCGCAACAACATCTGTACCCATATCTAAACCATTTTTACCTAATGAAAAAATATCTATCTGTCCAACATTCGCAGAAGAGTTGCTCTTTCTTTCTCTATCAAATATATTGGGAGAAATGTTTAATAGCGCATTCCTTTCGCCAAATTCATCCATAGCTCCAGACATGATTAAATACTCTATCGCTCTTTTTTGTACACCTTTGTCATAGGTTCTTTTAACAAAATCATCAAGATTTTTGTACTTACCGTTCTCTTTTCTCTCTTTAACAATACATTTAATTATATCTCCTCCTACATTTTTAATACCACCTAACCCGAATCTAATACCACTATCTCCCTCTATCGTAAAAAAGAACTTACTTTTATTAATAGTAGGAGGTAGAACATCTATTCCTAATCTTTCACATTCGTTTAAATCTTTAATAACCCTATCAAAGTTATCTAAATCTCCCTCTAATAGGGCAGCCATAAATTCAAGAGGAAAATGGGCTTTAAGATATGCAGTCCAGTAGGCAATAGTAGCATATGATGCGCTGTGTGCTTTGTTAAAGCCATAGTTAGCAAACTGAATTAGTTTGTTCCATAACCTTTCTGTTTCTTTTACATCAAAACCGTTACTTTTAGCACCCTTTAAAAACTTAGGCTTCTCTTTATCCATAATCTCCATTTTCTTTTTTCCCATTGCTCTTCTTAGTAAATCTGCAGCACCAAGAGTATATCCCGCTATTATCTGTGCAATTTTCATTACCTGTTCCTGATATGTGATTACACCATATGTGATAGAGAGAACCGGTTCTAGCTCCTTAAAAACATAGTCTGGAGCCTGTGAACCATTTTTTACAGCAACATATTCAGATATATATTGCATAGGACCAGGTCTATATGCTGCTAAAAGATAGCAGATATCCTCCTGTGATTGTGGTTTAAGTGCCTTTATAGATCTTCTCATTCCTTCACTTTCCATCTGAAAAACTCCTACTGTATGACCACTTTGAATTAAATCATATGTTTGCTTATCGTGAGGATCTAATGTGAGTAAATCTAAATCAATATCCTTATTTATTCTTATCTTTGTAATAGCTTCCCCTATTACATTAAGATTTCTTAAACCCAAAAAATCAAACTTCATTAATCCAACATACTCAATATCTGTCATTTCAAACTGAGTCATACCTATACCCCCTCCATGTGCATCTCTCTGAATTGGACAGTAATTAACAACAGGGTCTGGGGTAACGATAATACCACAAGCATGAGTTGAGATCCCCCTACAGATACCTGAAACCTTTCTAACTATCTCTGCAAGCCTCTTAGTAGTCTCCGAGGAGTTGATAATCTCTTCAAACTCAGGATTATGCTCAATCATATAGTCAATATCCTTGGATTTACCAAAAAGTATCTCAACCATTTTTGCAAGTTTATCTGTTGTAGAAAGTTCAATACCAAGTACTCTTCCAACATCTTTAATAGCCTGTCTAGTTTGTAGTTTACTAAATGTCCCTATCTGTTTAACATTCTCTATCCCGTATTTTTCAATGGTATATTTTAGAAGCTCATCTCTTCTTTGATCAGCAATATCTATGTCAAAATCAGGGGGAGAATCTCTCTCAGGATTTAAGAATCTTTCAAAATACAACTCCCATGATATTGGTTCTACATCTGTAATATCTACACAAAAAGCTACAACTGAACCACATCCTGAGCCTCTCATACCAACAACAATCCCATTGTTTTTACAAAAGAGTACAAAATCTCGAACAACCAAAAAATAGTCATTGTACTTCTTACTATTAATTATCTCTAATTCATACTCAATTCTTTCTTTTAACTCTTTAGTGATTTTTCCATACTTCTTTTTTGCTCCCTTTAATGCTAGTTCCTTTAAATACGTTTCCGAAGTTTTTCCTTTTGGTAGATCAAGAAAATGAGGTTCTACCCTATTAAATGTAATATCAAAATCCTCAATACTATCAACTATCTTTTGTGTATTTTTAATAGCCGGAGGAATATCAGAGAAGAGTTTTTCCATCTCCTGGGGAGTTTTAACATAGAATTCGTTTGTAGGCATTCTTCGTCTAAGTGGATCGTCCCATAACTTCCCATCACCAATACACCAAAGTATCTCTTGAATGTTTGAATCCTCTTTGTTTAAATAGTGAGAATCACATGTAGCAACCAATGGTAGCTTTAATTCTTTTGAGATTTTAATTAAACCTTCATTAACGATCTCTTGTTCTTCCATTCCATTCCTTTGAATTTCGATATAGAAGTTGTCTTTAAAAAGATTGCTATATACTTTCGCACTCTCAAGAGCTTTCTCATAGTTACTTTCTAAAAGAGGTGTTGAGATTGGACCAGCAAGACAAGCGGAAAGAGCAATTATTCCATCTGTGTATTTCGAAAGAGTCTCAATATCTATTCTCGGTCTATAGTAGAAACCCTCCATATGACCTGCAGATACAATTTTAACAAGATTTTTGTATCCTTCAAGATTTTTAGCAAGAAGTACTAAATGAAAATATTTATTATCAATCCCAAAATCTTTCTTACTCATCTCCCTTGGTGCAATATATATCTCACAACCAAGAATAGGTTTAAGACCTGCCTCTTTCATTATGTTTTTGAATTTCAAAATCCCATACATACTCCCATGGTCTGTCAAAGCACAAGAGTTCATTCCACTATCTTGTAATTTCTTTACAAGGTCAGGTAATCTAATTGTTGCATCCAACAGAGAGTACTCTGAATGGAGATGTAAATGTGTAAACATTAATTCAATAGCTCATCTAGTTCTGATATACTAGATTATTATGGATAGCATGTACTTTACAAGTATGATTCAAAAAGTAAATCCTAGAAAGAGTTTTCTAAATTCTAACCTATTTAGAATCCCTCTATTCATTCTTTTCTCATTAATATATTTCTTCTTAATTTCCCCATTAATTGAAAAATTAATAAGTAATTCAATATTAAACTCTGTTAGAGAGAATAAAAATGTAACATTAAACTACCTAACACCTCTTTATGGAGAAGGTCTATATACAAATGAGTATACAATTAATACACTTGTAAGTTCTGATATATCTAAAAGAGGTGCGGATAAGAGTAATATCCAAACAGAGGATACAAGAGTAATAGCTATGCAAAAATTCCTTTTTGATTACAACTCCCCAATGTATCCCTACTCGAAAACTTTTATTACTGAAGCAGATAAATATGGATTGGATTGGAGATTAGTTGCATCAATAACTGGTGTAGAATCTGCATTTGGCAATATTATACCCAAAGGAACTCATAACGGATGGGGCTGGAGAGGAATAAATAAAAATCCTGCAGGATGGAGTCAATTTGAATCTTGGGACAGTGCAATTGCTGAAGTAACAAGAGGATTAGCAGAGGGATACGGTATCACTTTATCACCATATCAAATTGAACAGTACTACTGTCCTCCCTGTTGGGTAAATCCTGCACATGCATGGGCTAACGGTGTAGCAAGATACATGAGAGAATTAAAATACTACGCAGATAATCTTAAATAATATTTAAATATGTCTATACTCTTTAAACTACTTTACATACTAGTCTCCTTTGGAGAAACAGTTATCATTTTTAGAATAATACTGTCATTAGTTAGAGCAAATCAAACTCATATATTTGTAAGCTGGGTATACAACATCTCTGATGCATTAATAATTCCTTTTCAAGGGATAGTACCAAAAGAGATATATCTGGACAGATTTAGAATAGAATTAACTCCCATTATTGTTTTAATCTTTCTTGCTATACTTGGGTTCATATTCTCTGAACTATCAAAAAGCATTAAGAAGACAGATTAATCTCTTTATGATATAATACCCTCATATGGCAAAAATTGACCTAAAGCAATCCAGTGGATTGCCGGTTTTTTACAGTGGAGAAGACCTCTTGCCCCAAGGATTGTCTGTATCGGAAACATCTATCATATGTATAGATGATATTCGATCTCAATTACTTAATGAAGATTTAAATTGTCCCCAAATCTTTTATAAAAAGTATAAAGATTTGGATAAGGATGAAGTATTTAAGAGCAAAGATATAAGGATAAATATGTATTTAATATATCCTAATCTCGCTGGAATAGAATTCGCAAAAACATTTGCAACAAGATGTAAAAGATATCCTAGAATATTAGAAGTCGCTTACGGAGGTGGAATTATCCTATTACAAAAATATGATTCTCCCCTAAACAATAGAGTGTTAAAGATAATAATAAAAAGAGGACAAAAAATAATCATACCTCAAGGATATACCTGTACCATAATTAACTCCAGACAAAACTCTAACCTAATTGTACTTGAGATGCACTCAAGAAAAGCCAAACCAAGAATTGTTCTTGATGATAAGAGGGGAATGTCCTATTATATAATTAGAAAGAATGCTAAACAGGAAACTGTTAGAAATCCAGAGTATAAAATAGTACAGGAACCTGAAAAAATTGATATAGATGCTATTCTCTCAAAATATGGAGTTAAAAATCATACTCCAATTGTAAAACAAATAATGAGAAAGTATGAGAAATTTAAATGGCTATTTGAACAAGACTCTATTAATATCTAGTATCCTATTTCTCTTACTACCATTTTTTTTCAAAACAGATATCTATGCCTCCTCAGATTTAAATGTTACTTCATCATTTAATCATGACTGGGATGGGAATACTCTTATCACGACTATCTATCTCACATTAGCATCTGAATCCTCTTCAACTGTAGTTACTTACTACACTGTTTCTATTCCAGAAGAAAATATTACTCCTGAAGTTTTTTCAATAAATAGAAATAAAAAACTTGAAAATACTCTTCATAAAAGTAATTCCGGTACTGACCTAGTTATCGATCTTGAAAACTCACCAATATACCCAGATAAACCGATTACCCTCAAAATATCTTACTCAAAGTCTTTAATAGGAAATACAATATCTTTAGTCTCATCCATTAGTAATTCCTCAACAAAAGAGTTTACCCTTTCATATCCAGCATCTATAGGAGATGTCTCCTGGAGCTCTGCCGCTGTAATTAATACTGAAAGTAAAGAAAATAGAATTATACTCCAAACTGAAACCCCAAATACTGATAAAGTTAAAATCTCTTTTGGTACTGAAGTTATATATAAATACACAATAAAGAAAAACATAACAAATTCTGGGAAAGAAACAACTATATCAGAAATATCTCTACCTATTAACAATAACCTACAACATATTTCAATTACGAATATAAAACCCTTACCTGATAAAGCATATAAAGATATAGATGGGAATTACATATTACAGTACGGAATTGTTCCAGAAAGTAGTATGAATATATTCATAGAGGGATATATCTCTATGTTTACATCTATATATCCATATACACAGAATTATAATCTAGAAGAAATTACCCTTTGGAAAATTACAAATACGTCTTTAATAAGACATATTAACAGATATATTAAATCATATGGATTAGAAATTCCTGAGACATTTTCTAATATAGATGATCTCAAAACTCCTGAAGAAAAAAATATCTTATACGAGGCTATATACAAATATGTAATTGAGAATCTATCACCAAATACTCAATCAATAGGATCTCTTTCAGGTACTGAAAGATTAGGAGGACAAGAAACTCTTCTCAAACAGGGTTTATCAACAAGTGAAGATTACATAGATTCAATAATTTCTCTTTATAGATATTTCAATATCCCCTCCAGATTTGTAATTGGATATGTGAGCAGTATATCAAACTTCGATTCAAAAGGAATGTATCACTATTGGGCTGAGTACTATGATAAAGAGACAAACAATTGGATACTTGTTGAACCTTTTTTTGAAGACTACTCTAAGACACTCCTTTGGAAAAAAGAATTGAAAGACCATGTAACCTTACTATATAGATATTCTAATCCTAACACTCCGAAATTAAATTTTTTTACTCCAGAAGAATTTAATATTGAACTGGTTAAGGAACAACCAGAGGTTACACATAATTTTAAATTAGACTTAATACTTCAACCCTTTAATATCTCAGATCCCTATCTAATAGGATATATTAATATAAAAAATTCAGGTAATACAATACTTGATCTCTTTAACATATCTAAATCAAATCCTGACCTAAATAAATATATCGACTATATTGAAAATAACTCTCAAATGATATTACTACCAAATCAAACCTATGATATTAAATTTAATATCCCATCTAAAAATATTGAAGATAAAATTTTTACAGTAATGAATGCTGTAAGCGGTACTCAGGAAATAAAAGGTATCTATGTAGAAAAAGATATCCAAATTATTAAAGAATATACAAACTTAAAAATATTTTCCAAATTGCTTTCTCTCTTAGCTTACATCTTAATTGCTATCCCTATATATTTCATTTCGAAAAGGGTAAAATTTAAAAATGGATAATCAAGTATTAATTACTGTAGTAATTCTTTTTCTAATTGCAATTCTTTTTGTTGTTGCATATATTAACAGTAAAAAAATACCACTAAAAAAGAAAGAGAAGATATTTGAGAAACTTGAAGATATTAAAATACAGGTAAAAAGCACAGAGGTATATGCAAGAAGAGATGCAATTATTAAATTAGACAATCTTCTTGGTAAAGCATTCAATATTAGATATGGTAATGATAGCCCCTGTGGTGATAATCTTAAATTAGCTAAAAAACTTTTTGATAGAAACCTTTATCAACGACTTTGGGATGTACATAAAATTAGAAATGAAATTGTACACAAGGATAAAGATGTGTCTTTTTCAGAAACGGAAGAGATATACCATATATATAAATTAGGAATCAAACATATATTAAAATGAGAAAACTACTTATCTCTCTATTCATTCTGTTTTTATCCTGCTCATTTTTAAATGCTCAGGAAAGTAATACTGATATAACAGATAATCAAGTCGTATTGCAAGAAGAATCAATCCAAATCTCCGATGAAGATAATAACAGTGTAAAAAGTTCAAATCAATACTTTGATTTAGAGTTGAAAAGAGGAATACAAAACCCATTTTCAAAAACAATTCCATTTACAATACATATTACCCCAAAAATTGATTCCTCAAAAACACAAATACTCTGGAATATTCCTACCTCTTTTATTATTGAAAAAAATCATGAAGAGTTTGTATCTCTTAATAAGGGAGAAACATATTCATTCTCTGTCTCTCTACAACCAGAAAAAGATGGGTCATTTGATATTACTGCGAATGTAATATCATGGCAATATAACTCAAATAAATCTAATAGCGTTAATTACAATATTACTTTAAACAAATCATTTGTTGTACAACCCGTAGATACGCTATACACAATAATAATAATATTAATAATATTAGGAGTATTACTTACAATCGTCCTCTTTATCTATATTGTTAAAAAACTAATAAATATTCTAATGAAAAAGGCCAAAATTTGGCTTACTCCTCCTTTTTAATAATCATGTGAATCTCTTTAATATCCTTATCAATACTATTCTGATTACTTAATATTCTTTCCAATAATTCATTTAATTGGATCTTCTTTGACGAAGAAACAAAATATTCAACCGGTTTATCTAAGATATCAGATATCTTTGTTAATACATCTAAATTTGGAAAAGAACGGCAAGATTCGTATGAACTAATCGTCTTATCAGACAACCCTAACGCAAGCCCCAAACCTCTTTGAGACATTCCTCTCTCCTCTCTTGCACTTTTTAATTTATTCCCAAATTCTTTTATACTCATCTATTTAAATAATATCTCAAATATATCTTTTATTAGACCTTTAAAACCCTTCTTCTTTACGATAGTAGTACCTGTTCTTTCTCTTGAACTATACAAATCGAAACCCTCTTCAAATTTCTCTGCCTCACTTGGAAAATCATAAGGGTTAGTAACACTCTCTCTTAACTCTTTAATAATAAAATTTTTTTCATTAAGCAACTTCTCTGATTCTAACATCTCTAATCTAGTATCCTCTATCTTTTGTTGCAATTTTCTCTCTGAAACTCTAACACTTTTTAATTCATTCTCAATTCCAGGAAGCTTAAGTGCACTATCAATTAAATTTTTATGCTCCTCGGATTTAATAAGTTTTGATCTAATACCATCCTCTTTAATAACACCATACTTGTAATAAGCCAACTCTCTACTACTTGGTTTTCTTCCTAATACCTCCTCAAATACCTTCTCTATCATAGGTACCCTATCTATCGAAATACTACCAAAGGAAGATATAGATCCACCACCACTGAAATCATCACTTTTTTCTTTAATAAAGTCCTCTCTAGCTAACATGCCCAATTATACAGTATTTAAAAGGAAAAATCAGTACAAAGCGGGAGACGGGACTCGAACCCGCAACCCTCTGTTTGGAAAACAGACATTCT
>CAZAUH010000008.1:0-12985 GCA_964488325.1 uncultured Candidatus Saccharibacteria bacterium
ATATTTTATTGATGTGATACTACAAATCATGTGATATCAGGATTTGTGGCATCCATATCTCTAAGAAAGGAGGTTTAATACAATGTTAAAGAAAGATTTAGTTGATAAAGTTGCAAAAGCTGCAGGACTTACAAAGAAGCAAGCAGCAGAGGCAGTAGATGGAGTATTTGATGCAATCACAGGAGCTCTTAAGGGAGGTGAGCCAGTACTTCTAACAGGTTTCGGTAAATTCGAAATTAGAAATAAGAAAGCAAGACCTGGAATTAATCCAAAGACCTTGGAGAGAATTCAATTACCAGCAAGAAAAGCACCTGCATTCAAAGCAGGAAAAGCTCTTAAGTCTGCTGTTAAGTAAGTAAACTGTCGGCATTTCTCTCTTGATGAGAGAAAAGGAAATAGCTCGAGATATTACTCGAGCTTTTCTTTTTTAAATATTGTTTAGTTAAGAAGTTTAAACAAATTATAGGCTTTGCAAGTAAGCCTTTAAATTGGTAGTATATACAAGATAAATTACTTGCAATTTATAACTGCTTAAGTGAAAAACTTTTTTATTCCAAGTAAAGAAAATAGGTATAGACCCTTTCTATTAAGGAAAGTAGCTTTAGTTGTATATACAATAATACTTCTAATTGTTAATACTTTTGGTGGTTTTTTGGGTATACCACAAGCTATGGCAAGTAGTATTACACCAGCCAACATTATTCAACTTACAAATCAACAGAGAGCTGGCGCAGGATTAAATACCCTCAATACAAATGCTAAGCTAACTGCAGCTGCTCAAGCAAAAGCAAATAATATGTTAGAGGTACAATACTGGGATCACTTTGGTCCAAACGGAGAAACCCCATGGATGTTTATCTCTCAAGCAGGATATACATATGTCTATGCTGGTGAAAATCTCGCAAAAGGTTTTAGAACAGCAGAGGGAGTACACGAAGCATGGATGGCAAGTCCAACACATAAAGCAAATATAATGAGTGGGAATTATAAAGATATTGGAGTAGCAGTAGTAGAGGGTACTCTTTTAGGAAAGGAAACAATTTTAGTTGTTCAGATGTTTGGTAATCAAACTAGTCAAACTTTCAAACCAACAACTCCAAGTACAACTTCTGAAACAACACCAAAACCAATAGTTCCTGAAAAAGGAGAGATAAAATCTATTAAGATAACAAATCCTAAAGCAAATGACTTAATTAAGGATGCAAATATTAATATTAAAGGAGAAACAGAGAATGTATCAGGTAACTATACTGTTGAAATAATAAACGGTAAAGAAGTAATTGGGGAAACACCAGCTACTACGAAAGCTTGGGAGTATGAGAAAGGTAGTGATTGGTCAGAGGGAGAACAAAGTATTCAAGCACAGATTAAAGGTGAGAATATTAAATCTGATACGGTAAAATTTACAATTGATTCTACTCCACCAATTATTCTTCAACCGAGCATAAAGGTAATTAAGTCGGAAGAGACATTTGATTTAAGTTTAGATGTTCCAGCTGATACTGTTGAAGTCAAATTTATTACAGGTGACAAGATCTTCACTTTAGAAATAGTAAATGAAAAGACAATTGAGTTGAATATTCCGAAAGAAGATATTGGAGAGAAATCAGTTTTAATGGCTTCAGATCAGGTAGGTAATATTTCTGAAATAGATATTTCCGAATACTTTATTGAGGAAGATGAGGATGAGAAAAATGATACATCAGGTTTAATCCTTGGCCTAAAAAACATATTCGGAACAACAGATGGTATTAGTCTTTTAATTATTTCATTTGTATTTGTATTATTAAGTATTCAAGTTTATGTATCATGGAAGAATGGAAGACTTGGTAAAAATATCGGAGAACTATTTACAATAGGAGCATGGTGGTTAATTATATTAGTTGGTGTATTCAAAGGTTTCGGTGGTTTAGTAAGTTAAGTACTGCCTAAAATTGAAAAAAATAATTGAATTAAAAAATGAAATTTTTTACTTAATACTAATAGTATTAGTAACTGTATATTTTGCATACTCAACTCATACTCCGAATAATACATACTTAGTAAGTGGAATATTGGGTAATTTATTAATACTAACCTGGTTTATAAGATCATTCACTTTATATTCAGGAAGGAAAATATCTCAGTATAGTGAGGTAATACAAAGAATATCTATTAGAGAGAGATTCTTTACATGTTTTGTTCTTCCACTTCTTTTCTATACATCTCTTCTTTTGTATATATACTTCAACACACTATTTTTAATGGATATTGTTTTAATTGGAATATCAACAATACTACTCCTGATTCTTTTCTTAAATGTAAAAAGTTCATTTAAAAAAGTATATAGCATAGAGGGACAAACAAGAGCGATATTCGATTTTATGTGTATAGCATCCTTCTATATGATACTAAGTGTAATCATTAGATTAGGGGTATCAATATGGATATCTCTTCCAATAACTGCGGTTTCATCGTTAATATTCTTTTGGTCAGATATTAAAATACATAGGAAAGAAAGTTTGGCTGCTCTTTTTATGAGTATATTATCATCCATCTTTGTAGCAATATCCTCAGGCCTATTCTTTAACACTAACATATTCATTGTCCCAGCAATTGGAACACTTTCCTTTTACTTAATTCTCTCTTTGTGGAATATTAGGTTTGCTGGTAAGATTAAACTCATAGAATATATGCTTCCGTTTATATATTCAATACTTGCATTAATATTAATTCTTAAACTATGAAAAAAGACATTGTATTAAAAGTAGGTGGCTCAATCCTATATGATCATCTCTTAAATATTAATTTTGACCTATTTAAACGAATTAAGAAGTGGTATACAGAAAATAAAGATGAGTATAACCATATTGTATTGGTTGTAGGAGGAGGTGGGCTATCTAGAAATATGGAAACCAAAGTATCAGAATCAATTAAAGATACCGATGGTATACATAGTGTAGCAATGTCAATTACCCAAACTAATGCAACAATACTTGCAGCATATATGAAAGATGAAGATATATTTGTTCCAAAGACACTAGGGGATGCATATGAATTTCTTAAATCAAATGAAAAAGGATATATGGTAAGTGGAGGATTAAAAATTGGATGGAGTACAGATATGGATGCTGCAGTCTTTGCGGATACGCTTTCTGTAGATAGAGTATTTAAGGTATCTAATGTTGATTATATATATGATAAAGATCCAAAAGAGTTCTTTGAAGCAAAACCTATTAGAGATATGACATGGAAGGAGTACTTTAAAATGTTCTCAATATTACCAAATGATGTTCATATACCTAATGAGCATATCCCAGTTGATGCAAAGTGTTCTCTCTTTTGTGAAAAAAAGAATCTTTCATTTAATGTTACAGGTGGGAAGATACTTTATGAAATAGAGGACTTAAACTCTATTCTTAAGAAGGGAACCTTTATTCACAACTAGCTACTCTATACTGATAATCTTACACTCCATTTTGCCTTTAGGAGTATCAATGATTACTTTGTCCCCTTTCTTTTTATCCATTAAAGAACTTCCTATTGGTGATTTATATGAGATTTTTGATTCTAATGGATTAGTTTCATTCTCACCAACAATATTGTATTTTGTTCTCTTTCCACCTTCACATTCAATAGTAACATGAGAACCGACCTCTACTTTGGAATTTTTTTTCTTCGTCACTATTTGACCTCTTTCAATAGTTTGTTTGATAGTAAGAATCTTTTCCTCATTATCATGAAAATCTTCAACAGCCATTGAATATCCATCATTTTCTTTTAAATCTCCTTGGCTTCGCATTTGGTTAAGAGTCTCTTGAAGCTTAGATCTTAATTCTCCCTCTCTGTGTTTTAATTCTTCCTTAAGTTTACTGAAACCCTCTTTTGTAAGCAGTACTTGAGTATTCTTCCCTGTCATAATATTAGGGAAATTAAATTTATTCGTTGCAATAATATATATATTTAATATATATGTCAATAACAAGAAAAGCTGTTTATAAATACCCCCTTTTTATGATAGAATACTCTGTTATGCCGCTATCGTCTAACGGTTAGGACGCATGATTCTCAATCATGCAATCAGGGTTCGATTCCCTGTAGCGGTACCATTTTAATGATACATTTTGATATAGTAACAATTTTTCCAGAAGTAATATCTGCATATACAAATAGCAGCATTATTAAACGAGCACAAGAGAAAGGATTAATAAAAATTGATATACATAATCTTAGAGATTGGGCATTAGACAAACATAGAAGTGTAGATGATACACCATATGGAGGTGGGCCTGGAATGGTAATGAAAGTAGAACCGATATTTAACTGTTTAAAAGATTTGAAAAAAGAAAAGAGTATAGTAATGCTTACTACACCAAAGGGAGAGAGATTAGTACAAAGTAAGTTAAAGCAGCTATCTGAAACTAAAGATGCACATTACATAATACTGTGTGGTCACTACGAAGGATTCGATCAAAGAGTACATGAATATTTAGTAGATTATGAATTCTCAATAGGAGAATATGTACTATCTGGAGGAGAGTTACCAGCTTTAGTACTTGTAGATGGTGTTACAAGATTAATACCAGGGGTATTGGGTAATGAGGAGTCGTTGGTCTCTGAAACCTTCAATACAGATTCTCCAGACTATCCTCAATATACTAAACCTGAGGAGTTTAATAGATGGGAAGTACCAGATGTGTTGCTAAGTGGCAATCATAAGGAGATAGAGAAATGGAGAAAGATGGTACAAGAAATCAAATATGAGTAAATATTTCCACCTTGTTGATGGTTAATAAATAGAATAGAATTGTTAAGTATAAAAATAAATTCGAAAAAGATTCTCATGTTTGGAATAAAAGACAAATACAAGATAACCGAAGAGAAAAAGACTTCCCTTATTAATGAGTTAAAGAAACTTCAAGAGAAAGACTTAGTTGATGTAACTAACAGACTAGAGGAGTCCAGAAGAGAAGACTCTGATGAAGATAGCTCTATTTTAGGAACAATTTCAATAGAGAAAGAGGCTATTGAGAAAAGAATCAAAGAAATTAGTGAGATATTAGATAATTATGAAATTCTTGAAGAGAAAAATTCCTGTGAACCAACAAAGATACGATTAGGATCAACAATAAAGGTTAAAGATAGAGATAAGATATTGGAATTCAAGTTAGTTTCTTCTTTAGAAGCAGACCCATTAAAAAACTACATATCAGAGGATTCTCCAATAGGTAAAAAACTAATGAAAGCGAAGCTAGGTGATATTGTCACAGTAATTGTTAGGACAAATATAATTAGGTATAAGATCCTAGAGGTCTGTTAATTAATAACAGAATTTAAGTCTTCAATCTTAACCCTTTCCTGTTTCATAGTATCCCTATCTCTAACCGTGACTGTATCATTTTCTAATGTCTCATAATCAACTGTAATACAGAAAGGTGTACCTACCTCATCTTGGTATCTATATCTCTTACCAATATTTCCCCTATCATCCCATACAACCTTTGTATCTTGAGAAAGGATATCAAATATATCTCTACCCTTTTTAACAATGTCCTCCTTGTTATTAACTAAAGGGAATATAGCAGCTTTGTATGCAGCAATATCTTTGTTAATCTTTAATACTGTTCTAATATTACCATTACCCAAATCCTCTTCCTCATAGGCATCTAAGAGAAGGAAGAATAGGGTTCTATCAACACCTCCAGATGTTTCAACAATCCATGGAATATATTTTTCATTTGTAATAGGGTCTGTATATGATAGATCCTTGTTTGAGAACTTACTGTGTTGAGTTAAATCATAACCTCCTCTCCAATGTATCCCTTCATTTTCTGCCCATCCCCAAGGTGTTTGATATTCAATATCAAATGCTTTCTTAGCATAGAAAGCTAATTTATCCTTAGGATGTTCAAAGAATCTTAAATTCTCAGATTTTCTGTATAAGCTTTTAAAGAAATTCATCCTTTCCCCTTTCCAATACTCAAACCATTGCTCCATATCATTTGGATGTACAAAGAACTGTAAATCCCACTGTTCAAACTCTCTAGTTCTGTATGTTAATTTATTAGGAGTAACTTCATTTCTAAAAGCTTTACCAATTTGTGCAATACCAAAAGGAATCTGTTGTCTAGTAGAATCTAAAACACTTTTAAAATCTAAATATATATTCTGACAAGCCTCACCTCTTAAATAGACATCCATCTTTTCACCCTCAAGTACTCCGACTTCGGTTTTAAAAAGTAGGTTATATTTTCTACTATCTGTAAATTCTTTATTACCACACTTAGGACATTTATCAGTAATATCTTCTGGTCTAAATCTTTGGTGACATTTCTTACACTCAACTACCTCATCAGCAAAGCCCACAAGGTGTCCTGATGCCTCCCAGACCTTTGGATGTGTAATAATACTCCCATCTATACCCACAACATTTTCCCTTCTGTCTACAATATTCTTCCACCAATATCTCTTCAGATTATTCTTCATCTCTACGCCTACAGGACCGTAATCATAGAATCCCCCAATACCACCATAAATTTCTGAATTAGGAAATATTATGCCTCTTCTTTTAGCTAGTGCTGCAATCTTTTGTAATATATCTTCTGCCATCTATTTAATATTTCATTTTAATTTTCTAATTATACATCATCTTCTTTCAGTATGTATCCTCTTTCTGGTAATATGAATATATGAAAGATAAAAATGCTCTTAAGATATTGGTAGGTGCAAACATTTTTCTATTAAGTGCAATAACTTTTGTATTTGTATCTCCATTATTGAAAAAGGGAGGGGAAGATGTAAGTTCTTCAGAAGTAATAGGTGCTCAGGAAGTAGTAAATGAAATAGAGGAGGAAAAAATATTCTCTGTTTCAATATGTGATAGCCAGAACAAAAGTTGTGTATGGCTTTCTAGTGAAGAGTTAGTTGAAGATGGAATACCTAATGAAAATGCCATCTATCAAAAAGTATTGGATTCAGTAATTCCCCATTTTGAAAAATATTATGGAGGAAAAACATTTGCTAAAAATAGGAAGGGGAGTTTCATATATTGGAAAGAGGACATATTACCTGATTTTAGTAATATTTATACAGATGTACTAACTGCTTTTGAAAGTGGAGAAGATACTCAGATATTAATACAAACTAAAGACTTACCAGGTACGGATGGCAGATACTTGAGTAAGTATATTGAGATTGATAACTCAAAACAGAAACTGTATGTATGGATAGATGGAAAAGTTGAAAAAGAAATCCTTCTCTCAGGTCCTAAAGTAGGGTATGAAGTTTATGGAGTATTCCCAATTATAGATAAAGGGATATCCCCCATAGCTCCTACAGGAAGATATATGCCATATTGGATGGCATTCTACTATTCTCCAAAACAGGACTCATGGTATGGCTTACACGCTCTTGTATGGTGGTATGATGATAATGGTAAGAAGATATATGAACCTACTACAAATATTGGGGTTCGAAGAAGTGGAGGATGTATTAGAATGCTCTATGACGATTCAAAATATCTTTATCAAATATTTAACAAAGGGGATCATATATTAATACACGAATAGGTTTAATGGTGTGATATAATTCAGAGAAATATATTAAATTGGAAGTACATTTTTAAATGGAAGATTCTTTGAAAAGTAATCTAATAGGTCAGAGAAAAGTAAGATTAGAGAAGTTAGAGAAATTAAAAAGCTTAGGTATTAATCCATATCCATCTAAGTCAGAAAGAGATATTCAAATTGGAGAAATTAAAAAAGATTTTGAAAAGCATGAAGGTATGATACATACAGTTGCAGGACGAATAACTGGATGGAGGACATATGGTAAATTACTGTTTGCAGATATTAAAGATCAAACAGGAAATATTCAGATAATTGCAAAAAGTGATTGGTTAGAAAATGATAAAGAGAAATTAAGTTGGGAGAACTTAGAACTTCTAGACCTTGCCGACTTTATAGAGGTAAAAGGTGAGATAGGGAAGAGTAAAACAGGTGAGGTTTCTGTAATAGCCAAAGGTATTAAGCTATTAACCAAATCTCTTAGACCTATTCCAAGAAAATTAAAAAACAAAGAACAGAAATTCAGAAGAAGATATCTAGACCTAGTTATTAACGACGACAGAGTAAAGCTATTCGAAAGAAAAGCAAAATTCTGGGAAGTACAAAGAGAGTTTCTTAAAAATCATGGGTTTTTAGAAGTAGAAGTCCCAGTACTCGAAGTAGTAACAGGTGGAGCAGATGCTAAACCATTTAAAACACATCACAATGCACTAGATATAGACCTATTTCTAAGAATATCTACAGAGCTATACCAGAAGAGATTAATAGGGGGAGGGTTTGAAAAAATATATACCTTTGGTCCTAATTTTAGAAACGAGGGTATGGATGATGAACATCTACAAGAGTTTTATGATATTGAATGGTATTGGGCATATGCAAATTACAAAGATAATATGAAACTAGTAAGAGACCTGTTTTTAGAAATTGCTAACAAGGTATATGGAAAAACAGAGTTTACTACAAGAGGACATACATTTGATTTGGCAAGGGAGTGGGAAGAGATAGATTATGTAGGAATAATTAAAGAAAGATTTGACGTAGACATATTTAATGATTCAGATGAAGTACTACTTAAAGCACTTAAGGATAAAAATATTGAGGTAGATGGGGAAATGAATAGGAACAGGATGATAGATAACATGTGGAAGGTAATTAGAGCAACAGTATCTGGTCCAGCATTCTTAGTTAATCATCCAATGTTTGTATCACCTTTAGCAAAATCAAAAGAAGAAAATTCCAAGTTAACAGAAAGATTCCAAGTAATTATAGCGGGTAGTGAACTAGGTAACGGATACTCTGAGATTAATGATCCACAAGATCAATTAGAGAGATTTATGGAGCAACAGAGATTAAGAGATAGTGGAGATGAAGAAGCACAGATGTTAGATATAGATTTTGTAGAGATGTTAGAGTACGGTATGCCACCTACAAGTGGATACGGTCAGAGTGAAAGAATATTCTGGTTTATGGAAGATGTATCTGGTAGAGAGGGTACACTATTTCCTCAAATGAGAGTTGAAATTGATAATACAACAACGGATATATACAAAGACAAAGTAAAATTCCCCAAAGCAGAGAAAAAAGAAAAATAAAATTACCAACCCTTAGTCTGTGCCATTCAAAAATGAATGAGTACGCACATACGTGCTACTAAGGGTTGGTTTGGGAATAAGCTTCATACACGACTGAAGGCGATGACTACATGAGTCAAAGTCTCGTTGTGTACACTCCTCCCAAAGTGGGCATAGTTGGATTTGAACCAACGACTCTAAGATTGTGAGTCTTATGCTCTACCAGATTGAGCTATATGCCCTAACACATAGGTTAGTTTTCACAATTACCTGTGTGTTAATGAAACAAGGTGAGGATAGTTGGATTTGAACCAACAACCAAAAGACCCTTCCCAGTCCTTTTGCTCCACCAAATTGAGCTATATCCTCTTTGTCACGAAAAACCTTGTTAAAATTTCTTTTAAAGAACAGTTAGGATTATATACAAACGAATATTATAGGTCAATATAAAATAGTTTAAACATTTTTGATATCATTACATATATGGAATCTTTAAAAGATCTTTTCTTAAAACTTAAGGAACAAAAAACTGAAACAAAATCTCAAGCTGAGCTATTTGATACAGAGGAGTATTCTAAAAAGAAAGTATTAATTAATGATAAACATAAATATATATCTAAAGAGTATCAATACTATGGATTAAGCCTAGCAGGTAAGTTAGGAGATACCAAAAGAACAACTATGTATATTAAATGGGCGAAAGAGAAGCCGAGAGTAATATTAGAAACGGCATACAGTTTTGCAATAGATTACCCTAATGCAAAAGATAGAAGTAGGATATTTATGTGGAAGGTGAAGGAGTTGGAGAGGCAGAAGCCAAAGGAGTAGCTAAAGCTTTGTTAATTGTATCCAAGATAATCTTTACAGCTTGATCACCCTCAGGAGCACTTACCCTTGAAGCTGCAGAGTACTGATGACCTCCACCACTTAAGGCTTCTGCAATACCTGCCACCTCTTGATATCCCTGGCTACTTCTAAATGATACTTTCCACTCGTTGTCATTTGTAAATGATGGTTTAACAACAAACCCCCAATGTATTCCCTGTATATATCTGACTATGTTATCTCTTACAAACTCCTGTGCACTGTTGACCCCTATCTTTGTTAATTTGAAATTAACAACATCACTTCTATTAATATATGAATATGCCATATCATTAATGATATGGATATTTTGTATATATATTTTTAATGGAAGTAGGGCATCTACAGGAAACTTAGCACTCTTGTATTCAAAATCTTCTAAATCTAAAGGATATACTCTTCTTAATTTAGCCATTAATTCATATGTCTCTGGTTTAGTATTATCAAAGATAAATCTACCTGTATCAAAAACAATACCAATTTGTCCTAATGTAGAAACCTCTTGAGATATTACATACTTTTTACCCTTAACATTGATACAAAAATCTAATACCTGTTCTGTTGCAGAACTCATACCATCATTAATTACTACCTCTGCATCCATAGGCTTTGTTGAATGGTGATCTACTATCGCTATCCTTGATTTAGTAAGTTGAATGGTATCTTCATTTGTAGTACATATATCCCAACCTCCAGCATCAACAATAATGACAAGTTCTTCATCTCCTATGTCTAATCTTTGTACTATATGTATATCACTCATTAAAGGGATCTTTTGAGTAGGATACTGTTTAGTTTTAAATGAAACTGTTTTCTTAGGATAGTAGGTATTAATAAAGCTCTTAAGTATTAAGGCACTACAAAAACCATCAAAATCAGGCCCTCTATGTGTAAGTATTAATATACTGTTACTTTTTTCTATTAAATTTTTAAGTTTAGAATACTCTTTTTTCATATATATTGTAAAAAGTATATCAGATTTTGTATTGATTACAGAATATGGAGAGAATATAATAGGGGAGAATAAAATTAGGAAAATATTTTAATGATAGATTTAAAAAGGATAGTAGAACAAAGAGATGAGATAGAGAGGGGTCTTTTGAAAAGGATGAACAAAGAGGATATGCATCTTGATGAGATAATAAAACTGTATGAGGAGAAAAGAGAGGTACTAAAAGAGTATGAGAGTAAGAGGGCTCAACAGAATAGTTTCAATGTTAAGATGGCAAGTACTTTAAAGAATACTGTTGAATTTGAATATCTTCTTAAAGATTTAAAAGATTTGGCCTCAGTAGTTAAAGATTTGGAGAGTAAAGTAAATGAAATAAATAATCAATTAAGAAAATTAGTAGAGGTATTACCAAATATTCCAGATGAAGATGTTGTAGGTGGTGGAAAAGAAGCGAATGAGGTTGTAAAGGTAGTTGGAGAGAAACCTGTATTTAGTTTTGAAATTAAAGACCATGTTCAGTTAGGTAATAGTTTAAAACTTTTTGATTTTGAAAGAGCAAGTAAACTATCAGGTAACAATTTTTCTTTGTATACGGGTATGGGAGCAAGATTAGAGTGGGCTTTAATTAATTACTTTGTAGATGAGCATATTAAAGATGGTTATGAGATGATTCTACCTCCTCATATTGTTGGAGAGGTATCAGGATATACTGCAGGACAGTTACCTAAATTTGTAGATGATGTGTATTGGTTGAAAGAGGAAAACCAATTCTTAATTCCAACTTCTGAGACATCTTTAACAAGTCTTTTTAGAGATGAGATTCTTGATGAAAAAGATTTACCTAAAAAGTTCTTTTCATATACCCCCTGTTATAGAAGAGAGGCGGGAAGCTATAGGGCTAATGAGAAGGGATTAATAAGGGTACATCAATTTAACAAGGTGGAGATGTACCAATTTACAACTAAAGAGGGATCAGAAAAAGCCTTTGAGGAGTTAGTTTCTAAAGCAGAGAGGTTAGTAGCTGGTTTGGGATTACATTACAGAGTAAGTAAATTAGCAGCTGGAGATTGCTCAGCAGGTGCAGCTAAGACATATGATATAGAGACATGGTTACCGTCAATTGGTCAGTACTATGAAGTTAGTTCTGTGTCTAATGTACGTGAGTATCAGTCCCGAAGAGGAAATATGAGATACAAACCAACGGAGGGAGATAAGACCGAGTATATGAGCACTCTTAATGGTTCTGGTTTAGCTACAAGTAGATTAATGGTTGCATTAGTAGAAACATATCAGCAGCAGGATGGTAGTATATTAGTTCCTCAGGTTTTAAGGAAATATATAGGGGTAGATAAAATTACGAAGGAGTAAGACATGAGTTACTTCTTAGGTTTTGTTCCTAGTCAGGAATCTAATTACAAGATAAGGAGGGTGCTGGGAGAGGTAAGTATCATTTTTGATGATTTCGGTATTCCTGTTAGATGGGTTAAACCAAATACTTTTCATATTACACTGTATTACTTAGGAGAGAGGTTCTGTTTTTTAAACAAGATACTTTTAAAAAGAAATATATCTAAAATACATTTTAAGAAAATAGATATATCCTTTGGTACTGTAAAAGTAGGTATTTCAAGAGGTTATAAAGAGTTAGTATATTTAGATATACAGGAGGGTGGAGAGCAGTTAAGAGAGTTAATACTTGATGTAAGAAAGTATATTGGAGATAAAGATACCTCTATGTTTGTTCCTCATCTTACGATAGGAAGGATTAGTAAAGATCTTTCTAAAGAGGAACACAGGAATGTAGCGAATGATGTAGCAAGGCTTTCAAAGAAACTAAAGCTTAATGATATTCAATTTACAATTGATAGCATTTATCTAATTAAAAATACTGAAGGTATTTACTCGTTAGAGATGAAATTTGATGCTTTATAAAGTATCTCTTTAAAATCATTAGTCCATATACTTCCCTTATTTCTCTTAAACCATGTTCTCTGTCTTTTAATATATGACATAGTATTTTTAATAATCTCTTCTTTTACATCTTCAAGAGATAT
>CAZAUH010000008.1:13085-17473 GCA_964488325.1 uncultured Candidatus Saccharibacteria bacterium
CTATTACTTCTATCACTCTCATTCATTTCTGAAAGATAATCTTTAGCTAATTCTTGTAACTGTTCGATACTCTTTCTATCTAGATCATTCTGAATAGGAGTATTCTCAACTAAGTCATAGTTAAAAATTACACTATCAATGTATAAACCTGTTCCACCAACGAGAATAGGGGTACCTTTTTCATTCTGTAAAACTTTTTCTAGATCTCTTTGATATTCAAAAAGAGTATAGTTACTCTTAGGATTAACAAAGTCATAGAGATAATGGGTAATACCGTTTAATACATGCTTACCATCTGAAAGCTTCTTATCAAACTTAGGTTTAGCAGTACCAATATCTAAATATTTGTATAGCTGCCTAGAGTCCCCATTAATGATATACCCATTAATATCTTTAGCAAGTCTTAAAGCTATATCTGATTTGCCGGATGAAGTGGGCCCAGCTATTACAATTATCTTCCCTTTGTAATCAATCATTTGAGAATATATCTAGATATCCAGTATGTAATCCATATGGATAGGATGGTAGAGAGAATAGAGATTGCTACTATTGCTTCTGTTTGTATTGAAAGAAAGAGTAGTGTAGAAGATCCTAGTAAGGTTAAAAATACTGTCTGTTTAATTGAATCTGTTAAGTACTCTTTTCTAATTGTGGAGATATCAAATCCTTTTGAATTCTTTTGGGATACATAGAAACCTACTAGTATACCAAGGTTAGAAACAAGTAATATCGATGATATTACTGGTACTATTCTAAATATATCAGAGATATGTACTTTAAATATTGAGTTTACTAAGAGTATTCCGATGAAATTAAAAAGGAATATTAAAATAAAAGAGAATAAAGAAAGAATTAAGATAGATTTATTTCTTGTAGACCAATATATTGCTAAGAGGGATATACAAAGGATTGAAACAAGTAGAGATATTTCCATATTTCTTTCATATATACTCCAATTTTGTAAAACACTTTCTAATATATTCATATCTTTAGAGATCTTTTAACATTAGATAAATAGTAGGTTGATAGTGAGAGTACAAGATTACATATTATCATTAAGATTAGTAAATCATTCGCGAATATTTTAATATATCCGGACCCTAGGATTATACATATTGATGATATCAAAGCTAGAAGTACAGTTACTATTACTCTCGATTCTACATTTTCTGTAATGATCCTTATTATTGCTACTATGGTAATTACCTCTACTGCCAAAAGGAATATATCAACAGGTGTAGCGGATATCTTTAAGTAGGCTATCCAAGCTGCAACGGTAATAATGGTAGATAGTCCAGATCTAACTAATATATCTTTTGGAGTTTTTTCAATTAGAAGTAGGTATATGTATATGAAAAAGATAGCAACAAGTATACCCTCTGTTAGTTTAATATAGTCTATCTCTGCACTTTCAATTAATACTTCCTCTTCAGTAGTTACAGAGTAGGTTAATGGAATTACCCCTGAGTTATACAATACACTTGTAATATGTGCATATCCTTTCTCTGTAGATGAAACAGGTACAGGAAATAGATCTTGTCCAGCAGTTATCTGTACAGGGGTAACAAAGCCATCAATACTTACACCTACTGTTTGTCCAGAGTAATCTGTAAGAAATGTTTTCCAACCCTTCTCCCATGGCCATGTTTTAAAGAGTGCAAAGTAGGAGTATTCATTAGCAGAGTTTTTTAACTGTGTAACATATACATTTCTAAAATTCCTCCTTGTAAATTCTGTCTTATCATAGTTTTCTGCAAGATATGGAGTAAGGGGATTTTCCTGATCTTCATAGTTCACATCATTTTTTCTAGTAACGATATCTATTATAAATGGAGACTTAATTAAGCCTTCTACTAGTTCAATATCTTTAGATGTTTGAATTAAAACTTTAAGGTAATTAATATCTTTCTCTTTGTATGAAAGTATTGAGGATTGTTCTACGCCAAGTCTTCTTAATCTTTTTTGAAGTACGGATCTTGTTTTCTCAATATCTTGGTCAACCTTAACACTTTTTTCTGTATCAAGTTGTAATACATACTCTTTTGCCCAATACAGACTACTTTTATTTTTTAGATCATATGTTGCAGAAGAGGTTATCTTCTCTGTAAGGGGTAGGGATATTAAGATTAAGCCTAAAATAACGGAACTGATTAGTATAGATATCAGGTAATTAAATACTCCTTTGGGACTTGTTTTTTTATTTTTTAGTTTTGGGAGTTTAAATTTTTTCATACTAGAGTAAGTCTGAATCTTTTCCAAGTAGTATTACTTTATCTTTTCCTAAGGCATTCATTAAGATAGGGTCCCTTTTTCTTTTACCAAAATCATAATCCTCTACTTTCATTGCAGCAAACTTAATGACTCTACCCATCTCTTTTTCAAGGGCACTTACAGCAAGAGATAGCTCTCTTACCTTCATCTCTCCGATAAAGAGCATATCTAAATCTGTTTTTTCTGGATATTTATTTTTTAAAAATGCCTCTGTTACTATAGCTACGGTTATTCCCTCTATTGGTTGGAACTTATCGTAGAGTAGTTTACCTGTATCTGATTCTTTAAAAAACATTGATCTTAACTCCCATACAATTGGACAGGCTTTATTGATGGAATACATTATTTTGTTACCATCTTTTTTAGAATCAAGCAGACCTGCTTTCTTTAAACTTAGTAACTCTCTTCTTACAGCATTAATTTCCTCACCCAATTCTCTAACTAGACCTCTAACGTGATATGGTTTGTTAATATCTTCCATGTACTTTGAAAGTACTCTTATTCTTACTTTTGATATGAATAGACTTTTAAGCATTTCCCCTATTTTTTAATATATTAAATAGGCCTAAGAAACTTAATCTTAGACCATGGGGCAATTTATTGCTCAATTATATCAAATTTTCCGATAGAGCGAGGAACTATTGATATCCATGTTCTCCCTCTGTTAAATTCTACCTCGTTATTAGTATTATCATAGTATGTTGTTCTGTCTGTCCTACTAGTCTTTTTCCATGTTCCAGATGTAATTTTCCCATCGAAGAAGTATGTTGCCTTTCCCTCACCAATTGTTGTTAATATTATTCTCCCTTTATTATCATACGAAGGTGTGTATAGTACTTCTTGAATAATTAGGTTTTTAGCATACACCTGTGTATTACTTTCTTGATCAATATGGATCTTACCTCCTGTTTCTTTTAAATAGGTATTAGTTTTGCTGTCGTATGTCCATACGCTGTCATATGATCCTCCATTATTAAGTCTTTCGTGGAAAGTAATCTTAACCTTTGTTTTAAGGCCCCTATTTTCTAAAGTAGCATCCTTTTTAAATTTCCATGCCTCAATCTCAGGCATACTATCCCAATCCTTATCTTTAGCATACTCCCAAGCCTCAAAAAGAGAGGAGTACTCGTTGTGAGGAGCGTATCTTCTCCCATCATTCCATCTCCATGCTCCAATTGTTGCTATTTTTTTTATCTTGTAAGCATATATATTTCCACAAGCGTCTGTTTTAGGATTATCAGTATCTGCGCATCCATCATATATATACAGTGGGTCAAAGGGACTTAACCATTCTAGATAATACTGTCTCGAACTTCTTATGGGTCCTACTTTCTTAGGTGCTTCACTCCAAAATATTGCTAGAAATCTTGTAATGCCACCCTCTGCTAATGCTTCAAATACAACATCTGCGCTATTAAGTCCAGATTGTGGTCTAGCTACATCATGGTTATTTATCATTACAGCAACAGGTCTTCTTTGTTGGAATTTGGCCATCTCTGTTTTTGTAAAAAGAGTACCATTAATAGGGCTGATCTCGGTTTTAGGTTCAGTAGGAATAGGTATGGGAATTAGGGAGAAATTAGATGTAATTGGTAAAGATAGGATGTATTCATTACTTAGGTTAATTAACTCAGATGGTTTTGTATATGTCTCATATTTATAAATTGCGAAGTAGTAAAAAGCAGCGATTCCTAAAATTAGTAAAAAGGCTAGAGAAAAAAGGATATACATCAGCTTCTTCTTTTTTGGATCCATAGGAACTTTGGTTTTAACTTCGACCACTTTCTTCTGCGTATTGGTATTAGTAGTTTCTATTTTCTCTACTAAGGGAATTTCTTTCTTTTTAGCCTTTAAGCCTAAAAATATATTCTTCTTTGGGTTGGAGGTTGTCTTTTGTACTTTATCAGATATATTTATTTCTTTTGTCATATATATAATTTAACATTAGATTAGTACAATGTGAATCCTTCTTTTAAAATATGTAGTATGGTAGTATAAATAGAGATTAATTTATACCAATTATCATGAAAAAAAATATATTCATATATCTTTTTGTAATACTTTTAAGTACATTGTTACTAACCGGATGTACAAAGAAAGAGCAAGAGGAGAAAGAT
>CAZAUH010000009.1:0-6428 GCA_964488325.1 uncultured Candidatus Saccharibacteria bacterium
AAAGACATATATCTCATACACAATGTACCATTGGTATTACATGATATGAGAACTGTAAACTACCTATGTACTAAGGAGTATCATAAACACAAAAAAGGATGCCCTAACTTTAATAGTAAACAGGGATGTCCACCACACATACAACACATATCACAACAGTATGATCTAGAATCAATTAATATGCTCTTACTTAAATTCCCATTCTACTATTACATCTCCCTTAAACAACAAGAGCACCCAGATTGGAGTCTAAGAGAGCTATCTAACCAAAGACATTGGCAAAACCATCTTAAAGGAACTCTAAATGAATATTGGAAAAATATTAAAAAAGAGTATCCTGAGTACAAACTAATTAGAAACCCAGAAGGACAGGGAGTAAATGTTGATGAAACATTAAAGGAATTAAATATTGATTTACAATGGCCTAAAATAGATGAAAACAATGAAATATCTCAAGTACCAGAATACATGTATCATGTATATCTAATGGGAAAAGAATTAGAACAAACCCCTACTTAGATTCCTCTTTCTTAAATTCTAGATAGGAATATATAAAGAGGAAGATGGTAGAAAGTATTACACTACCCATTAATATCCAAAAAGAGTATTTAGGAATTAATACAGAAGCAATAGATAGAATACCACTAGCTAGAAACAACTTTCCCCCTAGTGCATGTGTCTTATCCCATACCCTCTCACTATGTAATGTCCAAGGAGTCCTAATACCAATTGTATAGTTCTGTTTAGCATTCTTAACCAAATCCGAAACTACAATAAATAGGCCACCCATTAAAACAGGAATAGCCATCTCCATAGGTATCTTAACATCTATATTCCATAAAAATACCTGAAGCTGTAATAACAACATAAATATTAAAATTGAACATATGAACAGATTAAACTTACCCTCAAATGTCTTAATACTCTTCCACTTAGGATCTACCTTAGGAACAAATATAAACAGAAGAAAAAGAAAAATCTCTAATACAGGGAAAGATAAAACATTAAACAACCTAGAAGAGTAACCATTAACAATACCATTCTCATCCCAATGTGAAGCCATACTATCTGGCAAAGATGAATAGAAAAATATTGAAAGTAATACAGAAACAATAATTACTAATATTGGAACAATATATTTTTTCATAATAAACATATTTTATCACATTCCCTTAATACTTTTTAATATCTTGCATTCTATCCCTCTCTTAATCTACAATATAATATGTTTGAGAAAATACATACCTTTATTACTCAAAGTTCCTTAACCTCTGGAATATATAATAGCGTATATACATTTGTTAAAACTCAATTTGAAAACTTCCAAGAAACACTCTCTGTAAAAACATATACAGGAATTGTAGAAATAGTAGATAAAATTGCCACTATCTCTCTCATACTACTTACAATATATATCCTCTACTCAATATTCCACTTCCTTTACACCTTCATCTTTAAAGGGAAATTTAAAATAAAGATATTAATTGCACTAGCCATAGCTATTCCATTTACAATATTAGTATATGTAATATACGCATATTTAAATATTAAATAATATGAGATTAAACACATATTTTGATAAAAAAAGAATATTACTCTTTGTAATAGTAGCAATCATCTTACTATCCGCATTAATTGTTCTTCGAATATTCTTAGGAGGAGATGAAGACACATGGATCTGTGAAAAAGGTAGATGGATACAACACGGACAACCCTCATCCCTTATGCCTACATCTGAATGTAAATAGGTAAATATCTCCTTTTGTGATAAAATAACCACTTGTTATGGAATATACCCCTTTAAGTAAGGACAAAATTAGAAATATAGCTATCATAGCCCATGTAGACCATGGGAAAACTACGTTAGTTGATGCCTTTATGAAACAAACAGATATGTTTAGAGAAAACGAAGAGGAAATGACCCAAACACAAATACTTGATAGTGGAGATTTAGAAAGAGAGAAAGGTATAACCATTAAAGCTAAAAATATATCTGTTAGATATAAAGGGTATAAATTAAACATCATAGATACACCAGGACACGCAGACTTTGGAGGAGAGGTAGAAAGAACTCTTAATATGGCAGACTCCTGTTTACTACTAGTAGACGCACAGGAAGGAGTAATGCCTCAAACAAAGTTTGTACTTAAAAAAGCCTTAGAAATGAATCTACTACCAATAGTGGTAGTAAACAAGATTGATAAAAAGTTAGCTAATATTGAAAAAACAGTAAGTAAAATACAAGACCTATTCCTTACACTAGCTACTAATATGGATCAATTAGATTTCCCTGTTTACTACGCTATTGCTAGAGAGGGGAAAATATGGGAACAGCTACCCCAAGGAGATCTAACAAAAGCAAACGAACATGAAGGAAATATTGTTCCACTTTTAGAGAAAATAGTGGAGTACTGTCCCCCACCTAAAGGAGATGAAAATGGTCCCTTTCAAATGCAAATAACGACATTAGAATATGATGCTCACCTAGGAAGATATCTCGTTGGTAAAGTAAATAGAGGAAGTATTAAGGTAAATGATCCTGTAATACTTTTAGAAAAAGAAAAGAAAGTACAAGGAAGAGTAAGAGAGATATTTGCTAAAGAGGGATTAAAATGGATACCCATTAATCAGGCTCAGACAGGTGAGATAGTTGCAATTGCAGGATTAGACTCAACAGCCATAGGGGCAACTCTTTGCTCACTAGATACTCCAGAGAGTCTTGAGGATATACATATTACACCACCCTCTGTAAAAGTTAAGTTTGAAGCTAATACATCCCCATTTTCAGGAAAAGAGGGAAAGTTTGTTACAGCTAAACAGTTAGAACAAAGATTAGAACAGGAGAAAGATTTAAACATTAGTTTAAAGATATCTAAAATATCTGGATCATCCTACTCAGTAGCTGGAAGAGGTGAGTTACAGCTAGCTATACTAGTAGAACAGTTAAGAAGAGAGGGATATGAATTTCAATTAAGTAAACCAGAGGTCGTACTTATAGAGAAAGATGGAAAACAGTACGAACCCGTTGAAGAGTTAGTAATTGATTGTCCAACAGAGTATCTAAGTACAATCACAGAAGAGGTAAGTAGTAGAAAGGGAGAGATGCAAAATATTGAATCAGAGGGATTACAAACAAGATTTACATACAAAATACTTACTAGAAATTTAATAGGTTTACACAGAATCCTTATGAATGCCACAAAGGGAACTGCTGTTACTAACAGTTTTGTAACAGATTATGTACCATATACTCAACAACCCCCACTCTTTAGAAAAGGAGTTATCATATCACAAGATACAGGAACAACATTAGGATTCTCGCTAACCACAATACAGGATAGAGGGCAGCTATTTGTAGGACCATCTGAAGATGTATATGAAGGAATGATTATTGGTATTAACAATCATGAACAGGATCTAGTGGTAAATCCATGTAAGGCTAGACATAAGACTAATGTTAGAATGTTAAGAAGTGAATTAACATTAGTTAATTTAAAAACAACTATACCTCTTACAATAGAGTACGCTCTCTCTTTTATTAATGATGAAGAGTTAATAGAGATTACTCCTAAAAATATTAGACTTAGAAAAAAGTTACTTACTGAAACTGAAAGAACCTGGTCTAAAAGAAAGAACCTAACTGCATATGCTAAACAACAGATGGGTATTGAAAATTAGTCTAATTCTTTCTTTAATAGAATTAACAGATCTTTAAGATTAAGTAGATATTTAATACCACTATCCGAGAGATTTACATTCTCATTATTAAATGTCATCCAATTTTTCTTCTCCTTCCTTAGTATTTTCCTTTTTAAAAAATGGAATACATCATAGTTAGATGATATTACATCTCTGAAAAACGATTCTGAATCAAATATCCCATATCTTAAATATCTTTCAGCATAGGTCATATATGGATTCTCATCATCAATATATTCTCTTTTCCAAGGGATAAAAAGAGTTGGAAAAGATCCCTCTTTAGTCTTTCTTTTCATACTCTCTTTTGATGTATTAATACTTACATCAAAAAAACTTATTTCACCATTATGTCTTATTTTAAAATCTACACCTATTTGATCCTCATCTCCAAAACACGGAGTACAATCTACTCCCTTTTGTTTACAAGCATTAAGAAAAAATACCTCTCCTAATATCCCTTGAGGTAACTTATTTATATCTGTGTATATCTTAGGAGAAAAACATGTAACCTTACTTATATATTCAGTACAAATATCTCTATACCATTTATCCCTTGTACTCTCTAACCTATACTGTGCCAAGTTCAATATCTCTGTTTGAACATTTCCCCAATTTCTATCAATTTCATCTGTCTGTTCACAGGTATGTATATTTGTTTCTATCAAGATCTGTAAAGGACAAGTTATTAAATATCCTATATAAAATATACTCATATATCAAGTTAAAATTTACATATATTACTCTCAATGATATATTGAGAGAGAAAATAACTTAAAAAGGAAATAATATGGCAAAGAAAAATAAAATATATAGATGCTCAATCTGTGGAAACATTGTCGAGGTATTACATGAAGGGAATGGTACTTTAGTATGTTGTGGAAAAGATATGGACGAACTTGTTGAAAGAAATACAGACGAAGGACAAGAGAAACATGTACCTGTAATAACCATTGAAAAAGATACTGCTATTGTTAAGGTGGGAGATATTCCTCATCCTATGGAAAATACCCATTACATAGAATTTATTCAACTTACAATAGATGGAGATACACAAACAAAATATCTTAAACCGAATGATATACCCTCTGTACAATTTCAATTACCAAAGGAATACACAAAAATATATGCAAGAGAGTATTGCAACATTCATGGGTTATGGATTTCTAAATAGAAAACACCTATCCAAATATCTTAAATGCAAAGAATCCTATTGTACCTAGAAGTGCAACAATAACTATTATTAATACTATTATCACTGCAGTACCACCCTTCCCACTTTTAACCTCTTTACTCTCATTTAGATTGCTTACGACCTCTTCTCCCTGTGTTACTGGCATAGGAGTATCAGTTGGAGGAACAAAAGATGGTAGTGGTTCTGAAAGACTTTGAGTACCCATCTCTTCAGTAGGAATTGATTCCGGAGTAGGCATAGCTTCAGGAGAAGGTGTCTCAAATGCAGGAGAAGAATCTACAACTGGAGATGTTTCAACTGGTACACTCTCTTCCATAGGTTGAGTTTCAACTACAGGAGTACTCGCTTCAATAGGTGTCGCAGATACAGATTCATCCATTACAGGAGTACTTCCAAATGAAGGTGTACTCTCTATTACAGGTACTGATAAAGGAGTAACAGTATCCATAGGTGTTGGAGTAACAGTATCCATTGGTGTAGGAGTGACTGTGTCCATTGCTGTAGGAGTAGCTGTATCAAAAGATGCTGGTGAACTTCCAAATGGTGTAGTCATATTTTCTTCTAATGGAGCTTGCTCAACTGGAGGTGTACTCTCTTGAACAGGTTGAACACCAATTGGTGCGTTACCTACCTCAGGAGTAGGCATACCTGTTAAACTACCAACCAGATCATCTGAAATTACAGGAGATGGTGTGGGTTGCATTGAGTTATAATCATTTGCCTGTACCGGTGTACTACCGTTATTAACATCATTATTTCCTAATCCCATACCATTACTTTGGTTGTCTCCAACCGTATTGTTATTTATATTGTCCACAATAAATTAAGAAAAAAAATTATTTCCTTATTCAATATATCAGAAAGTTCTAGCACTCTTCAACAAATTTAGCAGCAAATTACTATCAGCCACTTCTGCCACCCTAGGAATTAAATCGTTACCCATAATGGTTGGTATAATCTCAACCTGTATTAAATTATTCTCTTTGATATACAAAGAAAGGATAATACCCTGACGTGTACCAATCCAATTCTTCTGATCAAAATACAGATTACCTAAACCATAAAAGATGAGTCCATCTTTGTACACCTCGTATGTTTGAGGCTGATGAGCCTGAGTACCAATTACAATATCAGCACCCAAATCAATAGCCTGTCTAAATACTCCCTTCTGATCAGGAGAGTTTAACGGTTTATAACAGATAGGAAATATTACATCACCATTTGGATAGGAGTAACACTCTTGAAATTGAAAGGTAACTATAACTAAAGCACCCTTCTCTTTTGCCTCTTTAATATTGTTCGTTAATTTCTCAACAGAGTATGAATTAGCTCCAGCAGTTGTCTCTTTAGCCAAAGGAGCTTGATCATACATTGTATTGTAATAGTTGTAACCCATGAAAGCCACAGTATTACCCTTCACCTCTTTATACAAAATCTTACTAGCATCGTCATTATTCAATCCACCACCAAAATGATCCCAACCTAATGACGTATATGTTTCAATTGTAGTTTTGTTATTAGTAGATCCATAATCATT
>CAZAUH010000009.1:6528-13786 GCA_964488325.1 uncultured Candidatus Saccharibacteria bacterium
GTTTTTATAACCTCAACACCATCTCCTAAAATCTGAGCTAAGAATACCTTTGAAGACTCATACTCTTCAGAAGAAACATATACCTTACCACTCTCTTTAATATATTCTAATGTTGTATCTCCCTTTAACCAATATATATGACCTACAGGTACATACTCTTTAAAATACATTACATCTTCAATCTCTTTAGTATATACAACCCTGTAATCACCTCTTTTAACAAACTCAAACCTTTTTGTCTCATTAAGCTTAATATCCTCTATCGATGCCTTAAATATATCTTGAATACTCTGTGGTATCTGAGAATCAAAGGATACCTTAAAAGTCTCATAATTTACCTTAGGAGGTGTATATACAAAAAGGTCAGGCACCTCTTTAAAAGATAGCCCTGAGAATAGCAGTAGATATGAAAAAAAGGCTAAAAATGGTATAATAGTGTATAGAAGTATAGGATGTTTTTTTCTATTTCTTCTAAGCTTTTTTCCCTCTGTTACTGTTAGATTTAACATATATAGAATATATAAGATAACGAGTCATTTTAACAGAAAACATAACTATGGGACAAGCAGAAAGGATACAAATATGAAAACATATAACAAGAAAAATGTGTTAATGGGTATAGTAGGAATACTTTCTACTGGATTAATACTAAATATGATATATGATATATCTCCTAAAACAGTAGTTGGTATTGATCAAGCTACCTTTAAACAGGAGTATGCTGCTGATATGGTCTATATAGAAAGTACACCCGTTGAGGAAACAATATTAGAAACAGCTATCTCTATTACTCCTCAAGATATTGAGAATCAAAGAAAGATTGATAATATTAGAAAGTTTTTTGAAAAAAGAAACTCTCCATTAGTAAAATATGCACAAGAGTTTGTATACGCTGCAAATGAGTACGGAATTGATTATAGAATAGTTGCTGCAATATCAATTGTTGAATCAAGTGGTGGATTACACAACTTTAGACATTACAATGCATGGGGTTGGGGAAGTTATGGATTTGATAACTGGAAAGATGGTATATGGAGTGTATCAAAAGGTTTAGCAACGGGATACTATGCTAAAGGTTTAGATACCCCATACGAAATAGCAAGAATATACTGTCCTCCATCTGCATCAAGCTGGGCAGGAAAAGTAAAATCTTTAATGAATCAGATTGGAGAGTAAAGTATACTTGTATATGGAATCAACTAAACTGGGAAAATATATAGTTATATATCCTAACAAAAGGGAATACCACTTATTAAAAAGAGAGATATGGAATCAAGAGATATACAATTTTAATTCAAAAAAGATTACCCCCTTTATAATTGATATTGGATCTCATATAGGTATATCGATACTCTATTTCAAATCTAAGTATCCCGATTCTAAAATTCTTTCCTTTGAACCAAATCCAATATCTTTTGAAATATTGGAAGAAAATATTCAAAACAACGGATTAAAAGATATTACTCTTGTTAATAGAGCAATTTCCTCAAATGATTGTATTAAAACACTTTACATAGATAATACCAACGAGAACTGGAACTCTAATTCAAGTTTACTTGAAAAGAGCTGGAGTGGAAGAGAGAACAGTAAACCAATTAATGTTTCTTGTACCCGATTAGATGCATACCTTGAAGATATTCAAGCTATTGATATGTTAAAAATAGATACAGAGGGTACTGAGTTTGAAATACTAAACAGTCATAAGAATATATTAAATAGGGTTGAAAATATATCAGTTGAATATCATCCTAACAAAAGAAATAAGGTAGAGAAGATAATAGCTATTCTTAATCCCCATTTTCAATTAGAAATATATTATGAAGGAGAACAAATTAAGAAAGTAATAGATGGAAAACTACTAACGATAAAGGGAAAGAAAAGAGTTTAATTTTGATTTCCACCCCTTCCTAAATATCTTGTATAACTCATTACCCACCTTTTTGGAATCATGCCTAATCAAGCTCCTATGTAAAATATCCCCCTTATCCTTTTGAATTATAGAGTTAGCTACTAAATCTGTTCTCAATACCTCCCTACCCTTAACATCTTTTAAATCATCAACAAAAAGATGTTCCCCATCTTTAATATATCTTTTATACGCTCTCCTTGGTATCCTACCCTCATTTACTAATATGTAATCAAACTCCCTTCCAACATACCCCTCTACTAAAGTAATCATACTATTAAGAGTTAATCCCCTTGTTTGTCCAACCTTAGACATAAGGTTGGGAATAAATATAAGCTTAGCTTTCGTTTTTTGTAATGCCTCTGAGATACCCTCTACTACAATATTTGCTAATGTTGTTGTATATAGATCCCCTGGACCAATGATAATATACTGACAATCTAAGATACACTCCACGGCTCCTTTATATGCTCTAGCCTTTTTATCAAGGTAAAACTTCACAATACTTGCCTTAATATCAGGTTCATCTATAAGATGCTCCCCCAATATTTTCTCTCCATTAGAATACTCTGCAATTAGTCTAACCTTATCCAATGTTACAGGCACTATATTCCCAGAAACATTAAACAGATATTTAAACATCTCAATAGCCTCAACCTCTGATCCTGTTATTTCCGTCATAGCAATCATAAGTAGATTACCAAGTGTATGACCTTTTAATCCATCTCCTTGAGAAAATCTGTATGTAAAAAGCTCTCTTAATATATTTCCCTCATTTTCCTGTGATAGAGCAATTATAGATTTCCTCAAATCACTTAATGGTAATAATCCAAATTCATCTCTAACAATTGCATTACTTCCCCCATCGTCCATCATACCTACAACAACATTTAATTCTAAATCCCTATGCACTTTTAATCCCTCCAATACTGTTGAGGTACCTGTTCCTCCCCCTATTAATGTTACTTTCATACGTACAATTGTATATTAAAAAATGGTATAATGAAATGTTTAATTCACATATATCTCACTATTATGGAGTTTAAGATAGGTTCAAAAGTATTTTATCCCTCTCATGGAGCTGGATGGATAAGAAATAAGAAGGAGATAGAGTTTAATGGTAATAAAAAGATGTATTTTGAATTTGAATTCATTAATGCATCTATTACAATATCTACACCATTGGACAATGTTGATAATCTAAGTATTAGAGAGGTCTTTTCTTCTAAACAGATTGTTGAAAAGATAAAGGTATTAAAAAAGACTCCATACAAAGATCCTAAAACAAAAGATTTTAATAGATTAATGGAGATATTTAAGAAATTAGAAACTCAAGCTACTATTGAATCAGCTATTGAAACAATACAGTACTGTAATCATGTAAAAAGAGGAAGAGAGAAAGACGGGAGATTAATACCTGTATCAATTGAAAACGAGCTATCCCGTGCAATGGGAGACATTATTGGAGAGTTAGCAGTATCTGCTGGTACCAAACTAGAGACAGCTGGTAAAACATTTGAAAAAACAACTGGATTAGAGGTAAATATGTTAGAGTTTAAGTATTCTGGTCATTAATATATCTTCTCCAACCCTAATCTCAATACCATTCTCAATACTTTCTACCTTCTGGATATCCTTAATGTATATTCCTTTCTGAATATTCTCCTTGTACTTTTCTATTAACCTTACTACTTCTGTACCCTCACTTACATATTCTATGGATACAAACTGTCCTACCTCACAACCACTTTCCTTTCTTGCAACCTGTAATCCTCTCAATATTTCATTTAACATACCCTCTTCTCTTAACTCCTCTGTTACATGAATATCTAAACTTACAAATATTGAGCCATTACCCAGAGATTCAAGACCCTCTTCCTTAATCTCTTCTTTAGAAAACAGTACCTCTTTTACATTTAATTCTCCCTTTATTATCTCTTGCATTTGAGTATCAGATATCGGTACATATGCTTTAGATAACGGTTGTCTAACTTTTAACCTATTCTCATCTCTAATATTTAATCCAAATGAACATATAGCTCTAACAGTATCCATATCAGTAAGAAGTTTTTCATCTAAAAGTTTCTCATTGAATTGTGGATACTCCTCTAAATGAACAGACTCCTTAACCTCTTCTTTTACTAAAGTTGCATATGCGCTTTCACTTATAAAAGGAGCAAATGGTGCTAAAAGCTTGGATGTTTCTAGTAGTACAAAATGTAGTGTATCAAGTGCCTGCTTATCTCCATTTACAAATCTGTCTCTTGATCTTCGTATATACCATTTAGAGAGTACATCTATTAATTCAAATAGATACTTAGTTGCATTCTGTAATTTATACTCATCCATATACTTAGTAACATCTCTAGTAGTCTGGTTAAGCTTGGAGATAATCCATCTATCCATTACATTTTGAGGAACATACTCTTTAGAATACTTCCAATCTAACTGATCTTTGTAATTAAGGAAATATTTAATACAGTTCCAATATGGAAGAAGTACTGTAGAGGTAACCTCTTTAACAAACTTTTCACTAAATATGACCTCTTCACCATGTACAATTGGTGAGCTTAAAAAATACAATCTAAGTGCATCTGCGCCCATAGAATCAATAACTGTATTTACCTCTGGATAGTTTCTTTTACTCTTAGACATCTTTCTACCATCTGAAGCAAGTGCCAAACCGTTTACTACAACATTTTTAAATGATTTAGCATTAAATAGGCCAACACCAAGTACGTGTAATGTGTAAAACCAACCCCTTGTTTGATCAACACCCTCAGCAATAAACTCACCTGGATATTTTTCTTTAAATTTCTCTTTGTTTTCGAAAGGATAGTGCAACCTAGCAAAAGGCATAGAACCAGAATCATACCAAACATCTATTACATCATTAACTCTACTCTTAGTACCCCCACATTCACATTTATACCTAATCTCATCTACAAATGGTTTGTGAGGATCTTTTAACTCTACACCACTTTTATCTTTAATCTCATCAAATGACCCTATTACATCCTTTTCCCCACACTTTTCACAAACCCATACAGGTAAAGGTGTTCCCCAATATCTATTTCTACTTAATGCCCAATCTCTTGCCTCCTCTAACCAATTCCCAAACCTTCCCTCTTTTACATGATTAGGTACCCAATTTATCTCTTTGTTTTCTTTAACTAACATATCCCTTATAGCAGTTACCTTTACATACCAACTCTTAATAGGCTTGTATATTAATGGTGTATTTGTTCTCCAACACATAGGCATCTGATGCTCATAATCATAATGGGTAAGAAGTAGATTTCTCTTTTCTAAATCCTCCATAATATATTTATTAGCCTTTTTATAGAACATTCCATCAAACTGCGAAATCTCATCCTTCATATTCCCCTGATCATCAAGATAATCAAACATTCCTATACCCATATCCGTCATTAAAGCGAAGTCTTCCTCTCCATATGGAGCTTGATGAACTAAACCTGTACCATCTTCTAAGGTAACATGGTCTGCATGTACTACTTTAAATGCCCCTTCCTTTCTTTTCTCTTCAAAATATGGATACAAAGGTTCATACTCTTTACCAATTAAATCACTACCTTTGAATGTATTTAAAATTTTTAGGTTCTCTTTAAAAACACTTTCTACTAGCTCTTTCCCTACAATATATCTCTCACCTTTATACTCAACTTTTACATACTCAAAATCCTTTCCAACAGCAACAAGTAAGTTACCGGGTAGTGTCCAAGGAGTAGTAGTCCATATTAATAGATAGGTGTCTTGTTCCTTAAGCTTTAACTTAACAACAACAGCAGGATCAGTAATAGTTTCGTAACCACCTAAAGATACCTCAGAGTTAGAAAGGGTTGTACCAGCTCTTGTTGAGTAAGGTACTACCTTGTATCCTTCATATAACAAACCTTTGTTGTAAAGCTCTTTTAAAGACCACCATACACTCTCAATATACCAAGAATCCATTGTTGCATACTCTTCATCCCTGTTTACCCATCTTCCCATTCTCTCTGTTAAACTTTGAATATCTCCTTGATATTTCTTAACAGACTCTCTACACATGTTATTAAATTTCTCTATACCATACTTCTCAATATCACCCTTCTGTTCAAAGCCCAAGGCTTTTTCTACCTCATACTCTACTGGAATACCCTGACAATCCCACCCTAGACTTCTTTCTACTCTAAAACCTTTCATTGTTTTATACCTAGGTATTACATCTTTAATAACCATCGTAAGTACATTTCCATAGTGTGGTTTATTATTCGCGGTAATAGGGCCATCATAGAAAGTAAAGGATTTATCTTTAGGTTTTTGCTCTATACTCTTCCTTAATATATCTTTCTCTTTCCAATATTTAAGAATATTTTCCTCTGTTTGAGAAAATGTTGGAATATTCTGATTTTTAGATATTAATATATCTTCCATAGTTAAAGTTTGTGAATAGAGGAAGCTACTTGAATAAAAGGATCCTTAGAAATATCAATGTTGTTAATATAGTGGATATAGTTTTTATACACTATCTCATTATTTATCTTAGATCTTACATCTCTTGGTTCTGAAAAGGTTTTCTTGCTCCTGTCATATTCCCATACAGTTACGGAACCACTCTCATCCTCTGAACCTAACCTATCATTCAGTCTAAGAATATATAGGGGTGTACTCATTCCCATTCTATTTATATCAATTAGAAAATAAAGATCACTATAGATTGAATTTTCTGAAATAGAGGTAGCGCCCATTTCCAATACAGTTAGACCTTTTGCTAACCTATTGTGATAGAAAATAGCAGGTTCAGGTTCTTTAAGTTCCATCTGTTCAGAAAACTGAGAAAAAATTTCATCATACTTTTTAAGTTTTAATTCAACATTTTCCGAAGAAACATCTAAATCATCTGCTCTTGAAAATATTCCAACCCTATTACTATCCGTGTAAATTCTTTCATTAACCCTAATCTTTTCTGTATATCCTGTTTCTTCTTCGTAATTGAATGGCATAAAAGTATCTTCAATAATATTAATATTCTTCAATTATACACAAAAAACATCTCTCTTTAAATTAAATATGAAAAAAGAAAGAATCTAAAAATTACTCCTTAATATCAACACCACCAAATATCACACCACCTGTAATCTCTAATGTTGGACCAGACACATTTCTCTCTTTAACTTCTGGATTCCACCCACCTAAAATCCCTGTACCACTAGTTTTAATCCTACAATCTTTAGGAACAAATATCTCAACTCCACCAAACGCACAATTAATATGTACTTTAGCACCATCTTTAGAAATTTTCACGTCTCTTAAATCTAATTCTAAACCACCAAAGGCTACATTAAATTCCCC
>CAZAUH010000009.1:13886-16917 GCA_964488325.1 uncultured Candidatus Saccharibacteria bacterium
AAAATAACACCTATTACTACAACAGCTACTCCGAAAACAAATCTTGGACTGATTTTCATATTAATATTTTTTAATATTAATTACTATCTATATTAAAAGAACCAACACCAACAGTTACATAAATATTTAACTTCATATCAGAAGATGAGTAATTACTTGAGCTAAATTTCCCTCTACCACCAGAAATACCCGAAATCTCTTTCCCATCTGCTGTAATACTACCAACACCCAAATCATATTCAAGAACGTATCCTACTCTAGTTGGAAGAGTTAAATTCATTTTTCCAGCTCCAACTGAAAGTCTTACCTCTCCTGAAGGAAGGGAATCAGTAGTAAAAGTAGCATCTAATTTCCCAGCTCCTACCTCAGCCCAGAAGTCTTTTACAGGGATACTTTCTAAGGAGATATCACCACTACCTGCACCCAATTTAATATCTAAACTAGATGGTACTAATAACTGACCTAATTTAATATCATACTGTGATTCATCATAGAAAAGATAAAAGGATTTTGATGATGCTCCTGATACTGATAAATCTAATATTCCATTTTCCTCACTATGCTCTAATTTAGGTGCAGTATAGTTTTTGGGAAACTTAGAATCAATTGAAATAAATTCATCAATACTATCCTCAGATACAGTAAACTTACATGCCCCTACATCAATAGCAACTTTCCTTTCCACTATATCCTTGTATTCATAACCTGATACTTTATTGCTCTCTTCCAAAATCTCTTGTTGTAAATTAAACATTCCACTTCCACCCTTAAGTACCCATTCATTTACTTTCTCTGGTAAAAATGGAATCTCTTTCTCAGTAAACTGCATATATGAAATTCCAAATACACCAACCGTTAATCCTATTGTAAATAGCATACCCAATATTCTTGCTAAAAGAGAGTTACCTAATATGATGCGAATTCCAATTAAGATAACTAAGACAGGCCAAAATCTAACAACATATATCCATATACCCCATCCAACTACACCTGTTGTATTTAATAGAAACATTACACCTACTAGAATTAGAAAAGCAGCCCATGAGTAGTTTCTTTCATTTGAATATTGCACATTACTTCCCTCCATTTTAATAAAATATTAATTTAAATATTTATTCCTTTCCCTTAGTATCTGACTTCACCTTGTTAATAGCACTACTAACCTTCTCCTTAATTTCCTCTGCATTCTTTTTAATCACTTCCTCTGATGTCTTAACTGCTTCAGACTTAGTTGGAACAACTATCCAAAGTATAATGTAAAGGATCAATCCACTACCACCATATATCATTATTAATGCAAATATTAATCTTACAATTGTTGCATCAATACTAAAGTACTCACCTAATCCTCCACATACTCCCCCTATCATTCTATCTTTTTCAGATCTGTATAGTTTACCTTTCATTAAATATATCTTTTTAATTTAATACACATATATTGTACAATAACCTTAAGAAGTTTTGAATACATAAATTAAGGTATACACATATGCAAAGAGGAGTACTAATATTAAATAGAAACGAGTTTAATTCACTACTTACTGTTTTAGATATAAATATATTTTCAGGTACACAACTATTTGAGAAATTAAATAGCGCATTACAGAGTACAGATGACGAGATAAAGATATTTCTTTCAGAAGATGAAATAGAAAAAATTCTTGATGAAGTAGGACAACCAATATCTGACAATCAGGTACTTAATAGTACACTTCAAAAGATAAGTGATTTAATGATAAGCTTTAGAAAGTAACTTACTCTTTAGGAAAAACCTCAAGCAATCTTTTCCATGCTTCATACAAAGCCTTTGACTCCTCTTGAAATTCTGGAAATAATCCCTTATCTCTAAAATCTCTCTCAAGTTTCGCTTTCGCATCTTCGATATCTCCCCTTGATGCCATATCAATATAAATAATATCTGTCATATGACTTGCTGAGTCTGCAACTGCAACAATCTTGGCTTCTAAGGTCTGTGGTTGAATATCCTTACATCTATGAGCTCTAACACAGTGAGCAACTGCATTTACAACTTCCTCATCTATATCATTTTCTTTAAGGAATCTCTTTGCTTCTTTTTCAGAATTAATTGCATGATCATTTTCTTGATTGCCAAGAATCTGTCCAATGTCATGTAACCATACTCCTAACATTACTATTGTTTCGTTTGCTTCAGGTTTCCTAATAAGAATCTTCTTTGCCCATTTCTCAACTTCAGGTAAATGCCTCTCAAGATAGAAATACTCTGGACCTGCCTTTTTGACTGTTTTAAGAAAATATTCTTTTGTTACTTCTACAATATCCATATTTTGAGAAAAACAAATTATAACTTGCCGGACCTAGATTCGAACTAGAATTAACGGTTCCAGAGACCGCCGTCCTACCATTAGACGATCCGGCAATGATATTAATTATACTACACCTAAAGGGCATTAATATACTCTTTTATCCTATTTCTAACCCTATTCTCTCCCATAACCTGGATAATTTGATATAGGTCTGGAGTCTGTTTCTTACCAGTAATTGATACTCTTAAAATCATAGCAACATCTCCAACTCTACCCTTAAACTTATTAGGATTTAAATCATACTCTTTGTAATCACAACAAAACCCATTCTCCTGTGCAATCTTTTTTATCTTATTAAACCATTCATATGAATCATCTCCATAGTAATATGTGTCTAAAAAGCTATTAAGAATACCCCTCTGCAACCCTTTATCCATATCTATTACATCTTTCTTAGAAGATTTATACATATCATCAAAAAATATCTCAAACTGGGAAGGTATATCACCCCACTTAGAAATATCTTTTCTAATCTTTTCTCCCTCTCTCTCTATATTTAAAATATTAATACAGTAATCCTTCTGATTAACTAACTTACTATGAATATCACTGTTAAACCTCTCTGACCACTCTAATACTCTCTCATACACATCCTGAGCTTTAAGCTTTGAAATATACTCCTTAGAAATATCATTTAATTTTGTAATATCAAACAGAGCTCCCGCCTTATTAAATTTCTCTAACTT
>CAZAUH010000010.1:0-14377 GCA_964488325.1 uncultured Candidatus Saccharibacteria bacterium
TTAGATGATGTTGATGAGCAAAACAAAATGAACTATGTAGTAGGTGGAGATGGAAAGGTATTTACAATGATAGATGCCGGTTGTTATGAAATTCCAGAAACAGAAATATTAAAATCAATGGAGTTAAGTTTAGGTGAAATGAAAAAATGGGTAGATGCTCAAAATCATTTTCTTAAAACATTAGATAAGAGAGAGAAGAAGTATAACTCATTTAAATTAGATGAGGTTATGCTAAATGAAATGTACGAGTTTTTGGGAGAGAAGCTATTAGAGAATTTACTTAAAGGAGATAAAGAGATTCATGAGGCAACTAAAGAAGAGGTATTTAAGAAATTCGAAGGAAAATATTCTAAAGTATTAATGGCTGAAGGATATGAAAAGTTATTAAAAAAGACAATGAGAAAATATGTTGCAGAAAAGAATAAAAGGGTAGATAACAGGGATTTTGATGAGATAAGGGAGATGGATGCAGAGGTAGACCTATTACCAAGAGTACACGGTTCTGCCCTATTTACTAGAGGAGTAACTCAGGTACTTTCAATTGCTACATTAGGTACACTTAAAGATGCGAAATTGGTTGATGATATGCTGGGGGAGAAGGAGAAAAGATATATGCATTACTACAATGATTTACCATTTGCATATGGAGATGCAGAAAGAGTAAGACTTTCTCCAAGTAGAAGAGCAATAGGGCATGGTATGTTAGCAGAGAAGGCATTAATACCTGTAATTCCATCTGAAGAGGAGTTCCCATATACAATTCTTGTTATGTCAGAGGTTCAAGGAGAGAATGGCTCTAGCTCAATGGCATCAGCATGTGGTTCAACGCTAGCTTTAATGGCAGCAGGTGTTCCAATTAAAAAGATGGTTGGTGGTATAGCTTGTGGTTTGGTTGTAGAGGAGGATGGTAAATTCCACATACTTACAGATATGCAGGGAGCTGAAGATTTTTATGGAGATATGGATTTTAAGGTGACAGGTACAAAAGATGGTATTACAGCTGTTCAGATGGATAACAAGATGAGTGGTTTAACGATGGATATTGTTAAAGAGACATTTGAGAAATCTAAAATAGCTAGATTAAAAGTAATTGAAACAATGGAGAAGGCAATTCCTCAATCAAGAAGTGAATTATCAAAATTTGCTCCAAGAGTAGTAAGAGTAGAGATACCTGTAGAAAAGATAGGAGAGCTAATCGGTCCGGGAGGTAAAAATATTAGGGAGTTAACAGAGTCAACAGGTGCAGAGATCTCAGTTGAAGAGAATGGTGTCGTAAATATATATGCATTAGATCAAGAATCAATTGATAAAGCTGCAAACTATGTAAAAAAGTTAGGACTAGTTCCTGTTGTAGGGGAAGTTTATGATGGAAAGGTTGTAACAATTATGGAGTATGGTGCATTTGTAGATATAGCTCCAGGAATATCAGGCTTAGTACACGTATCTGAAATTACAGATGAGTTTGTTAAGGATGTAAGAAAATATCTTAAAGAGGGGGATGAAGTAAAGGTAAAGTTGGTATCCAAGGAAAGAGATGGGAAGTTGAAGTTAAGTATTAAACAGGTTAATACTCCACAGGAAAAAAGTAGTGTTCCCAAAGAAGAGATATCTAAGTAATTGGAATAGGGGGTAACTCCCCTATTTTTTTGTTATCTTAGCTATAAAAAAGCCCATCATTTCAGAAGAGGGTAGAATTCTAACAGCTTTTTTCACAGATGGGTTATACTCATTACCACTCCAACGAGGTATACCACTTGTAAGATGTCTTTTGTAAGTTTTAAATTCTTCACTATTAGTTAAATCAATTTCTTGTATCTGTGCATTCTTATGAGTATTTAATAGGTATGTGACTATTCCTTCGTTCTCTTCAGGTTCTAAGGTGCATGTAGAATATATTAAGGTACCATTACTTTTTAATGTTCTAAATGCAGATTCTATCAATTCTCTTTGAATCATTTCGGAGCTCTTTATTTTCTTTATACTCCAAAACCTTAATGGTTTTTGACCTTTCATATATATTCTTCCCTCTCCACTACATGGTGCATCCAAAAGCACTTTGTCAAAGTAATCAGGGTATTTCTTTCCAAAATCTCTACCATCACTTAGGGTAATTTTTGCGCTTGTTGCTCCAAATTGATTAATAACGTTTCTTAAAGAATTAGTACGTCCAACCTCAATGTCATTTGCTAAGATAGTAGCATTATTTTTTGTAATATCTGCAATATGTGTTGTCTTGCTACCAGGTGCAGAACACATATCAAGAATAGTTTCTTTGGGTTTCGGGTCAAGAACAAGTGTTGCAAGAATACTTGAGAGATCCTGGATATAGAAGGTGCCCTCTTTGTATTCATCTATTTGTGATACCTCTCCCTTATCTCTATTTAAAATAACATAGGTATTTGGAGCCCAAGGTACTGCTTTTAATTCATAGCCTCTTGATCTTAATCTTGAATATGTTTCTTTCGGATTAGCCATTAGTGAATTTAAACGTATAGTGGTTAATGATCTTTGGCTAAAAATATCCAAGATTTTAGATTTAGGTATTCTTAAAATACTAGCCATTCTAGAGATAAAGATACCATCCTTTGTGTAGTATGTACTGGTATCTGGTTTCCCAGTATATCTTGGTTGTTTGTAATTATTTCTCATTCTTTTTCTTCCCATTAAAGATCTCCTTTTAAATATTTAATTATACTTCCAACGACCAGTCCTACACTTTCTGTTCTTAGGATATTTCCTTTAAGTTTAATAAAAGTAAAATTTAACTTTTTAAATATTTCAATATCTTTACTTCCCCATCCCTTCTCAGGACCAATTGCAATAATAAAGGGTTTTTGGATATCTACCTGTTTTAAATATTGATCTAATGTCTTTGTGTTAACATTTTCAGTAGCGAGGCAAATTCTATTTGGTATATTGTCAATCTCTAAGTTTTTTAAATTAATACCTTTTTCAATTATTGTAGGAGTAATATTTCTAGATTGTTCTGTTGCATCAGTAATTATCTTTTTCCATAAACCATACTCTTTTTCTACTTTGTTAATACTAATTGTTGAATATTGAGACTCTACAGGTACTATTCTATCGATACCTATTTCAACAGCTTTTTCTAAGAAGAAATTAAATTTGTTTCTTCCTATTAATGATTGTACCAATGTAATATCTAAGCTATCTTTAATATCTTTTTCTTTGATTTTTTTAATAATTTCTACTTCAACAGAACTCTTACTTATATCGGTAATTACACCTATAAATATAGCTTCGTATGTCTCTATCTCAACAAAATGTTCTATCTTTAATTTAAGATCATTGATAACGAACTCACTATCGGAGTCTGATAGATTAGTAATATCATTTATACTTAGTTTGTGTTTAACAAAAAAGCTATTCATAATGAATTATATCATTTAACTTGACATATATGAGTAAAGACAATCATAATTGTATGTATATATTAAATTTATTGAAAAAAGATTATGGAAGGGATACCTAGTGTATATTGGATGATATTGATAGGTGTATTCACAGGCTTTATATGTTTTGTACTCTATCAATTAGCAATGCTACTTAAAGATTCCAGAGGGTTAATAGGTGAGAGTAAGAAAGTGATAATTGATGCTCAAGAAACTTTTAAAGTAGTGAATAGTATTGTATCTGATGCAAATGAAATAGTTAGTACGGTTAAAGGTACTGTGTTTCAGATAAATAGTGCAGTACTGGTACCAGTAAGAAAGATAACCTCTATTATGGGTGTAGCTTCTGGTTTTATTGATGGAATTTCAGCAAAAGGTAAAAAGTAACATTACTCGTTGATATTGGTACTACTACCTAGTATCATTTATAAATGAATTTAACGCCACATCAAAAGAGACAGCTTAGGTTAATATTGATATTACTAGTAGGTATTCCAGCAACTGTATTTGCTATCTTTAAAGCGGTTCAATACTTAACGATGGCAGGTGCAGATGCCACACCAAAAGGAGCAGTTGTATCCAATCTTACAACAAGTGCATTAGTAGTAAGTTGGGTTACTGAAAAAGAGGTTAAAGGGTATGTTGTTCCTGTTTTAAATAGTACAGAACAGATTCCCGTGCAGGATAAAAAGGGAGATGAGAAAAGTTCTTCCCACTATGTTGAATTAAAAAGTTTAGAACCATCTACAGAGTACTCCTTTGTGCTTCTTTCTGATGGAGATAAATACAAAAACGGAGAGGGAGGGGAGTATAAATTTACTACGGCTCCTATAGGGGCAGAGACTCCAGTACCAGACCCGATAAACGGAATTGTTGAGGGAAATGATTTAAAGAATGCAATAGTATATATTATGTTTACTGATAAAAGTGTATACCCGGTTTCAACAAATGTTCCTGATACTGGTGGGTGGATAATGGATCTTTCTTCTTTTAGAAGTATAAGTGATAAAAGTTTAATTAAAACTACCGATGATACTTCATTAGTAATAATTGCGAGGAATGGTATAGGTAAGGGTGCAGTATTAGAGGGGGCATACTCGGCCCTATTTGATAGTAACGGGAAATTGAATAGCAAATTAATATTAGAAGATATGGATATTACTAAATTCCTATCATATTTCCCTAACGAAGCAATACTTGGTGTAAGTGCTGTTGAACCACCACCGACTCCTCCACCAACTCCGCCTCCTACACCTACACCAACTCCTACTCCAACCGAATATATCGTTAGACAAGATGTTGTTTGGGAAAGTATCTCAAGTGATAGTAGCTCTCCAAATCTTACAACGGGAGAAGACTCACTTTTAGTTACAAATTTAACAGATACAAATTTTGTAGTGTCTTGGAGATCTGCAATTAAGGAAGAGGGATACATTAAGTATGGAACTGAAGAGAATAACCTAGATAGTACAATTCTGGATAAAAGGGATAGTCCGACAACAAAAGGGAAATATTTCTCCCATTATTTTGAAAGTCCAAGATTAGAACCAGATACAACATATTACTATGAAGTCTATTCTGGTAGTAGTGTATATGATGACGATGGAGAGAAGTATTCTGTTAAGATGCTTCCAACCCTTTCTTCTCCCCCATTATTTGAAACACGAGCTGGAAAGGTCATTAATGCAACAGATCCTTCTGACTGGGTTCTAGTTTTTGTTATTATAGATAATGATGAATTAGGGACATTGGGGAACTCAGGATATATTTCTGTTCTTCCGGAGGTTAATGGTAGTTGGGTATTAGTAGTGGGTGATGCTAGAAATCAGGATGGTTCTTCCTATTTTTCATTTTCTAATTCTGATATATTACAGGGATCTTTTTTAGGAGCTGAGGAAAAAACATTTGATTTTAATTTATCTCAAAACGATATAGAATTAGATGTAGATAAACTGGGAGAGAGTACAGGTGGCAAAGTGAAGCTATTAACAGATTATGGTATTTTAAATTTAAAATAGAGTATATATTTTTGTTTAATGAAGAGGGTCTTAAATAAATTAAAACCGATGTTTTTACTTTTATCAATGACATTGGTATGTGTTGGTATTGTATGGGTTACTAATCAATTTAAGGATGTATCTGCATATTCTTCTGAAATGATGGTTGCATATGAGACAGTTGTTCCTAATGAGGAAACAGGAATAGAAACTGTTTCTCCTGTAGAGGACACCTCAGTTCCATCACAGGTAGAAGAGGAAAATTTAACGGAGGAGGTGCTTGGTTCAAGTTCAACAACACAGTATTCATGTAAAGGTGATAATATGACCGAAATTAAAACAGAGTCTATATGTAAAATTAAGGCAGAGGCTAAAGAGGGGTTTTATGAGAAGCCATTTGGAGCAAAATTGCTTGGTGGAGGTAAAGTAAGTGTTAATGCAGAAATAATGTTGGTAAAGGTTACTATTCCACTTGAGCTTTTCTCTGGTATAGAGGTAGCTGATTCTAATAGGTTGATAACAACTGAAACTCCTACCTTAAAGCCTGCTGGAGAACAGGTAGATAGTGCAACTGCGAATGTTCTTCTTCCTCCAGGACAACAGATTGATACATACAAAGGATGGGAGGAAGAAAAGCCTTTTAAATCAAAATATTCAACAGCTTTTTCTGATAAATTATCCACACCTTCTGAATCGGGGAGCATTGGTGTTGAAACTGAGCTAGGTAATAATTGTGAGTATTGTAATAACAAGGCAAATGTTAATCCTGACAAATCAAATAAAATTTCTGAATTTATGCAAGATTCTCTTTATAGAACGCCTGGGGAAAAAGAATCTACTGTTGTAGAAACAATTGATGAGTGTGAAGAAAATGCAACTTTTATACCATGGGATAGTGCAAGGGAGTATGTAGCTTGTAGAGCAAATGTTTTGACAGTAGCTATACAACGTTTTCATAATATTAGTGGATGGGGAACACTTGATCAAATTCTGAATATTATTAAATGTCAATTGGCTAGTAATGAAGACGAGGATTGTATTAAAATTGAAGATATAGTTATAATAATGTCTTCCCCATTTGGTTCAGATGTTGATTGTGCCAAAGATTCTGCTTGTACAAATACATATATGGAAACAAGGAATAGTATTGCATCTGTCCCGAGTGCAGACTTAGGTCCTAAACAGTACTATGTTACACCATGTGATGCGTATATACAGGGTATTCGTTATCAAGTTGAAATAAAATGTGCTTGGGATATGTCTCATCTGTATAAGGAAAGGAAAGTAAATGAATTTGATGATGCCCCAACGGTCGATTCTACCCCAACGGATGCAGAGTATCAGAAGTTTTTAGATGAGAAAGTTAAAGGTACTCGGGGTGAAGAAAGATTGATTCAATAGATAAAATTAAATTTATTTTTATATTTTTACATAATGAACATTATTAGAAAAACATATAGTGTGTATCGAAAAATAAGAGGGATTACTGAAAGGAAAAATTTTCAATTTTTGTTGATGGTATTCCTTGTGGCTTTTCTTTTTTTAGGGATTTTTAATGTATATGCTGCAGGCGAAGAGGTAAAGTTAAAACCTGATTGGGAAGGAACGAAAACTTTTCATAATAAAGAAAGTGGGGTGACTGATCCTAAAGAGGACAATATGAATAGTAGACAGGGTCTTGAGGTTCTTAATACAGGATGGACAGCTGTTACCCTCTTGGCACCAGAAGTAAGTGATAAGCATGGATCAGTATTAGATGATGACAATATACCTTATGATTTAAAAAGAGGACTACTGGGAATGGCTGAAGATGCTGGGACTGCTGTATATGCAAATTATCCATTAATTAATATCCCAGACCATTTAGCCCAACAGTGGGTACCTGGATACAGGGAAGGTGTAACAAGTCTCTATGCTGCGAATTCAGCATCTGGACACCCCCTAGGTTATAAAGAATTGCAAGATTCGGGTATTTCAAGTCTATGGAGGATTTCCCTAAATATTTCCTATGTGTTTTTCGTAATTATTATGATAGTCGCTGGATTTATGATTATGTTTAGACACAAATTAGGTGGTCAAACAATGGTTACGCTTGGGAGTGTACTTCCAAGGGTAATAGTATCACTAATTATAGCGACATTTAGTTTCGCAATAGCAGGCTTTATAATTGATTTAGGAGGTGTAGTCGCTGGAATTGTATCTGCTGTTTTAGGATTAAATGATAAAATGTATTCAATTAGCTCTTTGGGGCAATTAATGCTAAGCGTGTTTAGTGGCGGGTTAGGTACAACAGGAATTGTTTCTGGTGTTGCCGGGTCGTTAGGATTAACTGGTTTCCTAAAAGGTGGGTTTGGTATTGCTGCATTAGCATCGAATCCTGTAGCTATGACAGGTTTAATCGCTATTGGGGCAATAGGATTGATTATTGCTTTAGCAATTTTGGGTATTACTTTGACAGGAGCAATAAAAGTATTAATAACATTATTTAAAGCTTACTTTAGTTTGTTAATGGGAGTTGTTTTGGGGCCAATCCAAATTACATTGGGTGCTATTCCTGGAAATAATGCAATAATTAAAAATTGGTTTCTTTCTATTTTAAGAAATGTGATGGTATTTCCAGTAGTTCTTTTCATTGTAAATCTTCCTAACGCACTATTGAATTTAGAAACAGCTGTTAAGTTAAGATTCCCAGGGAAGTTGGTATTTCAGGATCCAGGTACATATGATGCAGATGGAATAACTATGGGTGGGTTTTTTATAGTTATTCTTAAAATTTTTGTACTATTCTTCGCAGCCCAAGCTCCTAAGTATTTAGAGGCATGGTTCCCTCCAGCTCCAAGTAAAGCTATGGGAGAAGGGTTTGCTAATGCAAAGGCAAGTATGTCTAAAATACCATTAATTGGGGGTTTCTTTTCAAATAAATAATAATTGAATGGCAAAAAAAAGTAATACAGAAAATTACGATGTTATTGGTGGTATATTTGATTTTATTTTTAAAGAATCAAGAAAGCCTGCCGATAAAAGAAGGCCTGTTCGAATTGAAGAAGGTATTGCAACTGATAGAGCACTAATGGATATGATAGGTTCGGCACTTGAGGCTCCTGGTGTATTTGTTTCAGATACAGTTCTGGATGATTTGAATGATTCTCTTGATGTTGAAATTGCTAAGTTTGATTTTGGAAGTCAAGGATCTGTAAAGATTTCTAGTACAAACCTAGTTGATTTAATCAAAGATCCTGCCAAATTTGTTGATGATCAACGTAAAAGAGCCGAAGGCCAAAGAAAAGCTTCTAGAGCGAGATTCCTTGGTGGAGTAATGGATGATATTTTAACAACAGCATGGGCACATAAATATGGTGATACTGAGGCCAAGGCGATATCTTTGGCAAATGCAACTGCCAATGAGAAAACAGAAAGTTACAAAATTGCTAGAGCCTTAGGAGAAAGTTACAAAGCAACTCTCGGAGGTTCTCAACCTGGAGCATTAGATTTTATGGCAGATAGAAGTGTTCAACTTCTTGCAAGAGAGACATTTGGTTCTTCATGGGACTCAATGAATGAGAGAGATAAAATCGAATTTACTCAATTGGTTTCTGGTTTATCAAGTAAAAAGGATTCATACGGTGTTCCTTTGAAAAATGTAAAACAATCAGAGGTTTTGGAATATTTAAAAAGTAAATATTCCGGTAAAGAAGAGAAGGCATTTTATTTAGCAACAGAGGCAATATTAAGAAGGGGTCAAGAAGATAAGATAGATATTTTTGAACCAAGGTTGTACAAACATCTTGAGAAAAAGCATCTTAATGAAAAGATAGGTGCATTGGGTAATGCTCCTGCTGGGTCACAAGATGAAAAAGATCGTAGGACATATGAAAAGATGCGTCTTATGATTGATAGAGATTCTGCAAAAATGCTTGAGCACATTTCTAATTTAAAAAAAGAGATCTCAACAACCACTGACCCAAATAGGAAGAAAGAATTAAGAAAAGAATTAAGCGATTCGAATAGAGCATTGGGAATCATTAATGGAAATACACTATTTGGACAGATAGGAAAAGTAGAAGGGTATTACAATTCTTTAACTCAGGTGTGGGGGACAAATGGTTCTAATGTTTTACCAAGTATATTAAATGGGAAATTTTTTTCAAAACAAAATACAGTTCTTAATCCAGTAAATGAGAATGGGACACAATTCGCTGGAGTTGAAATATTACTAGCAAAGAAATCTGATAAGAGTATTTTGAATGCATATAATAAGGCGGGAGAAAGTTTGTACTATTTAACTCCAAGATCTTTATTAAAGACCTTCTTTTACAATGGTGAAGGATTTGCAAGATTGCTTCACAACAATCTAGCAGGAATGGAAAAAACAATGACTGCTGGGGGTTTTGGTGGTACTTTCGAAGAACTAATGAATGTAATGGGTCGAGAAGATATGATGGGGAAATTAGGTGGAGATAAATTCAAGAGTATAGATGAGTATTTAGACATAACATATAAACAGTTGCTTGCAAAAAACAAGAGTCTTTCACCTGCACAGCTAGCTCAATTAGAAAAAATGTTTAAAAGTGCGGGGAGTTTAAGGAAATTAACAAATACTTTTAGTACAGCATCAAGAGCAATAGAGAAGTTAAAGGGAGTTTATACAAAGATATTTGAGAGACAGGCAAAGAAATTTAGAGCAAGTATTGGAAGGAGATTACTTCAGAATCAAACATTTAGAAAATGGCTTGTAAAAAGTGGAGGAGCTAAGTTACTTGGGAAATGGATAGCAAGTGGTGGTGTGAAAGTGCTTGTCCAATCAGTTGTTACGGCAATAGCTGGAGCTATTGGGATGGTTGGAACTCCAATTGCAAGTGTTGTTATTGCAGCATTGACATGGATAGCTACCGATTTATTAATGAAACTTTTAAAAGGATTCTTAGAGCTTGGGAAGCTCATGTTTTTAGGTATTTTAGGTTTGATTGTTGTTATAATTGGGATATCTAGTGGATCAATGCGCAAATTTAATAAAACAACATATTCATATACGAATGTAGTACCCGGAGATGTAGTTGCTTGTACTCAGTATGAAGAGTTACCAGTAGTGCCAGGTGAAGAACCTTGGGGGCCGGTGCCTATACCTCCCCCATCTGGTGAAACATGTGTTTTAGGTTCTCAAGGTATTGGTTGTTCGCAGGGCTTTATTGATGTTGCCTGTTGGAGTCATAAGAATATGACAGCTGTAAAGCCAGTTGATTTAACAAATGTAAGCTATATATATGCGCCCCAATTTTGTAATACAGGAGATTGTAAGATTACAGATGTAAGAAAAATAAACTGTACTGATGGCTCAAATGCTGGAGGAGTAGTAGTTCTTTCTGCAAATGATGGATCTACAACATATACATTTAAGTTGTTACACGTTCAACCATTGGCAGCAGTAGGAGAGAAATTAAGTTCAGGACAACCTGTTGCAATGGTTCAAATGGATCTTGAAGAGGGATGGTGTTGGACAGGTCCACATTTACATTTAGAAACAAAACAAAATGGATCTGTGGTAGATCCTTTAGCCTTACTAAAAACTTTTAACTGTAGCGTACCAAATGAAAGTCAATGTCCAGATGCTCCAACAAATTGTCCTAAATAACATTTAAGCAATATGAAAATTAAAGAGTATGAAGATTGATAAGAAAAGTGTAATTCTTGTTTTAATAATTGTTGTATTGTTTGTTATTCTATTAGCACTGTTTTTCTTATCCAGTAAAAGTGAATCTAAATATCCAAAAGAGCCATTAAAAATGCAAAGTTTAGGGAAATCAGAACTACTACTAGATATCTCTCAAGTTAAAGAAATAAACAAAGAGGATATTCATATTTACTATATTAACAAAGAAAATCACTCTTCCAATGTAGAGAATCTTATTGATGAGATGTCTTTAACATTACTACCAGAGCCTATTCTTAATTCTAATTATATTAAGTGGAGTAAAAATGGTAACTCATTAACATATGATTTGATAAAAGATAGTATTGAGTTCCAATTCTCAACAGGTATACCAATGAGTATAGAGGATAATGTATTTTCTTCATTTTATCAGAACTATTTTAACCTAGATTATTCATTTGAGATACTTAGTACAGATACAAATACAAAGAATGAAACAACTTATTATGGTAAAAGATTACTCGAGGAAATTCCTTTGGAATATGGCTATGATTATAACTATTCGGATGTATTAAAATTTAATAGTAGTGGTTATTTAATCGGAGGCGAATTACTATTAGCTGAGATTGAAAAGAAAGACCTCTTTCTACCATTAATTGCCAAAGAAGAGTTACTAAAATATATTAATATCAAAGGATATCCGAAAGAGCACTATCTTAATTCATCTGTTCTTACTAGTACACTAGAAATAAACTATCTTGACGATGCTTGGGGGAAAATTGAGAAATCAGCTTCTAATTGTGAAGCAGATGGCTATGAGGTTGTATTTCTGTACAAGAACTCTGATCAGGGATATCTATTTCCTGTATATCAGTTTTCCTCATATTGTGATGTTGAATATGAAAAAAAATCATATTCTGTTCCTGCAACCTTTTATGTTAATGCTGTTGAACCAGAGTATCTTGTCTATTCAGAATAGCTTTATGATACAATAGCTAGTATGAAACTGATTAAGCAGATTACAACAATATCCTTTCTTTTAATTCTCTTTCCTTTTTTCGCATCAAGTATCAATGCGCTTGAAATTACTGAGAGAAGTAATATCGGTTTTGATGAAACACTTTCTAAAGAAACAGATATTTACTCTGTACCTAAAAAGATATATATATCTCAGTTACAAGGGTTTAGTAAAGATTTAAATAATAACCCACAGGAATGGATAAAGTTACTCTACTATTTTAGTGTAACAAGATTAAACTTAAATGACATACCATATAATTATTTAATAGATAGAAGTGGAAATATATACGAAGGTGCAAGAGGTGGTGTGGGAATCAATCCTGGATTAGAGGGTGGAGAGAATGTTGTACTAGTAGGTATAATGGATGATAATCCTACTCTTTCACCAAGAGCATCCTCCTCTTTAACTTCTTTTGTTGAGGACCTTTCTTACAAGTATGGAATAAAAGAGGGTAGTTGGGAATTTGTTGATTTAAAGATTAAGAAGAATGAGAATGCTCTTTCATATCTTACATATACTGTATCTCAAAAAGCATTAAGAAATTCAATATCTAGTAGTTTAAACGAAGTAGAATGGTCAAGTAATGAGAATCTTAAGTACAAAGGTAAAATAGTATCTGTTGAATATGCAAAAGAGGTTGAGATAGGAAAGAGGTTGGATGTTAAAGTAACAATAAAAAATGAGAACGATTTTACTTGGTTCGGGGATTTAACATATATATACGTATCTACAAAAGATTCCATTGAAAGTCCATATGCAGTGAATGGAGTCTGGGAGAGTTTTAGTAAACCAACATATATTAAAACAACCTATATTAAACCTGGAGGTACAGGCGAGGTTACTTTCCAACTTGATGCAAAGAGTAGACCCAATACATACAAAGAGAGTTACTTCTTTATGAAATCCACTGAAAATATACTTGAAGGTAGCGAGTTTGATGTTGAGTTTACTATAATAAAAGGTAATAACAAGATTATAGAGATTGTATCTCCGCAGTATGGTTTTGTGAATATCCGAGAATGTAGGTGGTCTAGCTGTAAGAAGGTTGAGGTAGCAAATGAAGGGGATGTTTTTATTTCTACAAAGAAGGAAGAGGGATGGTACGAAATACAGTTTAATAACGGAAGCACAGGTTGGGTATATCAGAAATATGTAAAAGAGATCTAGTTTACAGCTATTAATTCATATATCTCCACCTTATAACTATCTTTTGCTGTATCTTAATTTCAAGTTAGAATATAATCGGTATCGTGGTATCACAAGACATAATACTTGGAAAATTAAATGAACAACAAAGAATAGCTGTTGAAAGTACAGAGGGGCCTTTGCTTGTATTTGCAGGGGCTGGATCTGGTAAAACAAGAGTAATTACTAACCGTATTGCATATTTAATCACTGAAAAAAAAGTATATCCAAGTAATATATTGGCTTTAACCTTTACTAAAAAAGCTGCAGGAGAGATGCAAGAAAGAGTAATCAGTTTACTTAAGGAGTTAGGGATAGACACAAAGGATGTTCCTCTAGTTGGGACATTTCATTCAATTGGAGCTCTCTTTTTAAGACAGAATGCTAAAGAGATAGGGCTTTCTCAAAACTTTTCAATATACGATTCTGATGATTCAGATAATTTAGTTAAGGATTTACTTATTGAGCAGAATATAGATATTAAACAGATAAGGCCGAAAGCTATATCCCATTTTATCTCCTCTGCAAAAAATGAATTAGTACCCCCTGAGAAATTTTCACAGTACTACGGTGGATACATAGAGGATATTGTTGCTGATATATACCCTTTGTATCAGAAGCAGTTACAAGCTCAGAATGCTGTTGATTTCGGAGATTTAATATATTTAACTGTAAAATTACTTTCACAAAATAAAGAGGTACTTTCCTCATATCAAGAGATATATAAATATATGTTAATTGATGAATATCAAGATACAAATGCAGCACAATATATGTTTGCTAAACTACTTTCGGATAAATATAAAAATATTTGTGTAGTTGGTGATGATGACCAGGGTATATATGGATGGAGAGGAGCTGATATTAAAAATATTCAATCTTTTGAAAAGGATTTTAAGAATGTTAAGGTTGTTAAATTAGAACAAAATTATAGATCAACAGGTAATGTAATATCTGCAGCTATGTCTGTAATTAAGCAAAATGCTCTAAGAGTTGATAAAAAGCTATGGACAGAAAAAGACTCTGGTTATTCTATTACTGTATATCAAGCACATGACCAAGAGGATGAAGCTCTGTATGTTGTAGATGAGATAAATAGATTAAGGAGAAATGG
>CAZAUH010000010.1:14477-15727 GCA_964488325.1 uncultured Candidatus Saccharibacteria bacterium
GAAACCAAGGGTTTAGATGTTCTATCAATTATTGATTTAATACTGCGAAAAATTAAATATACAGAGTGGATTGATGATGGCTCTGAAGAAGCAGAATACAAAAAAGAAAACATTGAGGAGTTAAAAAATGTTGCTAGTAGTTATGCAGTTAGATACAAAGAAAAATCTTTAGATATGTTTCTTCAAGAGATTAATTTAATTGAACAGGAACAGAATAAAAATCAGGATGGGAGTGGTAACTATGTTAATCTAATGACTCTTCACTCTTCAAAGGGTCTAGAATTTGATAATGTCTTTATCGTTGGTGTAGAAGAGGGTATTCTTCCTCATTCCAGATCGTTTACAGATGAAGATGAATTAGAGGAAGAAAGAAGGTTATGTTATGTAGGAATAACTAGGGCTAAAGAAAAATTGTATTTAACATTTGCAGAACAAAGATTAAGTAGAGAGGGATACAGTACACAGATACCATCTAGATTTCTTGGTGAGATACCTCAGGATATTTGTGATTATTTTAGTTGGCAGAATTAATTATCCCCCTGTGTTCTTACATATCTCGCATGACATGCTGGCCATTGACTTGCTCTTGTTGATTCTCCTGACCTGTATTTCTCCATTGTATGTTTAATCTGTGCATATCCATCAAAGATATTTTCTTTAAATTGGTGTTTCCACCAATAGGGACTCCATTGAAATAGTCCTTTGTAAGTACCCTTATCCGACTCTGCATTACATCCTGATTCGCAGTACATTATAAATTTAAGCCACCTTTTCTCTTCGTCAGAATACGGACCAGAATCTACAACAGAGTACCAGAATGGACAGTTATATCCTCTTACCTCGATGTCCTTTAGGAGATATTCGGATGTTCCAACTGCAACTACCTGTTTAATGGGTTCCTTTTCAATGGTTTCTGAAAGGAATTCGCTTTGGACTAGATATCCATTTTCATATCTGTTAAGCAATCTCTGTTTCTTAATTCCATCAACACCTCTTTGAATTATCTTTTTCTGACCTTTAAGATATCCACTATCTTCGACGATTTGTTCTTCATAGGGGATATCTACAAACTTTATAACAACAATGTTATCTGTTCTTACTATTCTGACAATAGTTCCATCTATTAAGTACTGCGTATTTAATGTTATTACGTCTTGATTATCAAGCTTAATATTATTCTCTCTTAAAATTTGGTGTATATCGGAGGATGTTGTAAGTATTTTGTATATATGATGATCTTTCTCAATAGA
>CAZAUH010000011.1:0-15093 GCA_964488325.1 uncultured Candidatus Saccharibacteria bacterium
ACCTCTGTAGAAAAATCAGAGGTACTCTCTATGATGCTTTCTAAGGAGGGTATAGGGCATGAGGTATTAAATGCCAAACATCATGAAAGAGAGGCTAAGATAGTGGCACAGGCTGGTCAGAAGGGCTCTGTAACTATAGCTACTAACATGGCAGGAAGAGGAACAGATATAGCATTGGGGGAGGGAGTTAAGGAGGTAGGTGGCTTGTATATAATTGGTTCAGAAAGGCATGAATCAAGAAGAATAGATAACCAGTTAAGAGGTAGGTCTGGAAGACAGGGAGATCCTGGTTCATCAAGGTTCTATGTTTCTTTTGAGGATGAACTTATGAGACTATTCGGGGGAGATAGAATGCAGATGATTATGTCACAGGTTGGTTTAGATGATGATACTCCAATATCAATGGGTATTCTTGGTAAAACAATAGAGAATGCTCAGAAGAAAGTAGAATCTCATAACTATGATATTCGTAAACATCTAGTTGAATATGATGATGTCTTAAATCAACAAAGAAATATAATATATGATTTAAGAACAAAGATATTAGAAGTTTCTAATAGAGAGTATGTGGAGAGTAAAACAGATTTAGAAAAAGATATTAGATACTCCTTACAGTTAGATATTGATGAGTTACAAGATCAGCTAGATGGTTTTGCATTAACCAAAAAAGAGACTTGGGATATATCTCTTCTAAATGAGTTAAAGTTTAAGCTAACAGCGCTGGATATCTCCATATTAAAAAAGATGTTAGATCATATGGATTTTTTGGTACATTCTCAATTGGAGGATGATATGGAGATTGATAACATAGAGGAGAGGAATCTATATATTCAGATTAAGAATTTAATTACAGAGGAGATATTTGAAAAGAGTGTAAAAAGATTTAAATCAAAGAGTAGTATTGAGTATTTTAGAACTTTAGATGGTAAGAACATTGTAGAAAGAACAAAGGAATTAAAGAGGTTAACCTTAATCTCCTTTATTGAACATATATACGGTATAGGGGTACTTCCTATGAGAGAGCTTTCTAAGGTTTTAATATTACAAAGTATTGATAGATATTGGATGGAGCATTTAGATAATATGCAGGACTTAAGAGAGGGTATTTCTTTGCGTAATCTCGCTCAAAGAGATCCTTTGGTAGAATACAAAAATGAAGGATTTAGATTGTTTGATACAATGCTTAGAAGTGTAGATGAGAATACAGTAAACAGATTCTTTAAAGTAAGAGTAATTAGAAGAGAGGATCAATTAAGAGTTCCTGTTAGAACACAGAAGGAAGAGATTAAGAGTTTAACAGATAATAGACCAGGGAAGGTAGAGAAACAGACAACAGTTAAAAGGAGTAGTACTAAAGTAGGTAGGAATGATCCATGTCCTTGTGGTAGTGGTAAGAAATACAAGAAGTGCCACTATCCTGAATATGGGTAGATCTACCAAGTACCACCATTACTTCCACCTTTACTTACGGGTTTTTCTTCTTTATGAAGTAAAGAGGTTAGAAACTTAATTACTTTCTTAATCATATTTAAATATATCACAGATTAATTAAGAATATGTTCATTTGTATAGACGATATTTACTCTATCTTAATATGGGATATATTATAGGTTCATTGACCTATATCTCTTAATTGTAATATCCTAGAATACTGAATCTATTTAATACTATGGCAAAACAACAAGAAACAAAAAAGGTTATTCCCCAGAGACAAAGTGTCCATGTTGTGTTCTTCTCCTGTGAAAACTGTGGTGAAGAGGTTGAACATATACAATTCTGTCCTGATTGTGGTAAAGCTATGAGAGTAATTGATGTTGTTGAAAAGTTTGGAGAAGACGCAGATGCGTTTATAAAAAAAGTAGAGGACAGGCTTGCACAAAACACTGTAGTACAGGAAAAAGAGTATACAGATATTGTTGAAGAACCAGAATCAAACATCATTGTATTAGGAGAAGATGAACATCTAAATGATGGAGCTGTAGTTGATGATGTAGATTCCTTAGATGAGATATATCCTGATGATGATTCAGATGTAGAAAAAACAGTAGCTAAATCTGATGATGACTTATCTGATTTAGATGATATTGTTGCAGAGTTGGATAAAGAGGATGATGATTTTTCAATGGATGATTTCGGGGATGATGGTCTCCCAGAACTTTAATATTCGTTAAAGATATTACCTTAGTACTTAATGTGTTGGGCAAGAAGAGATATAATCGTGTATATCTAATATTTTTGTTAAATAGATGTCAGAAAAAAAAGTTTACAACCTAGCAATAGTATGTGACCCTTTGTATAAAAGAGGAGGAGCGGAAGTTCATCTTAGGTACATATTAGATACATTCCCAAATAAAACACTTTTTACTGCTTACTATGATAAAGATTTTGTTAAGAAAGAGTTTCCAGATATAAAAATAAAGACATCGTTTATGCAGTACTTACCATGGAAATTAAAGTTAAGAAATTTCTATAATTTGTTTTTACCCTCAGCATATAGATCTTTTAGATTTAGTGATTACGATATAATTTTATCAATATCTATTGCATTTGCTAAATTTGTAAAGGGTAATATCCCCCATGTAAATATATGTATGTCTCCGCCAAAGTTCTTATGGCAGAAAGAGGGAAGAAGTTTAAATGATGGAAGTCAATTAAAAGGAGTAGATAAAATTCTTTACAAAATATACTCTCTTTTTATGAATACCTTTGTTGAGGATCAATGGAAAAAGATGGATAGGAAGGCAGCAAGAAAAGCAGATAAAATGATCGCTATTTCTAATGTTGTTAAGGAGAGAATAAAGAAGTATTACGATGTTGATGCTGATGTAATATATACACCTGTTGGAGTAACAGAGATAGGCAGGGTGAGTAAGAAATATGAAAAAGAGAACTGGTTCCTGTATTTAGGAAGAGTAGAAACGTACAAAGGTGTAGAGTTAGCAATTAGAGCAGCTTGTGATGCTAAGGTACCTCTTAAAATCGCAGGTATAGGAAATGATTTAGAAAGGATGAAGGATTTAGTTAAGGAGTTAAAGGGGAGGGGTTTGATTAAATTCCTAGGGTATTACTCTGATGAGGAAAGACCTGTACTTTTAGCTAAGGCAAAGGCAGTGGTATTTCCTGCAAAGGGAGAAGATTTCGGTATGGTACCAGTAGAAGCTAATGCAGCTGGTACACCGGTAATAGCATATAGAGATGGTGGTGTAATTGAAACTATATCTGATACTAATCCTAAGACCGGTATTTTTTTTGATAAATATGATTACAAAGATCTTTCTAAGATATTAAAAAACTTTGATATTAGGGAGTATAAAGCAGATGGATGTAGAAAACAGGCTGCTAATTTTGCATCTGAGATATTTCAATACAAAATTAAAAGATATGTAGAAGATATATTGGAGGATAGTAAAAGCGATGTCTAGAGATACCGTTATTGTTTTAAAATCTATTAACTATTCAGAAGCAGATAGGGTGTTAACTGTATTTGGTAAACATAGTGGAAAGTTTACTCTTTTTGCAAGAGGTATTAGAAAAATAGTAAGTAAGAATAGGGGTAATATTCAGACTCTAAATATCTGTGATATATCCTTTTATGAAGGGAAGGGTTTACCTTTATTAACAGAATCTCAGTTAATATATGCTCCTGATACTGATATTTTAAAGAACAAGATGGAGGATATTAAAAGAGTATTGGATATATTAAATAAGATACTTCAAGAGAATGATCCTAATGAAAAAGTTTATAATATGTTAGAGAGTGTATGTAAGAAGAATTTCGATATAGAGAGTATAAATAGGTTTAGGACTATCTTTCTTAAAGAGATGGGATATTTAAGTGATTTTTCTGTTTGTAATATGTGTGGAAGTAGTGAGGATCTAAAATATCTTGACCTATCATCTTTTGCTCTTCTGTGTAAAAACTGTTACAGTAAAGCAGGAAAGAGCTATAAATTGGGAGGGAATCCATACATTGAGAAAAATTTTACACAGGCTCTAGATATATATATTAAGAGAGTAATAGAAGAGATATAAAAATGAAATTAAAAACTGCCTTACTTACAATTTTAATATCGTTTTTCTTTTGTACATTTTCTATATATGCACAGACATTTACACCTGTAGAAACTGAAATGGTAACAGTTGAGGGCAGGATTACTGTAGACATATATTCTACTGTTAATTTGAATCCTATCACTGTTGAAATATATCAACCAAGTACTGTCACTATTAGGATACTTACACCATCTGGAACTGGTATCTCTGGTAGAACTGTAGTTATTGTTTCTCCTAGTTTAAACATTACTCAACCTACGTCAGTAACTGATTCTACTGGTAAAACTACAGGTAGCGTATATTCAAATACCCCAGGGACCTATCTTGTTTGTGCTATAGATACAACATTAAGTTATGATATTAACATTCAAAACTGTAGAACCTTGTATGTAGTGCCTGTTGCTGTTCCAACTTTTCTTCCAGAACCATACTATACCAAAGGAACAAGCAATACCCTGCTTTGGAATAACTTGGGAGCGGGATATGAATACTATATTGAGGTAAGTGAAGATCCGAATTTTAATATTGTAGAGGCAAGCTCTGGATGGACAGGCAACTCCTCATATCAGTTTAACAATCTAGAGGATGGTAAGATGTACTTCTATCGTGTAAAGGCCAGAAACTCTTCAGGAGGAGTTAGTGCTTGGTCTAGTACTGTGTTTAGTGTTCAAGATGCACAACCTCCTGTAATTGAGACTGTAAGTATTGGTGATGTAGGTGAAAATAATACAGTAGAGTGGAACTCAAGTGATACTGTTCAGATGGTTTTTAAAGTAACAGACAATCTTCAATTAGAGAGTGCAATCTTTTTATGTGTTAAGGGTTCAGGACAAACAAATACATGTGTAACTGATTACCATATGGAGGGAGATAACCTTATCGTTAATGTTCGTCTAGGTGACTTAGAGAGGGTGTCAGGTGCATACTTAAAAGAAAGGTATGAGTTTTGTGTAGAAGCAATAGATGCTGCAGGTAATATCTCTAGAGTATGTAATATATATTTAAATATTCCTAAGGGAGAGGTTATACCAACTAACCCTCCCATTATCGATCAGATAGAAAAGACAATTGAGGATATAAATGAGACATTGGATAATACTGTCGGAAAGTTAAATCCTGTTACTTTAGAAACAATTACTACTACAACAAGTTTAATTACAGTTGGAACGGCACTCTTAATTACAATTGGTAGTTTGTTAAATCTACCATATGTTCTTTTGCAATTAATAATAAATCTATTATCGTGGTTAGGATTTAGAGTTGGTGCGAAACCTTTAGGATATGTATATGATTCATTAACAAAGGATCCAATACCTCAAGCTATTATTAGAATATATGATGAGAATGGGAAGATTGTTTGGTCTGATGTTACTGATTCAAAGGGATATTTCTCTGCAAGATTAAAACCGGGTAAATACAAGATATTGGTTAGAGCTCAAAACTATATATATCCATCAACCATTATCTTTGGTAAGGAGGACTATCCTTTAACAAATGTATATCACGGGGAATATTTTGAAATTAGTGATGAAATGGAAATTAACTATGCAATTCCACTTGACCCAGTAGAGGTATCTAAATTTAGAATATGGAGAGAGATACTGTGGGGAAGAATAAAAGTAATTGTAAACATATTGCATGTCCTACTCTTTATCATTGGTTTAATATTAGCAATATATCTATATACTAATAACCCATATTGGTTAACACTATTAGTACTCGCATTGTACATTCCATCATTTTTCTTCTTAGTGAGAAATATCTTCGCAAAGAAAGGAAGATATGGAATAGTGAAAGATTTAGATGGTAATCCTATTGGTGGTGTAGTAGTAGGATTAAGGGAATTAGAATTTGAAAAGCTTGTCTTAAAGAGGGTAACTGATATGAGAGGTAGATATAGAATGTTAGTAGGGAGTGGTAGATATAGGTTAGAGGTGTTAGATACCGGTTATAAGGTGGAGAGTATAGAGGGGGATAGTGAAATTTTGGTTGAGAAAAATGAACAGTGGATATTAAAAGATATAGTGGTATCGAAATTAAAAAAAGAGGGTATGTATTGATAAATATGTATTCTATTGTATAATTCTGTGGTTAAATATGGGTGTATAGCTCAATTGGTAGAGCAAACGGCTCTTAACCGTTAGGTTCAGGGTTCGAGCCCCTGTACACCCATTTTCCTAAAAAATATTATTAGAATAGTTTATGTTGATTGAACACAAGTTAATTATTTGCTACAATTTTTTATACAATTAAATTCAAGCATATTTATTAATGGAAGATAAAAGCATTCAAAAGAGAAATAAGTATAGAGATATGGAAAGAGAAGGGGAAATACGAAGATATTCTTTAGATTATTCTATGCCATTTTTATCGTTAGAGAGGGCCGAGGGGTCTTATACAGGTGGTCAAAAAAAATATTATCTTTACAATGATGGAACATTTGTGAAAGTAATTATTAATCGCAATCATAATATTATTCCGAAACATAAATATGGAGATTTTGATGTGATGCACTATGATTTTGATACAAATGTATATAAAATTAAATTGGATTCTACAAAAGTTAATAGTATAAAAGATTTTTTAGAAAAGAATATAAAAAAAAGTGATAAAGGAGAATTATTAGAAGGCAGTCATAGCCAAATAGTTTATATTAAAGGGAAAAAAGAAATTAAGATAATTAATAACTCAGAACTCTTTGATAAAATAGTAGAGGTAATACCGAATAATATTGACTCTTAATATATTCTTGCACAATTCTTGGAATCTTTATATTGAGGCTTGACTTTGATTCTTTTTATATGGACAAAGTATACTCTTTTATCTACAATGTATTAGGATAATTTAATAGGAATAGTATTATGAGTACAGAAGAAAAACCATTATCAGAATTAATATCCTCTATTGAACAAGAAGATTTTGTTCCATCAGAAGATATGAATATGGGCCAAGAAACCGAACCCCAAGAAAAGAAAAGTAAAGCCTTTATAACAATTGTATTAATACTTTTAGTATTAATAATTGGAGTAGGAGGTTACTATGTATACGACAACTATATTAAAGAAGATAATGGTGAAGAAGAGGAAGAAATTGTAGATGAGGATGAAGAGTCTACACTTCAGTATCGTGATTTTTTCATAGATCAAGAGAATGGAAAAATGTTGTATGTTAAATTACCAATTGCAGAGTGTGAAGATGTTGAATACCATGCTGTTACACAGGCTAATCCAGACATTTTAGTATGGGAAGAAAATGGAGATGATCAATGTCAATTGTCATACGGATTAGCATATTTTAAAGATGAAGCAACTATGACAGGATATTACTCTTCAGAAGCGAAATACCCATTAAAGACTTTAACCGTAGGAGGTGTAGAGTACGAAATTGTTTTTGAGAATGGAACATATGTACAAGCAGGACAGTCTGGTAGCATACTTTATCAAAAAGAACCTACTATTACAGTTGGTGGATATGAAGCATTTAGAACTATCTTTGTATATGGGATACTTCCAAACTTGGAATCAAGAATATCTGATCCAGAAACCATTATTGCAACATACTGTACATTTGATGTAAGTAAATTAGGAGAAAATGTGAGTGGTTATTTAGTATTTAATGGATCAGATTCTGGTACAAATTACTGTAAGGTACTTGAGGATAGTGAAAATTTCGAATTAAGGATAGAACAGTTAGGTCTTCTTTAACATATATAGGGAGTTTTGAATAAAACCTCTTTCTTTGTAGTACTGTCTTGTACCTATTGCTGAGATAACTGAGATTTTTTTGTATCCTTCTTTCTGTGATATATCTCTTGCTATTTCAAGCATCTTTTTCCCTAAACCTAAATGTTGAGAGTCTCCAAGACCCTCTTTCCCTATATTAACAACATTCCCATATACATGTACCTCTCTTATTATTGAAGAATCTTTTAATTCCTCAATGTATGTTTCTTTCTTAGGAATAGATAATCTTAAAAAAGAGCATATCTTATCAGTTCCCTTTGTTTTGTAAGATATGAAATACTCTTTTGAAACGGAAGTATCATAATTAATTATTTCTAGTTCGATATCATCCCATGTAATACTCTCATCCTTAATCTCTCTACTTCGAATATCCTCAATTCTTTTTCCCCTTTTTAATATTTCTTCCTCTGCTATCTGTCTAAAGTTACTACTCTTGTTACCAGCTAATATTTCATCTGAGGGTATATCTCTTACAATTCTGGTTAATCTTACATATCTTGGTGTAGTAGGGAGAATATGTACAAACAGCTCAAGTAACTGCTCATGGGTAAATGGTGTGTATTTACCTTCATTAAAATATCTTTCTAAAAGTGTGTTTTTAATTACGGATGTAGGATATATTTTTAATTCATCTGGTTGAAAATCTTTATCCCAAAGTTTCTTAAAATCTTTAATGTCTTTCTTAACAGTAGAACCGTATAGATTAGGCATCCAATGGGCATGTATTTTAAAACCTGCTAACCTAAGTAATTCAAAAGCTTTTTTACTCTCCTTTACACCATGTCCTCTCATATTTAATTTTAGAATCTTATCATCTAAACTTTGTATACCTATCTGTATTTTTGTAGCTCCTAATTTTCTAAGTCGGATTACCTCATCTGGTGTAATGTAATCAGGTCTTGTCTCTAGAACTAATCCTACATTTCTACAGACTGTTGTTTCATTAATCTCTTGAGCTTTATATAACTCTTCCCATGATATATTCTCAATTCCACTATCTTTAGTATATTGATTATTACCAAAACTGTTCATAGCATCAAAACATCTTTTTACAAACCAGATGAGATACATTTCTGGATATACAGAACATGTGCCACCAAGAATAATTAACTCTATCTTATCTGTTTTATGTCCAATGTTTTGTAATGCTTTTATCCTATTGTATGTCTGCAGATATGGATCAAAGTTATTCTTCAGAGCTCTCTGAGCACCCGGTTCTGATGCTATATATGATTTTGGCATATTGAGTTCATTAGGACAGAAGATACACTTACCTGGGCATGTAAAGGGCTTCATAAGGACGGTTACTGTAGCTACTCCAGATTGGGTTCTAGTTGGTTTCATCCTTATCCTTTCTTCAACTATTTTATGTGGTAAAAACTCTTTCTTTTCTACCAACCTTTTATACTCTTTTACCAATTCATCATGTCTGTATAGCCCTTTACCCTCTTTGGGATATTTCTTTAAAATTGTTTGAAGAGAGTTCTCTCTCCATACTTTTATACCCTCTATCTTTTGAAATATTTCTTTGAAATTTTCCATATTTAAGATCTCGCAGCTAAAATACCTGTACTCCAACATATCTGCAGGTTATACCCACCAGTTGGTCCATATGCATCAATCATTTCTCCAGCGAAGTATAGGTTTTCAACTATTTTTGATTTCATTGTAGTAGGGTCAATCTCTTTAATATTTATTCCACCTGCTGTTACAATTGCTTTATCCCATGAGTCTAGTTTTAATACATTTAATCTAAGATCTTTTAATAGATAGACTAATTTTAATCTTTCGACTTTTGATATCTCAGCAACCTTTTTCTCTGGATCAATACCACTTAATTGAACAATAATAGGAATTAAAGATGAAGGTAATAGCTTTTTTAAAGAATTTTTAAACACCTTATTTCTTAAAATATGGAAATCAGAAATTACTCTTTTATCAAGAGTCTCTTTACTCAATGCAGGCTTGAAATCAATACTTAACTGCACAGAACCTTTTTCTAAAGCATCTCCAACATATCTAGACATATCTATGATTATTGGACCACTCATACCTTCATGTGTAAATATGGCTTCTCCAAATTTACTTACAATTTTCTTTTCTTCTTGATATGCAGTAATGCGAACATTAATTAAGGATAGCCCCTCTATCTTCTTTATCCATCTTTCTTTACATATTATTGGTACTAGTGCAGGTTTAGGTTCGGTAATCGTATGTCCAACTGATTGTGCTAAAGTGTATCCATCTCCATTTGAACCTGTAATTGGATATGATTTCCCTCCCGTTGCTAATATGTATCTTTTAGCGCTAAATTCCCCTTTGTATGTAATAACTGATATGATTTTATTTCCATCTGTTTTGAAACTTAGTACAGAGGTATTAGGTAATATGTCTTCTAAAACTTCTTTCTGTAGTGCATATATTATGTCTACAGCATTATCACTTTTAGGAAATACTCTATTACCCCTTTCTATTTTTAATTTTACTTTTAGAGTTTTTTCAAAGTAATCAATTGTATCCTTTACAGTAAATCTCGAGAAAGCACCATACAGGAATTTTCCATTACGTTGGTATTTGGATATTAAATCCTTTAAGTCATGATTGTTAGTTGTAACATTGCATCTACCCTTTCCTGTGATAGCGATTTTCTTTCCTGGTCTGTTATTTCTTTCAATAACTAGAATATTCTGTCCAAGTCTTTTACATTCAACAGCAGAGATTAACCCTGCTGCTCCTCCTCCTATTATTATTGTGTCATATATTCTTTCCATTCCCATATTATACCTTACATACTTAAAATATATGGTAAAATAGCTAATTAATTTAAGTAATACCAATATGCTAGCTAAGAACAAGGAAAAGACTTTGGTAATATTTAAGCCAGATGTATTACAAAGACAGATAGTTGGAGAGATAGTGAGTAGGTTTGAGAGAAAGGGTTTTAAGTTGGTTGGAATGAAAATGTTAATACCAAGTAGAGAGTTGGTAGGTAAACACTATGAAGATGACCCCAAGTACCTAAAGGAAACAGGGGATAAAGCAAAGAAAGGAGCAGAAGCAAGAGGTGAGGACACATCAAATTGGAATTCGTTAGAAAGAGGGAAATGGATTAGAGAATCAAATATTAACTATTTAACATGTGGTCCAGTTTTAGCTATTGTTCTTCAAGGTTTTGGTGTTATTTCAGGTGTAAGAAAAATGTTGGGTAGTACTAGTCCTGCAGATGGAGATGTAGGTACAATTCGAGCAGATTTTTCATTAGATTCCTTTGCTCTTGCAGATGAACAGGGTAGAGTAACTAGATCTATGCTTCATGCATCAGATAGTGTAGAAAATGCCCAAAGGGAGATTGGACTTTGGTTTAATCCAACGGAGATATCAGAGTATGAAACAGCAGCAGAGAAAATTTTCTATGATGTTGGTTGGTCAGGATAGGGATTACATTTTTAATATCTCATCTATTACAGTTTGTTTCTCTTTTTGATTAACTTCTTCCTCAGAAACCAGATTTCCTGTTTCTTGAGAAGATATCTTCCCATCAAGAAAATCTTTTAAAATTTGAAAATCTTTAGCTAATATCTGTCTCAAATTTGGATTATACAAAGCAGCTGCAGGATGATACATTGCAAAAACAGGAATACCACTACTATGTGTATACGCCTTCCCATGTACTAATGAAATCTGTTGGTTTGGAATAAAGGACTCTAAGGCATGTCTTCCCAACGGTATTATTACCTTCGGTTTAAGAAATATTAATTCAGCATTAACCCATACTCTACAAGCCTTTTTTTCTTCGGGTAAGGGGTCTCTATTGTCTGGAGGTCTATACTTAACAACATTTGTTACATATACATCCTCTCTTGTATATCCTATACCTCTAAGTAGTTCATCTAAGAATTTACCAGCAGCTCCAACAAAGGGTCTCCCCTGTAAATCTTCATTTCTTCCAGGTGCTTCCCCTATAAAGACAATTCCTGATTTAGGTGGTTGTATTTCATACACTGGTTGTGTAGCAGTATTTTTTAATTTACATGTATTATGTACTGCAAAATATTCATGTATCTGTTTTAAGTTTTTAAAATCCTGTATATTCATTCTTCTCAATTATATATTATCTAGCATATGATAGTGTATAATTAGAGAAGTTAATTGTATTTTAAATATATGAAAAACATTGAGTACAAAGTAGATGTGTTTACAGGTATAAGGCCAAGTGGTGGTCTAACGATTGCGAATGTTATCGGTTCTGTTCACACTATTGTAACTTTACAAAATGAAAAAGAGATAGGGAGGCCTATGGTTTTTGTTGCAGATTTACATGCCTTAACTGATGCAGAGCCAAAAGACACTCAAAGATATGTTTTAGATGTTGTTAAAGATTACATAGCTCTTGGTTTGAATCCAGATAGTTGTGATATTTTTGTACAATCTCAGTTAATTGAGGAGATATCAGAATTAAATCTATATCTTTCTAGATTAGTAACAATTTCTGAACTACTTCGAGTTCCAACTCTTAAAGAAAAGATTAAAAAAGAGATGGATGTTTCTAATGCATCACTCCTTTTAGCTATGTATCCTATTATGATGAGCTCAGACATCTTACTTCAAAAGTCTAAATATGTCCCAGTTGGTGAGGATCAGGTTGCTCATGTAGAGATGGCAAGATATTTAGCAAGGAAGTTTAACAAGGTATATGGTGAAACTATCCCTATTCCAAATGTTCTCTCATTAGGTAAACCTGTAAGGATAAAGTCGTTAAATGGGGAGGGTAAGATGAGTAAGAGTATTCCATCAGGAGCTATTTTACTTGATGATCCTATTGACATCTCATTAGCAAAGATTAAGAAAGCACAAACAGCATTTGCTAAAGAGATGTCCGACTCATTAGATTCTCTTGTATCTATTGGTAAGTTTATATCAAACGATGATGAGAAAAAGAAAATTGATGACATTATGGATAAACATATGAATGGAGAGAATGTAATGGGGGAATTAAAGAGTGTAATTAGTATTGCATTAGAGAGATATCTACAAGATTTTCAAAGCAAAAAATCAAAGATATCAGATTCCTATGTTCAAGATATTATTGATAAAGGAAAAAGTATTGCTAAACAAAATGCAAAAGAAACTATTATACAGATTAGAAAAGCTATGTCTTTAGAATATATATAAAATAGGATATGTTTGAAAAAGAAGAAAAAATAGATTTAAAGAATCTTGATATTCAATATCCAATTAAGAGTGTTTATGAGAATTTGGAGATGGAATATCCAGGGCTTTATATAAATATCCCCATTGAAAAAGATATTAACAGAAGAGTTGTAATAGTTTTAACAGGCTTATCTGGGAGCGGAAAAGATTGTGTTCTTTCTCCATTACTATCTTCAAATGACGTCTATCATGTTGTAACTGCTACATCAAGAGGAAGAAGGATAGCCGATTGTGAACCAGAAAATGCATATATATGGATGAGGCAAAGATTGAAAAATGAAACAGAGGATGAATATTTTAAGTCATTAATAAAGGAGTATACCCTAATAGAAAATGATGTTCACTACGGTTTTCTGTATGGTTTGCCTAAGTCTTCCCTTTTAAGGGAGGGGAGGGGTGTACCGGTTGCAAGGGTAGATATTAATGGAGCAATTACACTTTCTAATCTTTTGCCAAAATACGGTTTTCAACCTATCTCAGTTGGTGTATTGCCTGACTCATGGGAACAGGTTTATACCTCTATTTTAAAAAGGGGTGGGGAAAATGAACAACAGATACAAAAGAGATTATCAGAGGATTTTAATAATATGGAACTTTATTTAAAAAATGTGAATTATTTTTTACACAATTCACGTTTTTCAGACCAAAATGGTAACTCTGGTTTAGATATCTCTATTTCTTCCTTAAGATATCTTGTTAAAAAATTCGCTTAAGCCTAAATCCTCCATCTGTTTTTTAAATACACTCTCTGCCTGTTCGTACCCTAGTGTATTTGCACTCCAATCTCCACCTAAACATATTTTTCTAAACTTTTCTTTATAAAAAGTTTTAAGTATATCTTCATCCTCTTTACATATGTTCCATAACGGGTAGAAGCAGTCATACTCGTTTAGTGGACTTGCATTAAGTAATTCATGCATACAGAAGAATTCGCATTTAACACCTAACTCATTACATCTTTCATATATTCTTTTTGATCCTTGGTATGATGCGTATACAGAAAGAATTACAAACTTCTCAATATTCTTAAACCTGTTCTTAAGGTTATCTATAGCTGCTATTAGATTTCTTCCACCAGCTATAGAATCGTAAAGTATTCCTAATTTAATATCTCTATGTATCTCATCTGATTTCTCTTGGGGTATATCTATTCTGTATGTACATACCTTCCCACTAAGTCCCTTTATTCCATCTTTGTCCTCTACATGGTGAACATCTAGTACTCCGTACAATCTTGATTCAAATCCACTTCCTAAGTATGTATTAATAAAGGGGGATTGTGAAATAGGTTCTCTAATTAACATTGCACTGATAGCTTCTTTGTTTGGCGTATATTTATGATTTATTGCTTTTTTAAATTCATCTGTACTTGCAATAGTGAATGTAGCAGAGCAGAGCTCTTTAGCTCTTTCCATACCTAGATGCAATCTAGCTGGAATTAGTTTTCCATCTTTTTCGTGAGCTATAATAAGGGATTTAGTTTCTTCAGACTGAATAACATAGATATTAATCTCTGAATCTGCTTTATACACTTTGAAATTTGTTGGAGCTGAAGAGTAGGGGGTATTTATCTGACCAAAAGACGTGTTTTTCCAAGTAATATTCATTAATATTTTTTGTTATCTACTTGGAATTACATTGTAGACTAAAAATATTAGATGGTCAAATTGATTAAGAAAACCTTTATCTATTAAGCTTCGTTTTCTTTCTCTGCTAATTTTTGTGCAGCTAAATCTAATAGTTCCTCTTCAGATATTCCTATATGTTCGGCATTCTTAGATACCCCTTGATAAAAATCTTCTGCAGTTAACTTATCAGTTTCAAGCATAGCTAACATCCTAGCAGTTGAGTTAACTGTACCTGCAAATCGTCTTTCTGCAATACGATTTGGATCTTGATTTCCAAATCCAAGGTTCATCAATATTCGTGCCTCTTTCTCATCGGAACAATCGGGACACCATTCTGTTCTCTTACTTTCTCTTATGTATATTGCCATTTTTTGTTTTTATTAAATATTAAAAAACGTTGACATTATACAATAGAAACCTATTTTTGACAAATACATACACAAAGCTGATAGAATCTA
>CAZAUH010000012.1:0-13986 GCA_964488325.1 uncultured Candidatus Saccharibacteria bacterium
CCATTACATTGGTCACATGTAATATACATATCTGGAAGAAATTGCATCTCAACTTTTATCTCTCCATCTCCCTTACATTTCTCACATCTTCCGCCCTTAACATTAAAACTAAATCGTCCACTCTTATATCCTCTTGCGCGAGCTTCTTGGGTTTGTGAGAAAAGTTCTCTAATGTAAGTAAACATACCTGTATATGTTGCGGGATTGGATCTTGGTGTTCTTCCAATTGGCTTTTGATCAATACCGATAACTTTGTCAATATTTTCAAGTCCAGTAATATCTTCATACACTCCTTCTAATTGTTTCCCATTCATTTTTTTATTCATTAAAGCAGGATACAAGGTATCATTAATTAATGAGGATTTGCCACTACCAGATACACCCGTAATACAGGTGAAGGTATTAAGGGGTATATCTAACGTAATATTCTTTAGATTATTTGTTTTAACATTTATTAATGATATCTTTCTATTATCTTTAATATTTGGATAAATTAAATCAAGGTTAATATTTTCTCCAACATTCATCTGCTTATTAAGATATTTGGCTGTAAGTGAATCTGATTTTTTAATATCATCTATTGTGCCTTGAGCAACTACAACGCCACCATGTTCTCCTGCATAAGGACCTATATCTACAATCCAATCAGCTCTTTGCATTGTTTCTTCATCATGTTCAACGACAATTATGCTGTTTCCTGTATCTCTTAAGGACTCAATGGAAAGTAGTAGCTTATCTACATCTTTAGGGTGAAGACCAATAGAGGGCTCATCAAGTACATAAAGTACTCCTGTTAATCCTGTACCAATTTGAGAAGCCAATCTTATTCTTTGTGATTCACCTCCTGAGAGAGTAGTAGCTTTTCTTGAAAGAGTAATGTAATTTAATCCAACATTGACTAAGAATTGTAACCTACTATTAATCTCTTTTAAGATTGGTTTTGCTATCTCTTTGCTATTTCCCTGTAGAGGGATATCTTGTAAATAAGTTATTAACATATCAATTGGTAGATTAGCCATTTCAATAATGTTGTATTTACCAACCTTAACCGCAAGTGAGTAAGGCTTTAGTCTATTACCATTGCAGCTATCACATATACTTTCTGTCATATATCTTTCCATCTCTATCTTTCTGAAATCAGAATCTGTTTCTTTATACAATCTCTCTATCTCTTTAACTACACCTTCGTATGTTATATCGTATATTCTTTCCTTACCAAATCTATTTGTATATCGTATTTTATAAAAATCTTTTACTCCATTACCAAAAAATATTAAATCAAAGATGTCCTTAGGATATTTACCAATAGGGGTTTGAAGATCAAAATCATGTTCTTTTGCAACACTTTCTAACATTCTACTTGTCCAAGAATCTTTTGTTGTTCTATTACCCCATGGAAATATTCCACCCTCTTTAATTGTGAGAGTAGGGTTATATGTTTTGGATATATCTATTTCGTTAATTACTCCCAATCCAGAGCATTTACTACATGCACCCTCTGGTGCATTGAATGAAAAGGATGCTGGTGTAATCTTTGGATATGATATTTGACAATTAAAACATGTATTATTTTCAGAGAAAAAATATTCTTTTTTATCAATTAATATCTTTATCTCTCCATCTGAAAGAGATGTTGCTAATTCAATAGAATCCATTACCCTTTTTCTAAATCCTTCTTTATTATCAATAAGCATCTTAAAGCCTAATCTGTCTACTACTAAATCAATAGTGTGTTTAACATTTGAATCAAATTTAATATCTTCAAGGTCATCTAAATGATATATATTTCCATCTATTACGACTCTTGCAAAACCTTTTATATGAAGTTTTGAAAGTAGGGCCTTGTACTCGCCCTTTCTATTTTTTATCAATGGTGAAAGTAGTTGAAAATTTTCTTTCTCTTTTTTAATTAAGCCAAGAATCTGTTCATATATTTGTTGAATACTCTGTTGAGATATCTTCTCTCCACAGTTTGGACAGTATGCTTGTCCAATATGTCCGAAAAGAAGTCTTAGATATCCATATATTTCTGTAATAGTACCGACTGTTGAACGAGGGTTTGAACCGGTTGTTTTTTGATCAATTGATATCGCTGGAGATAAACCAGTGATAGAATCTACATCAGGTTTGTGTAATAGTCCAAGAAACTGCCTAGCATATGAAGATAGTGACTCTACATATCTTCTTTGTCCTTCTGCGTAAAGAGTATCAAATGCTAAAGAAGATTTTCCACTTCCAGATACTCCTGTAAGTACAACTAATTTGTTTTTAGGTATATCTAAAGAGATGTTTTTTAGATTATGCTCTCTAGCTCCTCTAATTTTAATATATTCTTGGTTCATAGCAACTCACATTATACCACGAATTAGATTCTTTTAAGCCCATATTTACACTCATTTTTGCATCAAGGAAGTGGTATAATTGGGGGTCTGCACCCGTAGCTCAACATTGGATAGAGCAACGCACTCCTAACGCGTAGGTTGCTGGTTCGACTCCGGTCGGGTGCATTCATAAATATTTCATATATATACATAAAACTATGGAAGAGAAAGTTACAGTAGATCAACTCAAACCACCAGATAGAAAGGATGGATACCCATTGCAGACACCGAAATGGTTAAGAAGGGTATTGGAGATGATTCCTGGTAGTTTAATTTGGTTTTTTGTTCTATCTCCATTGATATTTGCAATTTTTGGATGGGAAGACGTTTTTGTCTTCTATATCTCCTACCTTATCATCTATTGGGTATATAGGGGGATTAAATTTGTTGTTGGTGTTGCTGTAGGTGTTAAACGAATGGAAAGGGATATGAAAACAGACTTCATTTCAAAGATTAACGAAGTAGATAGGGAGAGGTATGAGAAACTTAAATATATATATCTATGTCCTGTATACAAAGAAGGGTTGGACGTATTAGAACCCTCTTTCGAAGCTTGGAGTAAAAGTGATATCGGGGCTAAAAAGATTCATGTTATTGTTGCTATGGAGGAAAAAACGGCAGAAGATATTCAAATTCCGAACTTTAATATTCTTAAAGAGAAATATGGTGATATATTTGCAAGTATGGAGTATCACGTACATCCATCAGGTATAGAGGGCGAGGCGGCTGGTGTTAAGGGTGCGAATATTAATTGGGCGATGAGAAATTATGTTAAGAAGTTAGAGAAGGAGGGAGAGGACATACATAACTATATGTTAATTACTTGTGATTGTGATTTAAGACCACATCCTAAATATCTATCGGCTATTACTTATAAATATTTAACTGTAGAATTACCAGACCAAAAATACTATACAAGTGCTGTATATACACTAAATAACAATATATGGAGAGTACCTGTATTAATAAGGGTGCAATCTACAATGCTTACTCTTGTTACAATACATAACTGGACAACAGAGAAGTATGAAACCATACCTTTTTCAAATAGCGTATTTAGTTCTAAAGCATCTTTTTCTTCATATGTAGTTAATCTAAAGACATTAAAAGAGGTACATTACTGGGATCCTGAGTTAGGAATTGATGATACAACATTCTTTTGGAATGCAGTAGTTAGATACAAGGGTAATTTCAAAGGGGAAGAGGTATATCTTCCAAGCAATAGTGATGCAGTTGAGAATGAGACTATGATTAAATCTTATAAATCATTTTATAAACAGCAACACAGATGGGGGTGGGGGATTATTATATTCCCAACAACACTAGCGGCTCTAATCTATACCAAAGATATACCTATTAATTGGAAATTACACATGGTTTGGGCTATGGTAAAAAACTATATTCTCTTCTTTACAGTGGTGTATCTTATGACTATCGGTCTCGATTTATTAGGTGTATTCAGTAATGACTACGCATACAGCTCAGCTGCATATAATTTGCCAACTGCAATGAGTTTTCTACTTAGTCTTCTAATTGTATGTAATGGGTTTTTAATATATTACAGAAGAAAACTGATTCCTATTCCAAAAGATTGGCCACTATGGAGGAATCTATTAGATTTCGGTGAGGTAGTATTAATAGCTGTACAGATGTTAAGTTTTGGTTTTATTCCATATCTTCAGGCTCATACAGAGATGATGTTAGGTAGGGGATTTAAAAAGAATTTCTATGCTACAGAGAAAGTGCAGATAAAAAAGAAAGCAACTTAGTGAATTAGGTATGAACTGATAGAGATATCCCTAATGCCACCATCTGTTGCCTGTCCTAAAGAAAGTGTTACAATCTTTTCTCCGGAGGGTGTAATAGTTTGATATATATTTGTATCTGTACTATCTAATATCTTTGTTTTATTTTCTCCCTCCTTATCAGCAATATACATTGTTTTATCTTGAATGTATGAAATATTTAGGGAATTAAATAGCCAATTAACATTGGAAATATTCTTATCTAAGCCATCAATTCTCTTAGCTCCAATTTGTGCTGTATGATCTCCATTTTCTTTTTCAAATGTAAACACACTATATCCTTGAATATCCTTAAAAATGAATTTAAAGTTGTCTTTAGAAAATTTTATTAATTCAGAAAAGTAGGGTGATACTAAATAGTATTTTCTGTCATTAATACTGTACCAATATGAAGAGATATCTGTTTGAATGAATACGCCCTTAGCCTCTTGATTAACAAAAAAGCCCTTGATCTTTCCAACGCTTTTAGTGCTTTCGGGAGAGTTGGAGAATGGAAGATACTTTCCGTCACCTGTATCTTGCATGTATTTTAAAATATAGTCTTGATTTTTTTGAAAGAAGAGATCGTTAATAATGGTATTCGGTGTAGATCCGTCCATCTGTTGTTGAACTAAGATATATGAATTAACATCATCTAGTTGATACTCTGGATTAGCCTCAATTCGGTAAAAGAAACCCTGTTGATCTGTACTCCAGATGTAATCATTGCCTTCCACCTTTTTTATTAGTAGATATCTTGTTTGTTTAGTAATATCAAAAGATATTAAATCTTGACTAGATTCAAATACCAAATATTGGTTATTCTTTGACCAAGTCATACTGTAAGAGGAGAACACGGAGAGATTCAATTCTGTTAAGGTATCAAGGCTAGAACTCTTTGTTGAATCTAAAAGATAGTACTTAGTGGCAGTAGAATCAATAATAGTTAATACTCCGAATAGACCATTAGGAGATAGTAACATCTCAATATTTGGCTCAGCTGGTAAATCAAATGCGAGGACAACTCTTGGATTTGAAGCCATATCCCAGAAGGCTGTGTTTGTATCAAATCTGTATAGTGAGTACCTATATACTAGAGTTTCAGGTAAAAATTCATTAGCTAGAAAATATATATGACTTTCATATTCGTTAATCCAACTGTTAATATATTTCTTGCCCTGTAGTAAAAAGTTTTCCTGCTTCGCAATCTTTTCTTTAATTAACCAAGGATAGACAGGAGTAGATTTCTGTTCCTTTATCTCTACATTTTTCTTCCACTGCACATACCCACTTTTGTATAAAGAAACATCGTAAACTCCAATAGGTAAGCTAACACTTTTTGGAGTTTTTCCCTTCTCCTTTCCGTTTACATAGAGATTTGCCAAAAACGGTTCTGACTCTACTGTTATTACACCTGTTTTAATAAAAGGTTGACTTGTATCTCCTAATCTCCAGCCATTTGCATAAAAATATATCGCTATTGCACCGGTATATACAAATATAGATGCAAGTATGGATATTAATGAGAAGAGCCTCTTATTGTAATCACCTTTCCTCGTCATAAATCTAGTATATCATATCGTGATACCAATTTTATTGGTATAATCTTGTCATGTTAGGAAAGAAAATAGGAATAGATTTAGGGACTGCAAACTCAGTAGTGTTTGTTCAGGGAGAGGGTATAGCCTTTGTTGAACCAACTGTTGTTGCAATAGATGTAAACACTTTTAAGGTGATAGCCGTGGGTTCCGAAGCAAAGAAGATGATTGGTAAAACGCCAGACAATATTATAGCTAAAAGACCCTTAAGGAATGGTGTAATAGCAGATTCAAGGATTACAGAAGCCCTATTAAAATATTTTTTGAACAAAGCTCTTGGTAAATCAAGATTTTTCAAACCAGATGTAGTAATTAGTGTACCGGCAGGAATTACTACTGTTGAACAAAGAGCGGTAATTAAAGCAGCAACAAATGCAGGGGTTAGGGAGATAACAATGCTTCCTGAACCACTTTTAGCAGCTCTGGGAGCAGGTTTACCAATAGAGACATCTTCTGGGAATATGATTGTGAATCTTGGTGGAGGAACTGCCGAGATAGCTGTAATGTCCCTAGATGGGATAGTTGAGTATGATTCTCTAAGAATCGCTGGTGATGCAATTAATGATGCAATTATCAACTATATGAAAAAGAAGAAGGGTGTATTAATAGGGGAGCAGACTGCAGAGAATATTAAGATTAAGATAGGGTCTGCAATAGATGTTAAGAATCCAAAGAGTATGGAGGTAAGAGGTAGGGACTTTGGAGCAGGTCTTCCTAAAGCTATCACTGTGGACTCAAATGATATAGCGGCTGCTGTTAAAAGACCTCTCCTAAGTATTATTAATAGTATTAAGGGAGTATTAGAGAAAACTCCACCTGAACTTTCTGCGGATATAATGGATAGGGGGATGGCAATGAGTGGTGGTACATCTAAGTTAAGAAATTTAGACAAATTACTTACAAAAGCTATAGGGGTTCCGGCGTATGTTGCGGATGAGCCTATGTATTGTGTTGCAAAGGGTACAGGAATTGCGTTAGAGTTAATTGATAGTGGGCAGAGATCTTTTAGTTTTAATAAGTCTATTACTTAAATGAATATTTTTTCTAAATCAAATAAATCGTCAATGAAATTAGATGAGGTATCATTACTACTTTCAAGCTTGAAAATCCCTATAGGGTTAGTATTTACACCTATAAATTTAAAAGAGGAGAAGGAGAAATTCTTTAACTCAGATACATATAATCCTCGGTTTCTTTATAAAAAAGTTAAGAATAATAATTCAGATGTATTTAAAAAGCTATCATCGGTAAAAGAGATCTCTGATGTTGATCCTCGTATTTCTGATTTTTTTATTCAATTAATTGAATCTAAGAAAGATTCAAATAATTTAATGAGTGCAGTTGGTAATAATGAATTGGTTAGTGAGATATCATATAAAAAGTATGGTAAGCCAACACCTCTTCTTTTTAGAAACTCAGCTAGGGTACTGAGGGGGAAGGTTGATAAATATAATCTTGTTAAGTACCCAGTAATTAAAGATGAAGATTTTCTTAACTATAATCAGGTTGAAGAGATTTTTAATAAAGTGTTTTCAGAATTAAAATTAGATGGGTGGAAAGTACAACAGTCTTCAAATATCCATAAGAATGGTGTTAAAGTTGGAATTAAGAGTAAAAGTATTCTCATAGATCCTGATATTAAGAGGTCAAAATTCAAATTGAAGAAAACCTTAGTACATGAGGTAGGTACTCATGTTTTAAGATCAGTTAACGGTTCTAACAGTGGGTTTAGTGTACTATCAAATGCCAATCTTCCTGACTATCTTGATGTTGAAGAGGGGTTGGCAACATGGAATGAATCAAATATGGGTTTGCTTACATTAGGATGGTTAAAAGAGAAGGCTGCAATGACATGGGCAATATATATTGGTGAGGTATTAACTTTTAGAGAGCTGTATAACTGCTTGTTAGGAGTTCTTCCAAAAAAGACAGCTTTTGATGTAACATATAGGGTAAAAAGAGGACTAGGGGATACTAGTTATCCAGGAATATATTGTAAAGATGTTGTTTATTTCAGAGGATATAGAAAAGTTAAGAAAGCTTTAGAGAAAGACAAATCTCTTTATGAGAAGCTATATGCAGGGAAGATAGATTTAACACAATGTGAATGGGTTGATGATGGATTAATACCAAAAGCTCAAATGATTCCCTCTAAAGAGGAGTGGCTTCAGGTATTTAAGAAAATTGGCATCTAATTACTAAAGGATGTAATTATTGCTTCTGCGATATTAACAGGTTCTCCCTTTATCTTATTCTCGTAAGCCTTAAATCCTGGATGTAAACTTATTTCCTGTAGTAATGGTTTCCCATTCGTCAACATGATATCAACAGCGATAAAATCGGCTTCTAAAATCCGTGCAACATTCTCTGCAAGAATTTTTTCTTCTTGGTCAGGAACGTTGTACATACTATATATACCATGGTTCACTGTCATGAAACCTTGGCTTGCATGTCTTTTCCATCCAGCTATAACTTTACCCTGTTTAACAAATAGCCTCATGTCTATAGCACTATCCGAGAATTCTTGAATAAACATACGAGTAAGATCTAAATCTTTTAGATATTCCTGTTCATATCCTTTTGGATTATCTATCTTAAATACATTCTTTTTTATTTTTTCTTTCCCCTCTATATTTTCCAATCTATTTGCTCCAGAGTAGTCTTTTATTATTAATGGATACTCATTTAGCATATCTCTTTGTTCTAAATATTTACCATCTGTTCTAAAGTAGGTATTAAAGTAGGGGATATTGTTTTGAGAACAGAATAGGGCTAGTGCGATTTTGTTGTAGTAAGGGAGTTTCTTAATACTTTTACTATTTTGTACTAATATCTTGGAATCAGGATTGTTTACATTATATTGATCAACATAGTCAATGATGTATCTTTTGAAGTGATACTGCATGTCGTTATGTAATTCATGTCCTCTGAATATGATATGACTGTATTTTCGAAGATCTTCCCCTTGTACTTTTATCAATGTTTCACCATTTAAGAACCCGAATTCGAGTTCATCGAAGTATGCTAAAGAGTAGGGTGTATTTTTTTTGTTCAATTCTTCTATTAAACGAAGATTTGCACTTGCGACATTTCCTTCATTACTGTTTTCTACTCTTTGTTTTTTATCTAATATTAGATACTTCATATTAATGTATTACTTTAATTTTATTTATTAAACCTTTTCGTTTATATCTTTTTACAATCTTCATATTATCTCGAACGGTACTTTGGTCTTTAATAACAAAGAGAGTATCTATATGATCAAAACCTAATCCATACTCTTTTACCTCATTCCAATCTCTGAAGTAAAGCATTATTACATCAAGATAGCTATTACATTTAATTGATTCAACAGATCTGTATTTCTCTAATCCTCTATTTATTTCAATGCTGTTAATATAGTATCGGTCTTCGATAATCTCACCAACATTCTCTTCCTTTTTAATTATTCGCTTTCTTCGAAGTTGAGTAGGTAGGTTATCTTTACTTTGACCAATTACAACAAATCTCTTACATGTATTTTCAGATAGTAATCCATTAACATAGATATCTGCTACATACCCTCTCTGCTTGCCCAAAACAGGATAGAAATTAAGGTAGGCTTCTGGCATGGTATTTATCTCAAGTATGGCTCCATTCTCTTTTGTAAGGGGTTTTGAGATATCCAAACACATGACATCTACACCTAGTACATAAGCATGTATTGATTGGGCTATACTTTCTACTAGTATTGTTATTTCCTTCCCAACAGTATCTGTAAAGTCTTCTGTGATACCTCCTTGGCTCATACTTGCTACCTTTCTAACGTTAATCTTTTCATCCTTTTTGGGTACATACTCTAAAGAAAGATCTTGATCTTTAATATATTCCAAAAGTGGCCTGTCAATTGCTATGGGTTTTAATATATGTGCGGGATTAGAGGTATTTCTTCTTGGATCAAGATTTTCTTTCTCAATCAGCTCTTCTATATTATTTTCGCCATCTCCAATTATGAAAGCAGGAATTCTTTTTGTTGCAATTTGTAACTTACCATTGATAACAAGGAGCCTATAATCCTCTCCTTTTATCTGTTCTTCAATCATAATTTTCTTTTGCCAAGCACTTCTATCCTTACCATTAACCTTTTCTTTTGCATAATCAAATGCTTCCTTTGCTTTCGCTAATGTATCTATTCCAACAGAAACGCCCATTCCAGCTGTTAAACCGGTGGGTTTAATGACAACGGGTTTTTCAAAAGAATCCCAAATCTTTTCTAAATACTCTTTGTTAGGAAGGGTATCCCACTTAGGCATTGGGAGATTAAATCTCTCAATTAATGTGTTTGTTGACCATTTATCTCTTTGAATCTTTTGTGATATATGGGAATCTTTAGAAGAGGCAATGGAGCCTGTTACTTGGCTACCCTTACCACAGCCAAGTACATAGTACCTGTTAAATACTCCATCATATCCATCTTTGGGATCAGCTACCTTGGTATTCTCAAGTATGTATGGGGTAATCTCTATACCTTTCTTAATACATGATTCTAATGAGGAGATTGTAGACATTGATTTAATTCTTTTAGAAATCAGTGTCTCAATAATATATTCTTGTGCCTTTTTTAATGTAATTTCTTCCTTTGATAGTTGGTTAAATGTATTAGCAGATTCTCTCCAAAGAAATGGTAATTTTGATTGAATAGTAAGCAGAGTGGGTGATAGGGAGTATTGATGTATGAATATTGGATGGAACGAACCTATTTTATCTAATATTGTTGATATATCTCCAATATTCTCTCCATCAAGGGAAATCTTAACTGTTGATATCTCTGATTCTAAATTTATTCCTTGAATAGTTTGTATCATTTAAAGCTAGATAATTTTAGATATATATTCCAATATTGGAATTGCAACCTTAACAACCTCTCCTTCATCTACCTTATAGTGAAGTCTTAGACCGGGGTTATAGTTTATTTCGTTAACAGCACATTTAGCAGGTTTAGTAATATCAGGAGTGATAATATCTACACCTCCAAACTGAGTACCTATGGCGTGTACAGCATTTATAGCAATATCTTTATAGTATTGATGAGCTTGATCAAAGCACTCCTGAGTAGTTCCTCCTGTTGTTAGATTACAGTTATATCTGAGTATAACCTCCTCATTTTCTTTGGGGATGTACTCAAGATTAAAACCATAGTTTTCTAATCTCTGATTTACCTCATTGTCAATTAATATCGGTTTTAGTAAATTCTTTTTTCGTTGAACATTTTTTGTTTTTATTAACTGCTCAATACTATATTTTCCATTACCGGTAACAAAGGCGGATTTTCTTCTTACGATACCAATTACTCGCTTTCCTAGAACAAGGAACCTATAGTTTTCTCCTTCGATAAAGGTTTCTCCAATTACTTTGTTCAAACCTTTACCCTTTGAAACTTTATATGCACTGTTATATGCATTAATTACCTGCTCTTTATTTTTTGGAAGTAGAGTAACACCAATACCACCTAGCTGTTGAGAGGGTTTAATTACAATCTCTTTATACTCATTAAAAAACTTGATTGCCTCCTCTTCATTTTTCAAAGATACCTGCTTTGGAATAGGAATATTAAAATCAGAAAGAACAGTATTGGTTAAATTCTTTCTTTTTGCAATTGTTGTACTAGGAGTGTTTGTAAGTGGTGTAGCAGTATTAATAATATACCAATGTTTACCATTTGCTTGAAATTTAGCCATTAATCTTGGAACTATTACTCTGTATTTAATATCTAAAATATCAGCAGCTTCTATGTAATATGCTAAATGAACATTTCCTGCTTCTTTTAAATACTCTTCATATGATTTAGGCATATGTATATATTACTACAAAATTAAAATGTATTACTTGTATCAATTAGATATCCTATTAAATCAGACCTACCAATAGTTATGGGGTATAAAATATCAGAGGAGAGGGTAGAAATAAATTCGGTAGTTTTTACCTTATCAGAGATTTTTATTGATATATCAAACACTGGTCTTACCTTTATCTCACCATCTTCTACTATCTTTGCTAATCTCTTAATATCTGTATTACTACAAACCTCTTTTCCGTACCTATCAATATATTCCTGTGCATCTTTAAAGGTATCAAATCTTTTAGGAATATCTAACTTGTTAAAATATTTATGAGCATCAATATATCCAATACGGTTAGCTAGTTTAGAGTCTATTCTTGAAGTGAGTACTCCGGTATCCATGAAAGCTTTAACATGTTCTTTTTTTGTATCTTTAGAATCTCTTAATTTTGTAATATCAACACTCTTATCATATACATATATCTTCTCAGTAATATTTAAGACTTTTCTTCCACTAATAGCCTCTATATTTTCCTCTATCTCTCCACCAAAGAGATTTTTTGCAACCCTTATACCATGTTTAATTCCCTTTATCTTAATATCCTTAATCTTTTCAAGTCTCCATCGCAATCCTGCCTGATTAGCAATCTGTATACCAAGTCCTGGTCTTGCATTTATTTCAAATACAACAGGACCTTTCTCTGCATCTAGCGCTATATCTACACCAATGTATCCTAAGCCACTTGCTTTCTGGCACTTTAGGGCAATCTCTAATAGATCATTCCAGTAAGGAATCTGAATACCACTAAGAGGTTTGTTTTCTTTTAAATCCAATGTTGATTCTATCAGTTCGTAGTTATCACTAAATATGGAATTAGGTTTGTTATGCATAGAGTAGGTTGTTATACCTGTTCCAATATCTATACCTGTGCATATTGCTCCTGAGTGTAAGTTGGCAGTACCATTAGATCTTTTAGTAGGAAGTCTTAGCATAGCCATAACGGGTACCTGGTTAAAACATATGATTCTAATATCTGGTACTCCTCTGTAGGAGTATTGTTTTAGAGATGGGTCTGTCTTTATTCTTTCCTCAATAATTGCGATATCACTTTTTGAACCCATTGAAAATCTTCCTTCCAGAATATTTTCAATATGCAAAAGTATATCTCTTTGGTTCATAGTTGTTCCATTTGGTCTAATCCATTCGAATTTACCTTTCTTTTTACCATAGAACACAATTATTCCATTTCCTCCTGTACCTTGATTTGGTTTAATAACAAAACTTTTAGGTAAACTCTCCCAATCTAAAAACTGTAACTGTTTTTTAGTTCTAATTAACTTGTATACCTCAGGTGTTTGTATTAACTCTTTTTTAAGAATCCTTTTAGTATATATTTTGTTATCAGCGATAGATTTAGAGGAGGGGGAATTAAAAGGTCTAACATACTCCTGATTTCTTCTGTTTAGACCTAATATCTCCTTGTTATATTTAAATATTTCACTTATCATTTTCTTCTCTACTTGTTAATCTAAATCTAAAGTAATCTTTAATTCTTAAACCTCTAAACATTCCTAAAAGTATATTTACAATTACAAGTAGGGGGATAATCCAAAGATTGTTAAGAACATATTCTGATATTAACTCTCTTGAAATGATAAACCATCCTATTATTGCAATTAATATTGTTCCAAAGAGTGTTAAAAAAGAGCTCTTTAGTGATTTTTTAACGTACTGTTTAATAAAGAAGTCTGAAAGAGCAGCTATACATATGAAAGCAAGAGGTGGAATGTTAGACATTTTCTCTAATCCTAATCCAAAGGCATCTATTAGAACAAAAAAGAGGATTAATATAATGGATAGAATTGTGTAATTTGTAGCTATACGAGCGATATAGTGCATTCTAATTCTTTTAAGTATTGAGTAGGAGAGTAGGGAGGTAAGAATTACAATTAAGGTTATAGATAAACCGTACTTTAGTCCTGTATATGAATATGCTATTGCTAATATTATTGGTGCATATATTCCATATGTTTTATTTCCAACTATATATCTTGCAATACTAACAATAGTGGCAACAATACACATTGCTATGAGTATTTCTAATACCATCTGTGATACTCCGTGTTCCATTATCCACTCTGTTAATTTTGAAGTTTCAAACATATGTATAGATATTTAAATTAATAATTATAAACCTATATTATTATACTTCTAATAGGTATGTTTTGTCGATTAAATATTTACTGTATTAAAAGAATATCCTTAGTTGTATGAAAAGAAAAGAGAGCCAATACTATGGCTCTCTTAACAAAAAACTTTATAAAAAGGTTATGCTAATTCTACTGTAGCACCAGCCTCTTCAAATTTAGCTTTGTAAGCTTCTGCATCTTCTTTCTTAACACCC
>CAZAUH010000013.1:0-13332 GCA_964488325.1 uncultured Candidatus Saccharibacteria bacterium
ACCTGGAACCAAACGGTTAACAGCCGTTCGCTCTACCATTGAGCTATCGCGGAATGAATTATTATATATCCCTATACCTTTTCCTGCAATAATTTTCTTCTTCTATTTAGGATTTCTTTAATATATTCTGAAGAATTAGGAGTAGGTGGTAAATGTGTTATCTTAATCTTCTTCTCATACAAAGGAACATCCACAATCCTATTGATTGAGTTCACTGATTGTGTATTGCTTGCTGCTAAAGGTATTGCACCACCAGCTAATGATCTTAAAATAGCATCATCTGTCATATCTAAATCCCAGATGTTGTAATCTCCTTCACTTGTAATAGTAAAGATACCCTTATTTGTTAAAAGAAATCTTTCTTTCTCTGTTTCTCTCTGTTCTTGCTTTTGAGGTGAGAGTTCAAATACTAAGGGTGTTCTATCTACACTTGTTTTCATAAACTGATTAGGATACTCCTGTTGAACCTGTTCTGGTGTAAATAGACCTAAGTATTTATCTGGATCTGTAAGAAAGGATGTCGCAGGAATTGGATCATTCATAGTATGAATATATAAAACTTATATATCATCGATTATTCTTTATTGGAAAATGAATGTCAAGAAAGATACTTCTATTTATATCTTCCTATATCTTCTATCTAAGAAACATTTAATTACATTCGAAGTATGTTTGTCAGAGTAGGGAAGTATTCTTAAGAAGTATGTATTTGAACAGAAATGCATCTCTTTAACTAAATCATGCATATCTAAAGAACGAGTTCCACTTACAATGTTATCTACTTCGAGTAATAGTGGAACATCTTTCTCTTTCTCTCCATTTAATGACCAAATATCTTCTGATTTCAATGAGGATACTGCGACAGCTCCAGATGGAGTTATAATGAATCTAAAAGTTGCAATCTTGTCCTCTACGGGTTTTTCAATATAGTAGGAATGCTCACCGATCTGTTTTTCAAAAAACACATCAGGATATCTCTCTAGGATATCCAAATCATTGTTTATTAAATCTACATGTAAACCTGACTCTCTTTTATCCATAGGTCTTAATAAATAACTTTATGGGTCTATTCTATCTATTTAATATATATTTGTAAAGATTCTTTTTAAAAATAAAATAGGGTAGAATATAATATATAAATTAATATATTTTCTTTATGACCCAAGATGAGATACAGATTAGTTTTGTTGGAATGAAAGCATCTGAACCATTAAAGAAGTACGCAATTGAGAAGGTTAAGAAATATGAACACCTATGGAGTGAAGCTTTGGCAGTAGAGATATCTTTGAAAGAGTATGTAAAGAGAAAGGGTATTAAGGATGATTTTAGAGTAGATATTACTGTTACATTGCCCAAAAGTGTTGTAAGAGTCGAGGTAAGCGGAGAGAATATGTATGCAAATATTGATGAAGCATCAGATACTTTAGCAAGAAGATTAAAAAGGTATTCAGATAGAAAAAATTATTGGGAGGGAGTAACCCCCTGGAAAGTATTAGAGGCAGATGCACAACTTAAGGAAGTAGAAGATGAAAAAGAGGATCAATATTCTGACTATGTTCCTACTATTGCTGTAAGAAAGAAAATACAGGATATGAGACCATTAGAGGAGGGTGAGGCTATTGAAAGAATGGAGCTTTTAGGATGTGATCAGTTACTATTTAGAAATAAAGGTACGGGAAAGATATCTATGATTTACAGAAGAGTAAAGGGTGGATATGGGTTAGTAGAGCCTGCTGATGTTGAGATATAACAAAAAAGGGGAGACGATCTCCCCTTTTAATTTCATATTACAATATAGAACTATTTTGTTGTTTCTGTTTCAACTTTAGTATTACTGTTTGCTTCGTTTATTAAATTCTTAACTATATTTATAGTTGCACTTAATACTCCATACTTAGGTTTTGATGAAGAGTTATCCTGTATTTTGTATTCACCAGTAAGAGATTCTAACCATGTATACTTAGCATTCTCTACCTCTTGTTGTATGAATATATCCTTTGTTCCGTCTTTGTAAAGTTCATAATCTAATTTTTCTCCCTCTTCTAATGCTGCTGATTCATTTGGAAATATTACAGAGCTATACTGATCAAAGAAAGCTTTAATATCATCATCGGTATATTCTAGTGTTGGTTCTATAATCTTTCTTGCTAATTCATCTAATTTTATCTGATCAATTAACTGCTTTTCGGTTATATTATTTGCTTGAAGTGCTTGAGAGTAGGCTTCATCTCCTCCGACACTATCAATTATAGATTTCAATCTTTCATCAATCTCTTCATCTGTAACTGTTACATCTGCTTTCTTAGCTTCTAAATTAATCAACTGCTCGTCAATTAACTGTTTTGCAATTGTTGTACCATATGAGGATTCAAGTCTCTTATGATATTTATCCATAGATATCCTTGTACCATTTACTACAGCTACACTGTATCCATTGTTAAGATACTGAACAAATAGATCTACAAGAATAAAGACAACTACTCCACCTAGAACAAGTAACAAAGTTTTAAACACTTTATTAGAAAATATACCCTTAATATTTGGTTTATTTAATTTGATTTTAACCTTTCCAAATTTAATATTTGGTTTTTTAATCTTAAGAATATGTTTTGGGGCGTTAGAGGATTTACTCTTATTTTGAAGTTTTACTTTTGCCATCTGGCTAAAAATTATAAATTAAAAATAAACTTATAGTTAACTGCAGAAAGTTTAGCAGAAATTAAAAAATTAAGCAAAGGTTTTACCTTATATGAAGATAGAAGGATGAAAAGCCATCATCATGTTTCACTAGGGCATACTTTCCTCCATAACTAGATTCTACACCATAGTATACTTTTCCAGCGGCAATTGCTTTAATTGGAGCTCCCTCTCCAGTTAAATAGGCTTGGTTCCCCCGTGTTGCTATTAGGTTGTCTACTATTGAACAAAGACCTGTTGGTACAGTATATTTTTCATAGTTTTGATTACCATCTGCAAAACTAACTAAATCTAATGCTAAATGTCCAGAGCGATAGTCTTGAGTACGATATGCACTTCGCAAAGGAGCTAAGTATTTATTAGTATATACGTATCCTCCACTGTATGACAGATAGGTTGGAATAGGGTCAATTCTTGTACCACTTGAATTCCTAATATCAAAATGAAGATGGGAACCGTATGAACACCCAGTATGTCCCTGATATGCGATAGTCTGTCCAGCTACAACTCTGGTTCCACTTCCAAGTAATCCCTGTTTAAATAGCTCATAACTTACCTCAGAGATCCTATCATCAATTGTTGATATCGCGGCTGTTACAGATGAGAGTTGTGCTTTGTAATCAGCCTCTCTCTTTTGAGATTGAGCAAGTAAGGATGCTTTCTCTGTCTTCTGACTGTCTAGATTTTGTTTCTCTACTGTCAATCGCTCTTTCTCATCCTCTATATCATTTCTTTTTTTCTGAAGTGCAGCCTTATTACTTGCTAAAAGTAACTCTTCCTGTTGCAGATCTTCCATCTTGTTTTCATACTGTAATAGGGAGTCTTTATCTTTTATTCTTGTTTCAATTAAGTATTTTGTTTTTCTAATTATAGAATCAAAATTTTTTACATCAAAAAACAGTTCTAATGCTCCGACATATGAATATTTATATGATTGTCTTACTCTTTCGTTAACAGTTTCTTCTAATACCTTAATCTCTTGATTTAATATGCTTAACCCATCTTCTTTCTTTTTAATTTCTTCAGTTAGAAGACTAATTTCTATGTCTTGTGCTGTAATCTCAATATTTAAAGTACTTATTATCTTCTCTGTTTGTGCAATCTGTGTTGTAATATATGAGAGTTTTTCACTTAATGATAGCTGTTGATAGTCCTCATTTTTTAATTTCTTTTGTAAAGATCCCTGACTATTTTCTAATTTCTCTAACTCTTTCTGTAAACAGAGGTATCTTTCTTGGATAGGCATACTTGAGGGACAGGCCTCTGCAGCGTATATAGGTTGCTTAAAAAGAACTAAAAAGATAGAAAACAGTATTATTCCTATTGTTGTTAATATCAATATTTTTTTCATTTAATCGTCTTTTAAGTATTTTTTAACAGCACTAAAACTACTAGCGAAACCAAATATTGAACCAACTAAGATATGAATAAGTAAGAATATTAAAATGAAAGCTATATTTATACCGGCTAAAAATGGAAGGTTAATATCAACTAATAGTTGGTTAATCCAATATGAAAAATCAGTTCCCCTTGTATAGAAAATTGTTATATACCAGGGTATAAGGATAAAGATGGATGCGAGCAGTCCTCCAATAAATCCATAGAATGTTCCCTCAAGTAGGAAAGGTGTTCTGATAAACTTATCAGAGCTTCCAACTAAATGCATTATTTCTATCTCATCACGATGTAACTTTATATTAAAACCGATTGTTACCCTTATTAGTGAGATTGTAACGATACTCATTGCAGATATTAAGATAATGGAACCGATATTTATTATTTTAGATAGAGTTCTCATATTGTCTACTACATCTTTAAAATACATTACCTCATCTACATTGGGATTAGTCTCTTTTGCAGTATTTATAGTATCTATAATTGCAAGTAAGTCATCAATACTGTTTGCTCTAATTTCTAAACTTGGTGGAAGGGAATCGGCTGTAACAGATGTAATTAATTCTGGATTATCAGCGAAATCCTCTCTATAAATATCTAATGCTTCTTCTTGAGATACATACTTAATCTCTTGGATTAATTCAGCTCTAAATATCTGATCTTTGAATTTAAAGATATCTTCCTGTGAGGTTTCTTTTTTAAAGAAAACGATTACCTGTGCTCTCTGTTCGTAGTAATCTACGGTTTTTCTCATAAGAATGGAAGCAGAGATAAAGACAGATGTAAGTGTAAATACAATTGAACAGACGAGTATAGTAGAGATAGTTAACCATTTATTTCTTTTAATATTTTTCCCTGTAACAGAGAATAGTCTTGTATTACTCATTTTTATTTTTACTAAGATAATTTTTAACAAAAGTAGCTAACTCCTCATTTTCTTTTTTATCTAATCCGATATCTTTTAACTCAGAAGTCGTTATATTTAATAGTATCTCAGGGGTTTTAATTGCAAACTTTTTAAGTTTATCTTTAAGTGAATTACTTAATTTATCAAAATCTTCTGAAATTTTAATATCTTTTTTTTCATCCTTCTCATCTTTCTTCTCTTCCTCAACCTTTTTCACATTTATCTCTTTAGCATCTGTATCTGAATGTAGTTTTCCATCTCTAATATTAATTGTTCTGTTTTTTGTTCCATGAATTAGATTAATATCATGAGATATAACCATTACTGTAGTTCCATTCTTGTTTATTCTGTTTAAAATATCAAGAATTGCAATTGCGTTATCAGAATCTAAATTTCCTGTGGGTTCATCAGCAATAAAGAGGTCAGGTTTATTAGCAAGAGCTCTTGCTATTGCCCCTCGTTGCTGTTCTCCTCCAGATAGTTCTAATGGAAAGAGCTCTCTTCTTTCTCTTAGACCAACTAAATCTAAAAGATAGTCTGTTGTATCTTTAATCTCTTTATGGCTTTTATCTAGGATCTCTAGTGCAAATGCAATATTTTCTTCTAATGTTTTTGTATTAAGAAGTTTAATATCTTGAAATACTATACCCAACTTCTGCCTATATGCAGGAAGTAATCTGCGATTTAATTTGGGAACCTCTATATCATTGAAAAAGATACTTCCAGAAGTAGGTACCTCCTCTCTTATTAGGAGTTTCATTATAGTGGATTTACCAGCTCCAGATGGTCCTACAACAAAACAGAATTCACCAGGATCTATTCTAAATGAGACATCTTCAAGTGCTGTGATATTCTCTTTATACTTTTTTGTTACTGTATCAAATATTACCATGAGCAGTATGAACAGTTTAAGTTATGATATATATTACTGTATTCTTAGTTGTGCATCAAGGAATTCTTCAATATTCCCATCGAGTACACTTTCGGGATTACTACTTTCAAGGCCTGTTCTTAAATCTTTTACTAATTTATAGGGGTGTAGTATGTAATTTCTAATCTGATTTCCCCATCCTGCTATCTTGTAATCTCCTTTAATATCAGTTATCTCTTTTAATCTGTTCTCTTCTAGAATCTTCCATAGTTTACCTTTTAATATCTGCATAGCCTTCTGTCTATTTTGTAATTGGCTTCTTTCTTCAGAGCAGTGTATTACTATACCTGTGGGTATATGAGTAATCTGAACAGCAGTTGATGTTTTATTAACATTCTGACCACCAGGTCCTCCCGCTTTTGTAGCCTTGAATTCTATATCTTTCTCTGGAATATCAATGTTTTTTTCCACATCATCTAGTATTGGGATTACCTCAACTGCAGCAAATGATGTTTGTCTAAGATTTTGAGAATTAAAGGGGGATAGCCTTATTAATCTATGAGTTCCGTGTTCCTTTTTTAATATCCCGTATGCATACTTTCCAATTACATCAAAGGTTACAGTTGCTATTCCTACCTCATTCCCTTTAAGTATATTTGTAATATTGTATTTCCATCCTTTTTTTTCAATATACATGGTATACATTCTAAAAAGCATTTCTGCCCAATCATTAGCTTCTGTTCCTCCTTGGCCTGAGTGAATAGATATTGATGTATTGCATATATCATACTCTCCGGATAGAAACTTTAAGGATTCAAATTGCGAGATTTCTTTTTTTAGGTTTTCAAAATCTTCAAACAGTATATCTTGTTCACTCTCAGTACTTTCCTCTACTAATGAAAGTAGTGTTTTAAGTGTTTCTTTTAGTTTAGAAATTTTTTCTATCTCACTCCTAATATCTGATATCTGAGTTAATACATCTTGAGCATGTTTTTGGTTGTTCCATAGATCTTTATTACTACTTTCTAGCTCTAAGGATTTAAGGATTTCTTTTTTTGAATCAATGCTTAAAGATTCCTCTATATCAATAACTTTCTGATTAAATTCCTCTATCTCTCTTTTACTAATGTTTCCCATTCTTGTATATTATACTATTCATAATTAAAAAGCATCTAGATATATGTTTGGACTTTACGCTAAAAAAAATAGTGAAGAGGAAAAGAAAAAGGTTAGTGCAGAGGTAAAAAATTTCGTAGTCCTTTTAGTTCTTGATGGATTTGGAGTACATCCAGATTTAGAAGGAAATGCAGTGTTAGGTGCAAAAACTCCATTTTTAGATACCGCTTGGACATATGGAAGATCTACATTAATTAATGCCTCAGGTACATATGTAGGATTACCTGCTGAAGAGGCTGGTAACTCTGAGGTAGGTCATCTTAATTTAGGTGCGGGGCAGGTGGTATATCAGTCTTTGCCAAGAATAAATGATGCAATTTCTGCTCATGATTTAGATACAAATATAACTCTTAGAGATGCTTTTAGTGAAATTAAGAAAAGAGGTTGTAATATGCATTTAGCAGGGGTATTAAGTGCTGCAGGTGTTCATGGACATATTAAACATCTTTTCTCTTTAATGGAGATATGTAAGGTTAATGGGGTAAACCCCTTTATTCATATTATTTTTGATGGAAGAGATACTCCACCAAAGGATGGGTATCTTTATCTCAACAAATTAAATGCAAAGATTAGGGAGTTGGGTATTGGGACAATAGCTTCAATGCAGGGAAGATTTTTTGGAATGGATAGGGATAATAGGTGGGAGAGAATAAAACTATCATATGATGCAATGGTTGGTCTTTCTCAAGAGAGCTTTCGGGATCCTATGCTTGCATTACAAAAAGCTTATGAGAACAAAGAAACAGATGAGTTTATTAAGCCAAGAGCTAGAGTGGATGATGCAGGTACTCCAATAGGGCCTATTAGAAGTAATGATGTTTTACTTTTTTGGAATTTTAGAGAGGATCGTGCAAGAGAATTAAGTAAAGCCTTTATATCAAAAGAATTCCCTCATTTTGTTAGAAGAAACTATCCTGAGAATCTATATCTTGTAACAATGACAGGATATGAAGAGGGTATTAACGCTCACATCATCTTTCCTCCAAGAGAGATTAAGATGCCTATGGGTGAATACATATCAAGTAAAGGATTTAATCAGTTACATATCTCTGAGACTGAAAAGAATATGCATGTAACATATTTCTTTAATGGTGGTGTTGAACAACCGCATCCAGGAGAAGATTTCTTTAATATTCCATCTCCTAGAGTAGAACATTATGCAACTATTCCGCAGATGAGTTCTCCAGTAATAAGAGATGAGGTAGTAAAACGAATTAGAGCTATGAGTACATACAATTACAAATTTATTCTTATTAATTTCGCGAATCCTGATATGTTAGGCCATACAGGTGATTACTATGCAACCGTAAAGGGAAATGAAATTGTTGATGCTTTGACAGCTGATATAGCGAAGATAACACTGTCAATGGGTGGTGCTATGATAATTACAGCTGATCATGGGAATTGCGAAACAATGGTAAACAGAGTAACTAAAGAGATTGATATTGCTCATACTAATAACCCGGTACCATTAATGATACTATCTGATTTAAAAGATATTACACCTCAGGCAGGTACCAATCTTATTAAAGTTGGAACGGGGACAAAAGCACAGACAACTGGTTTACTTGCAGATGTAGGTCCTACATGTTTAGGTTTAATAGGTCTAGCTATTCCAGATAGTATGACAGGTGTAGATTTGAGGAATGTTTTCTAGAAAAGGAATATAGCTAATACAGCTAAACCAATTACAATTCTATATATTCCAAATACTGTTAACCATTTCTGTTTACTATATTTTTCTAATAGAAGTAAAGCAATATATGTAACAATTCCGGCTATAAATATTCCAAGTAAATCTGAAATGTTTAATACCCTCTCAGGATACTCTTTTACTATTTCATATATGGGAGCAACTAAGAGTATTGGTAATCCTAAAAGAAAGGAGTATTGGATAGCGGTATATTTATTTAATCCTGTAAACATACCAGCTATTGTACTTATCCCTGACCTTGAACCTCCAGGTATTAAAGCAAAAATCTGTGCAATTCCCATTAGTAGGGATTGTTTCCATGATACCGTTATTAATTCCTGTTCCTTAACTTCTTTTCTTCTTTCTATCCATATCATAATTACTCCCCATACTATCAATGATATTGCTATTATTAAATTACCTCTCAACCTATCTTCAATTACAGATTCAAAAAGTAAACCTACTATTCCAGCAGGTATAGTAGATATTAATATTTTTAAATACAAGGATAGTTTCTCTTTTTTTAAAATATCTTTAAAAAGAAAATTCCAGAAGTAAATTAGTAATGCAACTGTTGTTCCTAAATGTAATACAGATAGTAGGTATGTATCCATATTAATTTTAAGTAGCTGAGAGGTGAGTATTAGGTGAGCGCTACTTGAAATTGGTAATAGCTCAGCTATACCCTGTTGTACTGATAATAGTATTACTTTTAGTGTCTCCATATTTTCTATATGCTAGATTAAATACATGTGGTATATTTTACTTATATGAATAAAAAAAAGATAGGGGAAATTTTTGTTGCATTATTAATACTTAGTATCTCATCTTTAAGCCTTTATGCTTCAGAGCCATCATATTCTTTCTATCCTTCAAGTGGAATTGTTGCAAATATTCAGGAGGGATTTACTGTTGATGTATTAATAGACTCTGGAGGGTATGAGATTACGAAGGCTAGGGCAGTAATTAAGTTTGATCCAAACATTATTCAATTAAAAACTGCATCGAGGAACAATTCACTTTTTGAACAGTGGTTAACAGATGAAAGTAGTACAGATAACAAGTATGGTATTGTCATTGTTACAGGATCTACTGCAGAGGGAAGTATTTTACCTTTATACAAAACTGAAGGTGATCCAGATGTTCTTGCGAGATTGGAGTTTGATGTTGTAACAACAGAAAAAAATGATCAGGTTGTACTTACGTTTGGGTATAACGAAGAAGATGAACTACTTAATTCAATATTAATGAACTCAGGTACAGCAGCAACAAACGTTTTAGCTTCTGAACCGTTATCTGCAACATTCACGCTTGGAGGGGAAGACATTCCTGAAACTGCAATAGATATGAATGTAGTGGGTATATTATCTGGAGTTATTTTAATGCTAGTTGGTGGTTTTATCAGAGGAAGTAAGATTAATCCTTTTGATAAAAGAAGAGGTACAGTTGTAATTGAGAGATAGAAACTTTTCTGTTATTGATAACAATTAGGATATTTGATATCATTTTTTTACTGATAATGCCGAGATAGCTCAGTTGGTAGAGCATCTGTCTGAAGAACAGGGGGTCCCCAGTTCAAATCTGGGTCTCGGCACCATGCGAGAGTAGTTCAGTTGGCTAGAACGACACATTGCCAATGTGTAGGTCGCGGGTTCGAACCCCGTCTCTCGCTCCACTAATGAAATTTATCTCCTAAAAATTGATTTAACCAATTGAGATATCCTCTTCCTATTCTTATATCCAATTGAGATAACTAAGTATCCTAATACAATTAGTATTAACCATTTATCAAATATGTTTATATATTTTTTTAGTTTATCAATATTATCCCCAACCTTTGATCCTAAATATGCAATTAATATTGAATAGGTGAATGCTCCTAGAAAAATTGAAATACAATATGAAAAAATATTTATCCTAAAAAAACCTGCTGCTATACTTGCCGCAACTCTTAACCATGGAACAAATCGAGTGAAATATATATAGAAGAAACTGTGTTTAACAATCTTCTTTCTACTTTTCTCTATTTCTTTAACATCTATTTTAAGAAATTTAACCCTTCCTCCCAGCCATGTTTCTGGATCTCTAATAGTAAAGACAAAACCTAAAAGATATACTAAGAGTCCACCAATTAAAGCTCCGGTGGCTGAAATTAATGATATTATCCATATATTACCTCCCTGTGCAGCTAATATAGCTATAACAATCTCAATGGGAACAAATAGTCCTAAAGATGCTAAGAATAACCCGGAGTATCCTAGATTAATTAATAGCTCTAATATTTTAGAAAGAATTAGGTCTAACATTTGTATTCTGCTATGTTATCAGAAATTTAAAATAGTTTAAAACTTCTTTAAAAATTTTGTTTTGTAAGATAGTATTAATAGATGCGAGAGAATATACAAAAAAAAGATGTAATGATAAATAGGTTTAAAAGAATTCCTTTGATAGTTTTCTTAAAAAAATCTCTTCCCATATTAATATTTTTACTTCTCTTTACTCTTTCTTTTGTTTTCAGTTTATGGAATGTTAGGGGTTTTGAATATAACGATTCAGAATTAAATAATGTAAAAAAGAGTGAACTTGATTCATATGTTTCAAAATATTTGAATCAAAATATATTCTTGCTTAAGCCAAAAGATCTTCAGAAAGCAATCTTAGAAAACAATGGATATGTAAAACAGGTATATATTAAAAAGATACTACCATCAAAATTAGAGATTACAGTAAAAGAGTACACGCCATCTTACTTAGGTTACTCTTCTGACAGATGTTTACTGTTTGCTGATGGTGGTGAAATGATACAGGAGGTATGTAAAGATTGTAAGGAGGAGTGTTTGAAAAGTGAGGTTGATAACTCTCTGGTATATATTACCTCTGAGAGTTCACTAGAGAATGCTAAGAGATTGATATTTTTTGAAGAGATAGATGGTATTAGAAAAGTTCTGTCTGTTTTTGAATATCAAATAGATACGATAGATATTAAGGATGGAATTGCAATTATTTATGATATTGATACACATTTCTTTGTATTTGATATATCACATGAATTAGAAACTCAATTAGCTAGGATGTATATAATTGGTCAAAAGATTGATAATGATATGATTAAGTTTAAGAGTTTGGATCTTAGATTTGAAAGACCGGTGATGAAATTAGAGTAGAATTTTGTTGACAAGAGTGCAATACTTTGTAAAAATTGTATTACATGTTGCGAAGTTAGTGTTTTTTGATTATATTATATATACAACAGAGTTTTTAATTTAAGTAATATTAGACTTCCTTAAAATATATGGCAAGGAAAACAATAACGGCAATAGATGTAGGATCATCTAAGATTACCACAGTAATATCTTCAGTAGAGGACAATCAAACTCCATCTGTAATTGGTGTTTGTTCATATCCAAGTAAGGGTATTAAAAAGGGTGTAGTAGTCAATATTGATGATGCAACAAATGCAATATCTGAGAGTGTAATGGCTGCTGAAAGAATGGCAGGGGTTACCGTTTCAGATGTTTATGTATCTATTAATGGCGAGTTAGTTACCAGTTTAAACAACAAAGGGGTTGTTGCTGTAGCTAGTTCAGAGATTACGATAGATGATACATATAGAGCTATTGAAAATGCTAGAACACTTTCACTTCCTGATAACTTAAATCCTATTCACATTATTCCAAGAGAGTTTGTTGTAGATAACCAGGGTGGTATTAAATATCCTATCGGAATGTCTGGAAGTAGGTTAGAGGTAGAAACTCATATTATAACTGCACCTAATTCATATTGGCAAAATCTTAAGAAGTGTGTTGAACAGTTAGGTCTAAATGTATTTGATGTAGTATATACAGGATGGGCATCCTCTCTTTCTGTTTTAACAGATACAGAAAAGGAGTTAGGTGTTACACTTTTAGATATTGGTGCTGGAACAACAAGTATATCCATATTTGAAGAGGGTTCTGTAATTCATAGTGGTACTATTCCTTTAGGAGGAATAAATATTACTAGCGATATAGCTATTGGTCTTCAAGTTTCATTAGAAGAGGCAGAAAAGATTAAGGTTCATATGGATGATCTATTTGAGAATAGGTCTAAAGCTAAAAAACTTTCCTCTGATTCAACTCCTGCTTTACTTCGAAAAATAGAGGAAGAGGAACCTAAGCTTAAGAAAGGTGATGAGATTGATCTATCAGTTTTAGATATCCCTGGTAAAAAAGTTTCAAGAGAGATGCTTAAAAATATAGTTGAAGCTAGATGTGAAGAGATCTTTGATATGGCCAAAGAGAATGTTGAAAAGGCAGGTTTCAAAATCAATATGCCAGCTGGTATTGTATTAACTGGTGGAAGTTCATTGTTAAAAGATTTGTCTAAATTTACACAAGGTGTATTTGGAGTTGCATCAAGAATAGGGTATCCATCAGGTCTAAATGGTATGGTGGAGGAGATCTCTGATCCGTCTTTCTCATGTGTTCAGGGATTGATTAAGCATGCAATTGATGATGAGGTTGATGTTGATACAAGTAAAGGTAGTAAGAGTAGTGGTGCTTTTAAGAATAGAGTAGTAGAATGGTTTAAATCTTTGATTCCATAAACTGCCCA
>CAZAUH010000014.1:0-12828 GCA_964488325.1 uncultured Candidatus Saccharibacteria bacterium
CCATCTCTTTTAAAATTTTCTATATCACAACTTATTAATGATGTATCAATAGCTATACACTTTCTATCTCTTTTAACTATCCATTCAGGACATACGTAATAGTGGTTTGCTTGAGCAGGGATATATCTGTTTAGATATGGAGTATTAAGAAATAGTGGTACCTTGTAATCAATATAGCTATATTCCTGAGGCATATGTTTCTCTAATAGCTGGGTTTTTGAAACATTTAGTGCATCTGAAAGATTCTCTAATTTCTTTAATGGAGAACTCTCCTGTCTTTCATATCTAGATATCATCTCCCAGCTGACACCAACCTTATCTGCTAACTGTTGTTGAGTTAAATTTGCCCTTGCTCTGTATGTGCGAATGTTTTCTCCTATGTAATTGTTTTTCATAATTAAGAATTATATTGGGCAGAGAAATGAAAAAGTATAGAAGAAAAGTTCTTATTTATGAAATAACAGTAATCCAGTTATCCTTTAACCATTTTTTAGAATCAATATATATATCTATTAATCCCCTAGCTTTTAACTCTTTTTTAACAATACTTCCCTGATGAGGATATTTATATTTCTTCTCAAGTGGAGAACTAAAACCATGAGTATAGTGACATAGTTCGTGAGCTATAGTTGCTCTAATAACATACTCAGGTACATAATCATATGTAAAATATCTTGTAATATTTATTAAGGATACCGTTTTATTTTCAAATACCTCCTTATTAAGATCGTACTTTTTAATATATCTATCAAATGTGTCTCTATCTTTTATCAATCTAATACTTCCTAACTGTCTTTTAGAATGTTTCCCGTACTTAATAGCAACTAGGTTTAATCTAGCTACATCACAAAAGTTATTCTCCCAAAGGTCATATAGTAAATTTTCTAAATATTTGTTATCTCTAACCATTTATACATGATATTATAGATTTAGGATGACCAACATTATACAAGATAAAGTTAAGACTTTGTGGCAAGTTATTAAGTTCTTTTATGGTAGATATACAAAAGATGTCTTAATTAGAGATGGACTGTTTGTAGTAGTTACTATTGCAGAGATGGTTGGTATTACAGTTGCAGGTAAATTTTTAGATGCAACTGTTACGGTTATTAAGGAGTTTGAAGGATTTGATATACAAGCATATCTTCTTACTGACTCATTCTACTATCTATGTATCTCTCTCTTACTTTTGCTATTCATTTCTATTGGAACAAAGATTAGGGCGAATATGGGGACCAATATTACTGATAAAGTATGGAAGGATATTAATATTGAGATAATGAATAAGGTGTCTAGCTCTAATCTTCAGGATATTGAGAAACCTAAATTACAAAATCTTATCGAGTTTATCCCAAACTATTCTATAACAAACTTACTACTTTCCTACGAGTCTTTTTCAACAATAATATACCAACTAGCAAGAGCTACTACTGCCTTTATTATTCTTTTCTCCCATCTTGGTTGGTCTGTACTAATTCTTATAGTATTCATTATTCCAGAAGTTTTGCTTGCTCATTTTAATAGGAAGTTAATACAGATATATGATGATAATCAGATGGGTACATTAAAACTAACCAACTATATTTACTATACATTAGGAATGGATATTAGAAATTTCAATGAGTTAAGAGTAGATAATACATATGACTATCTTAAAAGAAAATTTACTGTAGCTAAGGAGGGATATTTAAGAACACTTTTCGAAAAAAGAAAACATCTTACAATAGATCAGATATTTGGTTCAGTAGTAGGACAACTTCTGAAGTATGTATATATAATATATCTTTTGGCATACGCGGTTATAAACAAGATATCCATTGGTAGTTTTAGTGCCCTCTTTAACTACGTCGATGTTGTTTTTACAGGCTCGTTGTATGCTGCAAATACTCTCTCACTTTTAGATAACTATCTTTCCTATGCATCTAAATATTTTGAATTTGTTAATCATATAGGTTTTGGAGATGAGAGACACGGTTTCGAAAAGTTATCTCAAAAGACTCCTGATATAGAGTTTATAAAATTAGATTTTGCATATCCTGATCAACCAGAAAAGAAAGTATTAGAGAATATATCATTAAAAATTAAAGCAGGGGAGAAAGTTGCTTTTTTTGGAGGAGATGGTTCTGGTAAAAGTAGTTTAATTAAAATACTGACTGGGTTATACCAAATTACCTCAGGAGATTACCATATGGGCGAGTTCTCTGTGAAGGAGTTAGATAGGGGGGTGGTAAAGAGTAAGATATCTGTTACATTCCAAAATTTTGTTAATTACAGTTTTAGCATTAGAGAGAATATTACATTGACTGGAGAGAGAAAGAATATAAATAACGAGTTATACAGTAAGGTAATAAAGATATGCGAAATAGATAAATTTATGAAAAAGGAGGGTATTACAGATACGCTAAGATTAGGTAAATATTTAGATGGTAAGGAGCTATCTCCTGGATATTGGCAGAGGTTAGCTATCGCAAGGATGCTATACAGAAACAGAGATATATTCATATTAGATGAACCATTTACCTTTATTGATGGTCTTTCAAGAGAGAAGATTATGAAAGGGATATTAGATTTTGCAGGTCCAGATAGAACTGTAATACTAATTAGCAGAGATACAGACCTATTAGATCTTTTTGATCATATATATATGTTTGATAATGGTCATATTGTAGAGAGGGGTGATTGGAAAGAGTTGATAAAAAAGAGAGGGAGATTTTACAAAGAGGTTAAGTATAATCAGTAAGAGAATATATTCTATGGGTTTTAATAATTGGGGTGTACTAATGGGTATACCAAATTCATTGACTTCATTGATTTAGAGATATATAATTGTGCTAGAAAATGTGGCATAGACATGTTATGTATATCTTTATTACAGGATAGCCACACAACCGACATGTAATCAAAAAAGAGGTTATGTTGGTTTGAAGGTCTGCCCGTCTAACAACATAGATCTCTGATTAAAATAAATTTATATTATTTATTTATAATGAAGAGATTTTTTAAGAAATCTTTGTACAAGATTTTTGTTTCTTTGTTTCTTGTTTTTTACACTCTAATACCCCAATCTATTGCAATGGGGCAAGTTATTGATGAATATTCGCAGAATAATGCTGCACCTGCAGAAGAAGAGGTAATTCCCGAAGAGTCTTTACCACAAAAAGAGGTTGTTTTACCAGAGGAGATACCTCCTGTAGTTGAAGAACCACTTGTTGAAGAGATGCCAATAGAGGAACCTGTTGTGGAAGTACCAGTTGTAGAGCAACCTATTGTTGAACCTAAAGAGGTTATTAAAGAGGTAATGTCATATCCTGTTTGGGTTATTAAGGGTAATACTGCTACAACATCAGATATTGTTGAATTAGGGAAAACATATATTTCTCCTCAGAACAGTAGAGTAAGAATCATTTTTACGAAATTACCAGAGAATCCATCAACAATATCAATTGAAGAGATTACTCTTACACAAGCAGAGATAGAGGTAACGGGAGCGGTTAGTGATAAGGCGTATGATATTAAAACAGATATGTTAGATGGTACTTTTGAATATGATTTGGTGCTACCATCTATTGAAGAAAAGACTAAGGTTGTATATGTAGAGGAGAGAAAAGATATATTCACAGATGTAAAGGAAGTAAATAATGAATTGGTTAATGAAAAGGACATTGTTAAGATAGAGGATGTAGATCATTTTACTATTTTTATTGTAACAGGTATTTGGCCAACGACCTCTAATGATTCCATAGTCTCCGGTGAAGGCACTTCACAAATTAGATGGCCATCTGGTTCAAGTAACCAAAGTGGGTTAGGTTTCGTAGGTGTTTCTGGTTTAGATTTGGAAAGTTTAACTACCAGTGGTGACTCTTTTATTCTTGGAACATTAACCCATTATAACCATCCTGTGCAATCTTCTATAGTTTGGTCTGATCTTAAAATAACATTGGGTTTACCAACTCCCAAAGATTTCACCTTTAGAGTTCAAATTGATGAAACGCCTAACACACAAAATTTAAGTGGTTGTACAAGTGGTTTCCAACTAACTACCACTCCTTGTGATGATAAGGTAACATTCCCAGATAGTATTAGTGATCAAATTGTCACAGTAGGGGGTATTGATTACACTTTAATAATAGATGGTTTCAAAAGGACTCTTTCTGGTACTACTCTTGACTCCTTTGTTACAGAAGAGAATAAAGATAATACTGCTTCCCTTGTAGGTCACTTTGTCCCAGTAGGAAGGATAATCGTTGATAAAATTACTGATCCAATAGCAGATATTACATCTTTTTCTTTTACTACTACCGGAGCAGGATATGGAGCTTTTTCACTTTCAGATACTTCAACTCCAAACAACCAAGTGTTGCCAGCTAATAAAACGTATTCAGTGGGTGAGACATTACCAGCAAATTGGGCTCAATCAAGTGTGAATTGTGTTAGCTCAATTGGAGATACCGAAACTTCGACAGCTATGGAACTAGATGCAGGAGAAACAATTACTTGTACATTTACCAATACATCAACTCTCTGTCGTGCAGGAAATCCTTCGCTTGAAGGAAAAATTAAGAACGGAAGTTATACCACAGGTAATTTATGCGCTGGAAATGGAGATTGCTGGTCAGAGGGGGAAGACGTTCCAGCTAGAATTACAATTCCAGGAATGGTAATTGGCAAAAACTATTCGGTATCTATTCAACATGATTATTCTCTCTCTGGTACTATTGGTTATGAATATTTTCATACAGCATTAAGTGGTAATGGATCGGCTAATAATATTTCCTTAGGGAGTGCGACCACAACAGATTGTGGTGGTGGAGTAACCTGTAAAGATTATGTTCTTTCATTTACTGCTCAATCAACTACAGTCCAATTAGATTGGTTAGCTAGACTAAGCAACCAAGCAGGAAATTGGTCTGGGGCTTCATTACATTACAGACTTACAGTAGGTCCATGTGGTGGATCTGGAAATAAAGATATTCCTATTAACCCAGGGGAAATTATAAAACTCGGATCTATTAATGTAATTAAATCTACTAATAATAATGCTATTCCAAGTGAATGGTCTTTTAATATAACTGGCAATACTAATGTAGGAAATATTCCAAGTGGTTCGACTGCAAATAATTTGTCTTTAGGTTCTAATAATGGTGATGCTACTTATACAATTACTGAAGTTGGTCCAAATAGTGATTGGTATTTAGATAGTGTTTCTGGCGATTGTACTAAGAGTGGTAATAACACAGCTTCTGTTGTTTTAACATCATCTAAACCTGATGTTAGTTGTACATTTGTCAATATAAAATATTCTCCGTTAATTGAAGTAGTAAAGGCATCAACAACGACTAACATATCTATCTCAGGTCAGGTAGTCCCATATACATTTACAGTAAAGAACAAGGGTAATCAGACCTTAACAGAGATTGTTGTAACAGATCCAAAGTGTGATTCAGGACCATCATATGTATCAGGTGATACAAATACAGACAGTAAGTTACAAGTAAGTGAGACATGGGTATACGGGTGTAATCATACAGTAACCCAGGGAGAGATTGATTTAGGAGGTAATTTATCAAACACAGTAACAGCAGATTCGAAGGAATCAGTTCCAGACACAGATACTAAAGTGATTCCAATTACACAGAATCCGTTAATTGAAGTAGTGAAGTCATCAACAACGACATCAATTACAAGTGCAGGTCAGGTAGTACCATACAGTTTTACAGTAACCAACGAGGGTAATCAGACCTTAACAGTTATTAGTGTAACAGATCCAAATTGTAATGTAGCACCATTATATGTATCAGGGGATACAAATACAGACAGTAAGTTACAAGTTACAGAGACATGGGTATACAGTTGTAGTCACACAGTAACCCAAGGAGAGATTGATTTAGGAGGTAATTTATCAAACACAGTAACAGCAGATTCTAAAGAATCAGTTCCAGACACAGATACTAAAGTGATTCCAATTACACAGAATCCGTTAATTGAAGTAGTAAAGGCATCAGCAACGACTAACATATCTATCTCAGGTCAGGTAGTCCCATATACATTTACAGTAAAGAACAAGGGTAATCAGACCTTAACAGAGATTGTTGTAACAGATCCAAAGTGTGATTCAGGACCATCATATGTATCAGGTGATACAAATACAGACAGTAAGTTACAAGTAAGTGAGACATGGGTATACGGGTGTAATCATACAGTAACCCAGGGAGAGATTGATTTAGGAGGTAATTTATCAAACACAGTAACAGCAGATTCGAAGGAATCAGTTCCAGACACAGATACTAAAGTGATTCCAATTACACAGAATCCGTTAATTGAAGTAGTAAAGGCATCAGCAACGACTAACATATCTATCTCAGGTCAGGTAGTCCCATATACATTTACAGTAAAGAACAAGGGTAATCAGACCTTAACAGAGATTGTTGTAACAGATCCAAAGTGTGATTCAGGACCATCATATGTATCAGGTGATACAAATACAGACAGTAAGTTACAAGTAAGTGAGACATGGGTATACGGGTGTAATCATACAGTAACCCAGGGAGAGATTGATTTAGGAGGTAATTTATCAAACACAGTAACAGCAGATTCGAAGGAATCAGTTCCAGACACAGATACTAAAGTGATTCCAATTACACAGAATCCGTTAATTGAAGTAGTGAAGTCATCAACAACGACATCAATTACAAGTGCAGGTCAGGTAGTACCATACAGTTTTACAGTAACCAACGAGGGTAATCAGACCTTAACAGTTATTAGTGTAACAGATCCAAATTGTAATGTAGCACCATTATATGTATCAGGGGATACAAATACAGACAGTAAGTTACAAGTTACAGAGACATGGGTATACAGTTGTAGTCACACAGTAACCCAAGGAGAGATTGATTTAGGAGGTAATTTATCAAACACAGTAACAGCAGATTCTAAAGAATCAGTTCCAGACACAGATACTAAAGTGATTCCAATTACACAGAATCCGTTAATTGAAGTAGTAAAGGCATCAGCAACGACTAACATATCTATCTCAGGTCAGGTAGTCCCATATACATTTACAGTAAAGAACAAGGGTAATCAGACCTTAACAGAGATTGTTGTAACAGATCCAAAGTGTGATTCAGGACCATCATATGTATCAGGTGATACAAATACAGACAGTAAGTTACAAGTAAGTGAGACATGGGTATACGGGTGTAATCATACAGTAACCCAGGGAGAGATTGATTTAGGAGGTAATTTATCAAACACAGTAACAGCAGATTCGAAGGAATCAGTTCCAGACACAGATACTAAAGTGATTCCAATTACACAGAATCCGTTAATTGAAGTAGTAAAGACAGCGAATCCATTAACATATGATGAAGTAGGAGATGTAATAAGTTATAGTTATTTAGTAACAAATAGAGGTAATGTAACTTTATATGACATATCAGTAGTAGATGACAAAGCGACAGCAACCTGTCCAAGTACATCCATAGGATTAGCTCCATTAGGAACTATTACTTGTACAGCAAGTTACACAATTGATCTAGAAGATTTAGATGATGGCAGTGTAAAGAACACTGCATATGCAACCGATGGAAAGATAAAATCAGAAGAGGATGATGAGACAGTAACCTCTATTGCAGGTAAAATCATAATACAAAAACAGACCTTACCTGATGGATCAGTTCAATCATTTGAATTTAATCCAAGTTGGAGTACTACAAATTTTGAATTAAAAGATGGAGAGCAGAAAGATAGTGGATGGTTAGTACCTGGAAGATATGACATTTCTGAGATTAATCCAGATGGATGGTATTTAAATAACACATCTTGTATTAGTTCAAAAGAAGATACAGAAACAGTAGATTCAATAACTTTAGATAATAACGAGATTGTTACATGTACATTCACAAATTATCAAAAGGGATCTATTACAGTAACTAAGGTTGATAATATAAATAGTGGACAAGACTTTACATTTAACTTTACACCACTAGGATTAACATCATCTCAATTTGTGTTAGATGATGATAACAACAGTAATGGATTATTAAGTGATACTAGAACATTTTCAGGATTAGTATCAACATTCTATGATATATCTGAAGTAGCCGTTGCAGGTTGGACTTCAGGGATTGTCTCATGTATTTCTGATAATCCTATGCAACACCCTCAAAATAGTTTCTGGTATGGGACTATGAGTGTAGCATTGAGACCAGGGGAAAATATGATATGTACATTTACAAATACTAGAGATACAGGATCTCTAAAAGTAAATAAATATACTGATATTAACGGAGATGGAGATTGGTCTGACAATAACGAAAAAAGTAATAGTAATGCAAATACACTAGGTTTTAGATGGAGTCTTGATAGTGGAACAGATAATAATATGGGGGTAAAAGTTGCAAATGTTGTAACAGGATCTCATTCTGTGGATGAAATAATGCCAACAGGATATCACTTTGTATCTTGGTATATTAAGGGAACTGATAAATCTTGCTCAAATCCAAATGGTAGAACTCTACCTATTACATTAGATATCATTAAGGATAATACTAAGGAGATTACAATTTGTAATGCTAGAGATACTGGAACAGTAACCATTATCAAAGATGCTATTAATAACAGTGAAGAGGATTTCTATTTTGATACAAACTTCGGAGACTTGGAACTTGAAGACGATGGGAACAAATATAACGGAGGAACTCCAGAGAAGAAAACATATACAATTCCTACTGGTAGCTATTGGATTGATGAAAAAGATGAGTCAGGTTGGAAATTGACTAGCCTAGAATGTATTGGTGATGATAACAGTACAATCAATCTCTTAGATGGAAAAGTAGATATAGATCTTGACTATGGAGAGAATGTAACCTGTACATATACTAATACAGAGTTAGCAAAAGTTTGGGGATTTAAGTATAACGATGAGAATGGAAATGGAGATTGGAACTTAGGAGAATGGGGCTTAGGAAATTGGAGAATCTTTATTGATGAAGGTAACGGTATCTACGATGGAACTGAACAAAGCAGTTTAACAAGCAATCATCTCTTGAGTCTAGGATATTATGAGTTTGAAAATCTATTACCTGGAGAATATACCCTCTGTGAACAATTACAAACAGGTTGGACAAATACAACACCATTCTGTCAAACAATTAATTTAACACCTGGTGAAGAAGAAAGATTTGTTAATTTTGCAAATATTAAATATGGTTCTATCTTAGCTCATAAGTTCGAAGATACAAATGGAGATGGAGATATTGACGAAAACGAGAATGGATTGGAAGGCTGGCAGATGAATGTATATAAAGGATATGGTTGTAAAGGAGATGTGATTTCTCAATATACGAATGAGAGTGGAGATACCCAGTTTGATAATGTAGTTGCTGGACACTATTCAGTAATGGAAACAAATCAAGAAAGGTGGGTTACTACTTCTCCAGTATGTCAAAATATCCATGTTAATCCTGGACAAACAACATTAGTAAATATTGGTAATGTTATTCTTACAGATATACATGGATTTAAATGGAGTGACTTCAATGGTAACGGAGAAAGAGATTGTATTGGAAATGGAGGAAGTATTGAAATAGCGAGAGGTACTTGTGAACTAGAACCCTTACTTTCTGATTGGACAATTAATCTCTTTAAATGGAATGGAGACGGGTATGAGTCGGAACCATTTAAAACAATGGATACCAATAATAGTGAAGAAGAATATGGATGGTATTGGTTCGAAGACCTTCTTCCAGGAAAATACAAAATATGTGAAGTACAACAGGATGGCTGGACACAAACATATCCAATTAATGAAATAGGGAATTGTCATGAAATAACCTTGCCACTTGAAAGTGATTCTATAAACACACTCGTTAGCTTAAACTATGTAGCTGGGCCTCAATATGATTTCGGTAATACGATAGATCCAAAATTAGAGATCCAGAAATCAAATGATACGGGTGGAGCAGGTATGATTGCTGGAGATACAGTTGTGTTTACAATAAAAATATTAGCACCAGAAATCATAGAAGATGGTGGTATATATCAGATCAAAGATGTTAAAGTTAGAGATATAATGCCATCAGGTTTCAAATATCAAGGAGGTAGTTGGACTGCAATCTCATCTATAAGAGGAGATCTCAAAGCTTCTCTTGTAACAGTTGATCCAATATATGCAGTTGATAATGCAGGTAATTGGTTACTTGGAGATATGGTAGAGGGAGAAGTAATTACTCTTACATATACAACAAAAATATCGCTACTTCAAGATCCTGGACTATACAAAGATCTCGCATGGACAAGTGGAGAATCTGTATTGGGTGCATCAGTATATGGAAATAGTGATTCAGGAATATTTGTAGGAACAGAGGTACTAGTAGTTGAACCAGAGGGAATAGAAGAGGGAGAAGTATTAGGTGCTTCTATCGAACTACCAAGAACAGGTGCTCAAACATATCTAACATTAGGTGCATTAATATCTATGATATTAGGATTCATACTACTCGTATTTAACCCAAAGAAAAAGATTGGGAAATTAATAATAGCAGGGGTATTACTCTTAGGTGTATTCGGATTTATTAAACCAACACCTATGTACGCTTCTACTCCAAATATAAATGTACAGATTGAACAACCAGAGTCGCCTACAAAAAAGAGTAGCTTTAATATTGGGTTTGTAGCACTAGACCTATTAGATAGGGACCTATCAGTACAATGTTATAAAGATGGAGATATACCATTTAATCCTGTATACAATGGGAATAATGGAAACTGTGTAGTTGACTCTTCAATCATTTCAGCAAGTGGAACATACCATTTCTATGTCAAAGCAAGTGCAGGAACAGAATCGAGGAATTCAGATGTAGTTACAGTAGTAGTTGATTTAGAGAAACCTCTACCTGTAACAAACTATGTAAAAACAGAAGGTGTATGTACATATACACTTACATTTAAAACAGCAAATGATGGTAGAACATCTAAAGTAGAAATATTTAGATCAAGCACACAACCATTTACAGCTAACGCTTCTACATTAATTGATACATTAACAGTTGGGCCAAACACAGCTGTAACATATGCAGATGATGACCCATTAGACTGTACTAAAGAGTACTACTATGCAATTAGAGCATTAGATGATTTAGGAAACTTCTCTAGCTTTGTTACAGATAATATTGTAACAGTAATACAAGGAACAACTGCAACAACAGTTACTGTTAATGGAGAAACAGGAGAGGTAGCAGGAGAGGAGACTACTGCGGGCGAGGAAGGTGAAGAGAATCCTGACCAAGAGGAAGAAGACAACGGAGAGGTAAAAGGAGATGAAGATGAAGAGAATGGAGAGGATAAAGATGGAGAAGAAGATGATACAGACGAAACTTTCTGGAATAAATATAAGTATGTAATAATTGCAGCAGCAGTGGTAGCATTAGGTAGTGCAGGATATACATATGTCAGAAGAAAAAAGTAAATCAAAAGTAGGATACTCAAAGTACTTGGGTATCCTACTACTCCTTGTTGGAGTAGCTATTCTCTTTTTCACATATCAACCATTAATATGGTCATACTTTGATTACAAATTTTCTCCCAAACCTATTGAAGAGATAAAAGTTGAAGTTACCCCTAAAGGAGAAGAAATTACCACAGAGATTGAAAAAGATACAGAGATAGTATTTGTAAACAGTGACTTTGGACTCTACATACCCAAAATACAAGCGAATGCTAAAGTATTAAAAAATATTGATCCATACAACGAGGAAAGGTACAGTACTGCCTTAATATATGGAGTAGCCCATGCAAAGGGAAGTGCACTTCCCAATGAAGATGGAAATGTATTTCTGTTTGCTCACTCAGCTGTAAACTTCTATGAAAGAAGAAAGTACAATGTATATTTCTACCTACTAAATGAATTAGAAAAAGATGACCCAATATATGTAAGTTACCAAGGGGAGATATATAACTACAAGGTATTAGAAGTTAAAATAGTGAATCCAGAAAATACCCAGTATCTTGAGAAATATTTAGATCAAGATACCCTTACTCTTATGACATGTTGGCCGGCTGGTGCAAATATTAAGAGAACTATTGTAGTTGCAATTAGGGATACAGAGTAAAAAAATATTCAAATATCCTGTAAAATACATAAATATATTTTTACATATTAAAAGATATGACAATATTAGATGGTAAACAAACAGCATTAAAAATATCTGAAAAGATACAAAAGGATATACAGGAGTATCTTAATTTAGATAAAAGAGTTCCTCAACTAGATATATTGCTTGTAGGTAATGATTTTGGTAGTCGAAGATATGTAGAAATGAAATCTAAAAAAGCACAAGAGTTAGGAATACAGTGTAATGTACATAACTTTGAAGAAAGTGTACAAGAAAGTGAGTTAATACAGTTGGTAGAAGATTTAAATAAAGATACTAATGTAGATGGAGTAATGGTTCAATTACCACTTCCAAAGCAAATTAACGAGAGTAATATTTTAGAAAAGATATCTCCATTAAAAGATGTAGATGGTTTAACATCTGTTAATTTAGGAAAACTTTTTAAAAATGATCCAACAGCAATAGCTCCAGCTACAGCAAAAGGGATATTAGAGTTACTTAAAGAGTACAGTATTGATATAGATGGTAAAACTGCTGTAGTAATTGGAAGAAGTGATATTGTTGGATTACCAGCAGCAGCACTACTACAAAATGAGAATGCAACAGTAACAATATGTCATTCACATACTCAAAATCTCAGAGAGATATGTAAGACAGCTGATATTCTAGTTGTAGGTATAGGAAAACCAGAATATATTGATAAGGAATATGTAAAAGA
>CAZAUH010000015.1:0-6938 GCA_964488325.1 uncultured Candidatus Saccharibacteria bacterium
ATATATACTCTTTGTCTAAAAGCTCTTGTAAATCTCGGTAGGAGGTCATAAAGGATATCCCCATCATTTTAGTATATTGTTGTCTTGTTACTCTTGGATTGCTGTTTAGGTATTCAATTACTTTAATCTGCCTTGGATTAAGATCATTCCCTATACTTTTTCTTATATTTAACTTCTTATCATATTCATCTGTAAGTAATTTTGATGCATCTATCACTGTTAACGAGAGTGTATACAGGATTGCTTCTAAAAACATTGTTAAATCTCTTTTACTGCTTGATATCTTAAATGCTGATTCAATGTCCTCACTTATCATAAAAAATGCCTTAGCATATGGAATAATATTATGAGGATTTAGTCCATATATTTTACTTAATACTTTTAATGTAGAGATTGCTGTAATCTGATTGCCTGCAAAGAATGGTGCTTTATCGATATATTCATAAAGTAAGATACCTAACTGTATTAACTTGTGAGTACCTGTTGATGAGTTGGTAATCCAATTAAATATATCATTAAAATGATCTCTCATATCTAAACTAGGGTAGTAGTCTCTAAGTTTGTACCATGTATCATATAGATCATATGGCTTTTCTGAGAAATCTTTCACCCTTCCTTGATCCCAAGGTTCTACAATATCTTTCATCAAGATCTTGTTTAAATGAGTACTTAACTCTATTGAGGGTTTAAGATTACTTTTTGCTGTATACGTATCTAAAAAGTCTTGAGTGTTCTTAAAATTAGTAAATATCTTTAACTTTGTTTTATGAGATGGCATTACCTGTCCTCTTTGAACTGTTAAGGCTTTACTGTATCCAATTGGATATGCTATTAATTCTCCTAGTTTATCAATCTCTTCTGCTCTTAACTTTTCTCTTACCTCTTGGAGTAGAGGACTTGGTATTACCGTTTGTTTAATTGATTGAATAGCCAATTCATACTTAATAATGTAATTGAGTATTAGGTTTGTAATTGTATATTTTGGTGTTTCCATATTTCAATTCTTAAAAAGCTGGTGGACGGAATTGAACCGCCGACCGATCCCTTACGAAGGGAATGCTCTACCAACTGAGCTACACCAGCAATTGTAACATGATTGTAACAGAGGAGGCATATTTATTCAATACAAAAGCGAGAGACGGGACTCGAACCCGCGACCTTCTCCTTGGGAAGGAGACATTCTACCAATTGAACTACTCTCGCAATTGGTAGATTATACCAAATATATGGTTATACTACTGCAGACTTAATTTCATTCCAGTCATCATTAAGTTGCATACCAATCTTTTTTGCAGTTTCAGATGTTACATCAGAATCATTTTTTATTTCATCTACTACTTCTAGTACTAATTTCTTGTATGATTCTAAGTCTATTCTCTTACCAGCTGCTTTAAGATCTTTTATCTTTTTTTCTACCTGTTTTCTTGCATTAACGTACGTATCTTGTGCCCTATCACTAATATCTAGGGCTAGTTTACGGATATCTGCTCTTGTTTCTATTCCAGATTTAGGAGCTAAAAGTATTCCTGCTGCAGCACCTATTACAGCACCAAAGAGTAAGCCTTTGAAAAAATCATCTGTTGAGGAACTCATATTGATAATATTTTTAATTTATTTATTTAAAATATACACTATTAAAAAGTGTATTACAATTTTAATCTCTTAATTAGAAGGTATGCAATAGCAATAAAGGAGAGTGGTGCTAGTATAGCAACTAATATTTGAAAAAAGTTAACTTTAACATTTGTATTTTCATTTTCAGATATATCTAATGTGTCTTTTAATGTTTTAACATCATCAATAGCCTGTTCTAAATCCTGATTATTTTGTTGATTTTCTTCATAGGTGATTCCGCTATCCTCTGATTGAGCATTAATTGGGAAAGGGTTTATGAATAGGGTGAAGAAGAATAAAAATGTTGATATTAATATGTGTTTCATAGTAATATGATACATGTCATATATATATTTTTCAATACTATGATATTTCCAGATATTGAGTTAGAAAAGAGCCTATGGAAGAAAGGGTATAGGTATGTTGTAGGGATTGATGAGGTAGGAAGAGGTCCACTAGCTGGACCTGTGTGTGCTGGAGCGGTGGTAATTGATAAAAGTACGGATATAAACACAATAATTAGAGATAGTAAAAAGATGAGTTTAAAACAGCGTGAACTATCCTTTGACTATATACTTAGTAACTCTCTTGCTTGTGGTGTATGTATGATTGATTCTAAAAAAATTGATGAGATAGGAATTCAGATAGCGGTAAGATTAGCAATGGAGGGTGCTTTAAAAGAGGTAGAAAAAATGTTAGGGAAAAGAGCGGATTATTTAATAATCGATGGGAATAACGTGGAATCAATAAAGGGGTATAGTTTAGAAAAAATTAAAAAAGGAGATACAAAACATTACTCAATATCTGCTGCTTCAGTAATTGCTAAGGTAACAAGAGATAGGTATATGAGAGAGATTAGTAAGAAATATCCCGAGTATGGTTTTGAAAAACATGTTGGATATGGTACTAAACAACATATAGAGGCTATTAAGAAATATGGTATATGTCCTATTCATAGGAGATCTTTTTCTCCAATTAAGGATTTATATATTTAGGGTTGTATAAATATATAGATGGGGGGTATAATCATGTCTATTGGGTCGCTAGCTCATCAGGTTAGAGCAACTGCCTTTTAAGCAGTAGGTGCTGGGTTCGAGTCCCAGGCGACTCACTTTAAATCTTTTTAGGCCAACTCTCTCCTTTTATCTTTTCTAATTTATCTCCAATTATCCAATCGTTATATCTATCTCTATCTACTGCCATCTTAATATCTTTTCCACTGTCTAATTTAATGCATACTGTAAAGAATGTTTCTTCTTTGTTTGTATCAAAATCTCTTTTAGTATTCTCTAATTTATCAGTAATAGTTCCGATCCAACTTTGATTTCTACCTTTAATAATAACAACAATGATAATGACAGTAATAGGAACAACTATTATAAAGAAGAGAACAAGAAATAATATTAAAGGTAGACTATTCATATATTAATATATAAATAATTTAATAATTAAATATATTACTGTAATTAAAAAGAATCAATACTGGGATAACCATTTTTAAGCATTGTTTTTCTAAGTTTCTCTGTTATTCTTATCTCCAACTGTTGTACTCTTTGTCTTGTAACATTTAGAACTTTACTTGTCTCATTTAATGTCCAAACAGGATTATTCTTTCCTGTTCCAGGAACAAATCCAAATCGTAATTCAACAATAATTTTCTCGTTATCAGTTAGATTACTTTCTTCTACTAATCTTTTTAACTGTTCTGTAATATCTTTATGTTCAATATATTCTTGTAGGGGGAGATTTTTATTAAATAGATATTTGTTCTTGTTTCCAATATTATCTTCATTTCCAAAATTTGTTTCATCAAGATCAATTACAGATGTTAGAATAATTGCTCTTTCAAGTTTATCCTTCGATGGAAGTTTTATATCTTTTTCATTACAATATGTATAGCATTCCTCAAATGATGGCACACGACCTAGTTTGTTTGATAATATCCTTTTATTGCTAAAATACCTATTCATTGACAATTTCATACTATCAGAGAATGTTACTAAATCAGAATATTTAGCAATGTAATTTTTTATTTCTCCTTCAATATATTTTATCGCATAGGAAGAGAATTTATATCCTCGACTTGGATCAAAATTCTTACATGCTCCAATAACACCTTTGAAACCATGTTGTACAATATCGTCAAGTTCTCTTGAAATACTATTATCGCAACTCGAATATTTGAATGCAATTTTTCTTACTAATCCAATATTACTCATAATGATACTTTCCTGTACTTGATTAATTAGATCTGATATGGAACTCTCAGTTTCTGAATTATTAATGTTTTTTAATTGTTCGAGACCTGTAAAAAGTAATACCTCCTCTTCTGGTTTAAGGATTATGTAGGATTTGTAGTTAGATGAGATATTTCTAATATTTATTCTATTTGCCATAATGGACATTGAACATACCAAAAGAGGTAGATCGTTTTGTAATACAGATTTAATTTCCTGATATGAAGGTTTTGTTGATGGAATAATGAGATCCTTCAAATCTTGGGGGTTAACAGGATCGGAGACATTATACAGAGCATTTTTATCCCAATTGAAATCTTGATCAAAGGGAAAATAGTTTGAATACAGATTGATATACTCTGTTATATCAGCATTCTGTTCGATTTTTAATAATTCAGACATAGGGGGAATTATATCATACTATAGGTATATGTTTAATGTATATTGAAATATTTTTTAGATGGGGTATACTAATAATGTATATTACTTTTATTAAGGTATACCACAATGAAGAATATAATATTGGTACTTAGTATATTTATTCTTTCAGTATTATTAGTTGGTACCGCCTATATTCTCAAGAATGAAGATCTTTGTTGTAAGTTCAAACTTTGTGAACAGTTAACTACTGTATGTGAGGAGAAAAAGCAGAAAGATACAGGAGAAGTTCTTTCTGAAAAGGGAGTGAAATTACAATTGGATAATATAAAAGATGGGGATACAGTTGATGTTGGATTTGAAATTAAGGGTTCTGTTTCAGGGGAGTGGTTCTTTGAAGGTATTTTCCCTGTTAGAATATTTAATCAATATGGAGAAATTATTAATTCCTTATCTGCAACTGCTACGAAAGATTGGACGGATGAGGGGTCTGTACCTTTTTCTTTGTTATTAGATACATATATAGAAGCAAAAAGTATAGTTGTATTAAGATTTGAAAAAAGTAATCCATCTGATTTAGAAACGAACTCTGATTATGCCGAAATAACAATTACCCTTGATCCTGGAGAGAAACCCGATAAAGAGATAACTAATCTTAAGGTGTTTTTTGGAAATACAAAACTGAATCCTGAAGTTTTAGATTGTTCATTAGTATTCCCTGTAACAAGGGGGGTAGAAAAAACAGTAGCAGTTGGTAGAGCTGCATTAACAGAACTTTTTAAAGGAACAACTGAGCAAGAGGAATCTGAGGGGTATTTTACAAATATTAATGATGGTGTTGTTATTCAAAGTTTAACAATATCAGAGGGTGTTGCAAAAGTTGATCTAAATACTAAATTAGAGGAGGGTGTTGGTGGTAGTTGTAAAGTAACTGCAATTAGAGCTCAAATAGAGCAGACATTAAAACAGTTTAGTACTGTAGATTCTGTAGTTATATCTATTAATGGTAATACTCAAGATATTTTACAACCTTAATCAAGGTTTCCTTCTAATGCTTTAGCTGCATTTATTATTGTTTGTTCATCTAATGTCTTTCCAATGAACTGTATTCCTGTTGGTAATTCATCTATCTTACCATTTGGAATTGATATGCCGGGCAATCCAGCTTCTGAACTACCCTCAGCTAATATATCAGACATTTCTCCAAAGAGTGGATTATCTGCATCTTGATCTTTCAATGCTACTGTCGGAGTAGTCGGAGAGACTATGCAATCATATTTATTTAATATGTTTTCCAAATCTTTTTTAACTAACTGTCTAACCTGTTCTGATTTTTTGAAATATTCATCTGCATATCCAGCAGATAAAGAGTAGGTACCTGTCATTACTCTTCTTTTAGGTTCCTGTCCAAATCCCTCTCCTCTTGTTGATTCATAGTAGGCTTTTATATCAGTTTTATCGCTACCCTCTAATCCATACCTAGTCCCATCGTATCTAGCAAGATTAGAAGAGACTTCACTTCTACAGGTAATTGTATATACGGACATGGCGTATTGTGGATTAAGGATATTAACATATTCTATATTTACTCCTAATCTTTTTAATATATCTATACTTCTATTAAAATTTTCTAAAACACCTTTTTGAATATCCATTTCTAAGTACTCTTTAGGAATACATATCCTCATTCCCTTTATCTTTGTAGAATCTGTATTAGCAAGATAGTCTGTAATAGGTTTGTCATATGAAGAGAAATCCTTAATATCATGGCCAGCAATAATTGAAAGAATCAATGCACTATCATCTACACTTTTAGTTATTGGTCCAGGGCTATCAAGAGATGATCCCATTGCAAGAACACCATATCTTGATACTCTTCCATACGATGGTTTTAGTCCAACTATTCCGCACCAACTAGCAGGTTGTCTAATTGATCCTGCAGTTTCTGTTCCAAGAGATCCTGCACAAAGGTCTGCTGCAACTGCAGCTGCAGAACCACCACTTGAACCTCCAGGTAATCTTTCAAGATTATGTGGGTTTCTAGTAGCTCCATAGTATGATGTTACAGTAGATGATCCATGACAGAATTGATCAAGGTTTGTTTTCCCAAGGAATATAGCTCCCTCATTTAACAATTTCTGAGTAACAGTAGATTCGTATACAGGCAAGTATCCATCTAATATGTGTGATGCACAGGTTGTTAGAATATCCTTTGTACTATATACATCCTTTATAGCTAACGGTACTCCTCCAAGTTTTAAGTCTTTCTCTTTCTCAAAATTGTTATCAAACTGTTTTGCTTTTTCTAGCGCTTTCTCAGAACATACTGTGATATATGCATTTATCTTCTCATTCTCTTTTTCTATTCTATCAAGGTAATAGCGTGTGATCTCTTGTGCAGAAAAATCTTTTTTAAGTAATCTTTCTCTAATTTGTGTAATTGTTAAATTTTCCAATATATATATACAAAAATGTTATAGACAAATTCTACCAGAATTTAGCCAAGGATAAAACTAAGGCTATACAAAGTACTGTTAGAAGGAAACCTACTATTACTTGAGAAAGTGTGTGTCTTTTCATTTCTAATCTAGACCATGCAATAAAAGGAAGAAGAAGTAGTAAGAAGTAGAGTGTAGGTATTTGCCAAGAGTAAATTATGAAAAATATAGAGAGAGTACTCCATATCATATGGAAACTAATCTTCCAGAA
>CAZAUH010000015.1:7038-12189 GCA_964488325.1 uncultured Candidatus Saccharibacteria bacterium
AATACTGAGTCTGTAAGAGTAAAAAACTTAATCTTTTTATATTTTGATATTACCCAAAGGGAGAATAACAAACCAATTAGGCCTCCATAGAAAGCTAATCCTCCGTCCCATATTGCATAGGGATTAACTATACCTGTTTTAATCTCCTCAATATTGTGTAAAACAAAGAGTACTCTTGCACCAATTAATGTTGAAAGAAGAATGAAAAGAATATTTAAGGGAGTTAGTTCTTTAAAATGTTTTGTGATAAAAAAAATACCGATTACAATACCAATTCCAATTAAGAGACCGTAAATATTCATACCAAGATTATATTAGTAATGGAGATTTATTACTATTCTCGATGATTATTAATCTATGTAGTGCTCTTGTTATTGCAACATATAGCAGTCTTGTAGAAAGTTCTGTATCGGGGTATGTATCACTGTTTACATCTAAGAGTATTACAGTATCAAATTCTAAACCTTTAGCATTTTCAACAGGGAGGATTAATAACCCTGTTTTGTAATCTTGTTCAGTGAAATCGACTATATCCTTTTCTAAATATTCCTCATATTCCCTTAATCTCTCATATGTTTTTTGTGCATACTCTTTATCTTTACATACTAATGCACATGTTAAGCTACCTTTTTCAAATTCCTTTTTTATTATTTCAATTAGATTCTTAACCTCTTTCTCACTAATCTCTAGGATATTCTTTTTATGTCCTAAAATTTTAATACTCTCTCCATGTCTAAGTACTGCTTCAGGTAATTTATATGTTTTAGGAAATCTATTTCTAAATATTTTATTTGAGTATTCAATGATTTCTAATGTTGTTCTATAACATCTATTAAGTTGATGATATGAATATTTCTCTTTATTAAATTTTGAAAAGAGATTAATTACACTTTCCCAATCTTTAATGTAAAAAGGTGGAATTATTGATTGAGCCAAATCTCCAGCAATAGTGATATTTTGATTCTTTGCTATTTGTAGTAATGTAAGAATTTGAACTAGGCTAAGATCCTGAGCTTCATCAACCATTACATACGCTTTCTCATATTCAGAGTGTCCATGTATTTTAAGATGTAAATAAAGGATTGGTGCTAAATCTTCCATCCTATATGTTTTGTTTTTGCCAGATCTTACAACTCCTTCTAATGTATATTTCGAGATATCTTTTTTTAGGTATCCCTTTTTAAACATATTTCTATATACCTCAATTGGAACGGTCATTCTATTAAAGTATTTAACTATCTCTTTTCTTTTCTCAATATCAGATTCACTTTCTTTAGAAAATGATCCAACAATTTTACCTTTGAACTGTTTTTGAACAAAGGCATACTCTAAAGAGAGCATTAGTCTTTCATCCATGGTAATTAAGGGATGGGTATCTTTTAATTCGTAGTATCTTCTTCTAATGATTTCTTTTCTAATATATGGGATATTTTCTAGAAGTTCAGATTCAAACTGTTCGAAATATGAATCAAGAATATCAATATATTCTTTTGATCCTTTATATTCTTTTATATTAAGGTCTTCTCCTTTTGGATATATTGTATAGGAGTTATCCCAATTCAAAATGTTTTTAGCCCAGAACATATATGTATTTCCCTCAACGTGTTCTATACCTAAGCTTGGAAGAACATCTGATATATAATCTAAGAATACCTTGTTAGGTCCTATTATTAATGTTTTCTCAGGATGTATTTTATCCTTGTAAGAATAGAATAGATAGGCTAGTCTATGTAACAGTATTGTTGTTTTACCACTTCCTGCTACTCCTTGTATTATTACCGGTTTATTTATCTCCTCCCTTATTATCTTGTTTTGTTGTTCCTGTATAGTGGCTACAATATCTTTTAGTCTCTGTCCTAATCTTTCCGTTAATTGAGCAAGAAGGAATTCATCTGCAGCGGCATTACCACTTTTTGCATCATATATATGTTTAAACCTAGCTTCAGAGATATTAAACTGTCTTTTTTGTAATAAGTCACCATCTTTTAATCCCAAAGGTGTTTCATACTGTAAACCTTTTGTAGGACCGCTATTTTCGTAATATATATTGGCAATGGGGGCTCTCCAATCACTTATCAATGGTCTATATGTTTCTGGATCCATTAATGCAAACTTACCGATGTATATGGGTAAGTCTCTTTGACTACCATTTATGTTTGTATTAAAAAGAATTTTTCCAAAATATGGAGTATCTACTTTAATTAACTCCCTATTAATCCTCTCTATACAATCATAGATACTCTTTAGTATTCTGTTATATATCCCAACAGCTTCCTTTCTAGAATCCATATCTGTTTCCATCTGTATTATCTTTGCTTGATCTTCTAACTCTATTTCTAAATCATGAAGTTTATTTATCATTTTTTCAGCAACTTTAATATTGATTGCTGTTACTTTTTCTAAATGGGGGTATTCTTCTTTCTCTGTGTTTGTCTGGGGAACTGTATTGGAGAAGTCTCCAATGGTATTAAGCCTTGTATTAATAGGGTTTAATTCTTTTTTAAATTTTTGCATCTATTTTGGAATGCAAATTTATAGCGTACGCATTTTACAATATATATTTAATACTGTCTAGAAAAGAAAAAGCATGTGTTGAAAAGAGGGATATTACAGGGTCTGGGGATAGTAAGAGAAAAATCTCTAGACCCTGTATTAAAATTACCAATGTATCCACTCAAATATTGCAAATAGAATTGTTACTAAAAGAACTGATAACCCGAATAGCTTGAGTAATATGAAATAACACTCTTTTTCCTCTTTATCTAGGGGTAAAACAATTTTTTTCATTTCATCTCCTTTGTTATGTTTGGAATTGATTCAACACATGCTGTTGACACAAATGAACTAAGTCTTTATTGTGTCTTTTTAAAAGAACCGAGCATTATATATCCATATTTATATTTATTCAAGTAGAAATATTGTTTATTTATATATATTTTTATATTATTAATTATGAATGCTCAATTAAAAATTCTTCTGTATATTGGAATAGTGGTAGGTATACTGTACTTCTTGCAAACAAAGTATTCACTTTTTGATATATCTTTTGAGAAACCATTTAACAGAAAAAATGTTGAAGAGAGCATTGAAGAGGGTAAAGAGAGTTTAGAGATATTGAATAGTGAAGGTAAAAAGATATATGTTGAGGTAGAGGTTGCTGATACACCTGATTTAAGATATCAAGGCCTTTCTGGGAGAGAAGAGTTAGGTGATTATCAAGGTATGCTCTTTGTGTTTGATACAGATGATATATACTCGTTTGTTATGAGAGACATGCTTCTTTCTTTAGACATCATATATATAGATTATTCAGGGTATATTGTTGATTATAAAGAAAATCTTCCTGTATGTGAGCAAGAGAACTGTCAAAGTATTTTGGCATCAAAGCCATTTAGATATGCTCTAGAGGTAAATAGTGGGTTTGTAGAGATAAATAAGGTGGAGATTGGTAATGCTGTAATTTTTAATATATCATCACAAGAGTAATTTCAAAATACAGAACTAATGATACAAACAGTAATAGATTGGTTAGTTAATGTTATTACAACATTGGGATATCCAGGAGTATTTATATCTGTTTTTCTTGAGAGCTTCTTCGCACCTATTCCTAGTGAGATAATATTGCCATTTTCTGGATTTGTTGCATCTATGGGAAGAATGAATTTAATAGTAGTAATTATTGTTGCAAGTATAGCTGCATATCTTGGTTCGTTGCCTTTCTATTTTATTGGTGTATGGGGTGAGAAACCTCTGTTAAGGTTTATTAATAAATATGGCAAGTATCTTTTTATTGAACAATCCGATGTTGATAAGGTATTTGGACTTTTTAATAAGTATGGAAATGGAGTAGTGTTCTTTGGAAGATTAATTCCTATTGTAAGAACATTAATATCTTTTCCAGCAGGTGTAGCTAAAATGAAATTTATTAGGTTTAGTATATATACTCTATTTGGATCTTTAATATGGAATATCTTACTTACATATACAGGATACATACTTGGTGATCATTGGGAGAATGTAGGACAGTGGGTAAGTAAATATGAGAATGTAATTATTATTGTAATACTCTTACTTCTATTTCTATATATTGCTAGAGGAGTTAAAAAGAGGCTTACTAATAGAAAGTAGGGATGTTCCTGTTATTTCACTGGGTATAGGTAATCCCATTATCTCCAATATTGTTGGAGCAATATCTTTAAGTGCTCCATATCTTAATCGACTTGAAGATTGGTGTAATCCAACGACTATCAATGGTACTGGGTTGTATGAATGTTCAGTATCCATTTGTTTAGTATCGATATTTATTAATTCTTCAGAATTCCCATGATCTGAGGTTATTACTACAACTCCTCCTCTTGCAGTAAACTCTTTTACTAATTTATTAACACAGTAATCTACAGTAGATATTGCCTTTATGGTAGCTTGTATATTGCCAGTGTGACCAACCATATCTGGATTGGCGAAGTTGACGACAATAAAATCGTAGATATTTTGTTCTATTCTTTTAACCAAAACATCAGTAAGTTTTAGTGCACTCATCTCGGGTTGTATATCATATGTTGGAACAGAGGGAGAGGGCACCTCTATTCTATCCTCACCAAGGTACTTTAATGCTGTTCCTCCATTGAAAAAATATGTTACATGAGGGAATTTCTCTGATTCTGAGATTCTTAACTGTCTAAGACCGTACGTTGATATGATGTTTCCCAGTGGTAGATTTATGTTTTGTTTAGGGAAAAGTATCTTATTTGGGAATCCCTTTTTGTATTCAACCATACTAGCAAAAAATATTGGGTATATATCATTCCTTGGGAATTTATTAAAACCTTCCTGATATATTGCCTGTGAGAGTTGTAGTGCTCTATCAGGTCTGAAATTTAAGAATAGGACTACATCATCCTTTCTAATATTGGAGTTTTTGATAAGGACGGTTGGTATAACAAATTCGTCGGATATATTTCTGGAGTATGAATTTAGAAGACATTGAGAGTATGAGCCACATGTTTCCCCTATATTTGCAGTAAGTAAATCATATGCTTTTTTAGTTCTTTCCCATTTGCCATTTCTATCCATTGCCCATGCACGACCACACAGGGTTGCAATGTATCCTAAACCGTTTTCATCTATACATTTCTGTATTTGATCTAAATT
>CAZAUH010000016.1:0-3606 GCA_964488325.1 uncultured Candidatus Saccharibacteria bacterium
ACTCAGGACCTCATTCTTACCAAGAATGTGCTCTAACCGTCTGAGCTAATCCAGCTGATAAGCTAGATTATACAATATCTAAAGGATCTGTAAATTACTCTTCTTTAAGTTGAGTCGTTTTTTTCAAGAAATACACCCAGAGAGGAATAACAAATATTACAAATGCTAATGCCATTGCAGGTGCAGTTGGAGTAGAGTAGGTATCTTGCGAGATTTCGAATAGGAAGTAATTTGTTAATAGATATATAGATGTTGGTATAACTATTAATCCTGCAATACTATATAGAATTAGAGAAAGGAAGGTATAGAGCTTCTTTAACCAAAGAATTGTATTCTCTTTTTTAATCTTTGATATAGCATATTGGTGTATTACAAATAGTAGTGTCATTGATATGAAAAGAGATAGTCCTGTTATTAATTCAGATTTCCTTTGTGATGAATTAAAACAGAAATCTTTACCATATTCTTGTATCTTTTCACCATTGTAGCACTCTTCGAAATCTATAGGTATATCTCCCTTAGGAGTTGATTCAAATTCAACGGAATTCTCATTATATGTATTTGCTTTTTGTAGCGTATATGAAAATGGTAAATCAAAGAGATATGAGGTCCCGGCTTTTATTGCGAGAGATGCACCTATTACTGCAATGGCTAATGTTAGAAATGAGATTACATATAGGTAGATCTGTAGAAGTATCTTAGGGGATAGTTTAAACTTTCCTTTCTTTTCATTATTCTTAATCATATTAATAATTATATACACAATTGCACCAATTACAAGAATAGAACCAATTATTGAAAAAAGAAAAAATATAATACTCATTGTTTCTTCCATATCTTTAACTTATATATATTTTAATATTTAAGTATATCACTAAATATATAGAAATGATGGAATATTTATATTGATTGAGGAATGCAGAGGACTGGATTTGAACCAGTGTATCCCGAAGGAGTCGGATTTACAGTCCGATGCGTTTGACCACTCCGCCACCTCTGCAGTGGAGCCGAAGGAGAGATTCGAACTCTCGACCTACTGTTTACAAAACAGTTGCTCTGACCAACTGAGCTACTTCGGCAGTATTCAGCAGCAAGTTTAATATATAGAGGGAATATAGTCAATAAAAGACGCCCCAGTCGGAGAGGGATCGTAGAGCTCTTCCATAAAGGTGGAACCTCTCAACTTAGACCCAAGGGTTTAAGCGATTTCGAGACTCCAAAACATGGTTGTAGAGCTACGAACCTCTATGTCCAACTGGGACACTATATTCTACAATATTTGCTCTTAGTAATCAAAGAGATTTTCACAATACTATTACTGAGAATAGTACAGATGAAAAGTATCAAATCTTCCCTTTACAGAAGGGAACTTATCTTTATATCCAACATTGGTAGTAAAAAGTCTAATTTGACCATCTTTCAAATTCTGTAAAAGAATTTTCTCGTTAAGACTCTTGGAAGGTTCATCATCGTCGATCTTCTCTTTATATGTTGCAGAATATCCATCTTCATCTCTTTTAATTCTTACTATTATTTTACTTGTATCTTTTGCAAGTTCTACTCCTTTATTTACTTTAATATTACCTTCAGAGTCTTGTACTAGATAGATAAGTTGACTTGTGTTAGCTCCAACGGACCAGATTACAGAGACTTTCTCAAGGTTGGTAGTATCTGATGTTATATATTCAATGCCTGTTTTACCTATTCCTTCTCCACTTACTATTGGTTTGAGAATCTGTGTATCAACAACAAAACTCTTACCCTGTGTTATAACATCTTTAGTTGTTATTGAGGCGATTTTAGGTTTCTCATCATTTGAACCCGCTGTAATACTTTCAACTAGGTTCCTACCTATTCCAATGTTTATTGCAGTACCTTTCGTTGTGCTAATAGTCCATTTTTTGGTATTTACATTTAATCCTGAGAAATTATCACTTAGGATATCTCTTTTTGGGTAATTTTTGTCATACCAACCTACGGAAGTAGTGTCTACTCTAATCTTGTACCCGGGGAAATTAGAACCTTTACCAACATTACTACCAAAGATTTTAACAATACCATCTTTGGCTGATTTAATATCGGATGTTTGGCCAATGGTAATATACGACTCGTCATCATCTCCACTTAATTTGTATTTTGCGAGATATGTTGTTTTGACTCTAATTAGCCTTAATTGTACTTTTGTTACATTGTTTTCAATATTTACTTTGCCTAATTCAATAACCTTCCCATCTTTATTTTTATAACTCATTACAATTTGATTGGTTGAATTGCTATCAATTCTCCAGAATACTTTTATGTCATTCTCTTCGTTGGTATTCGATGGATTAAAGGATATTCCACCATTTATCTCACCGTTCCCCTGTGTAATTGAGGGTTTGTATATTGAAGTAATGATTCTAAAATCAGAATCTTTTGGTATTGTTGTGTTAAATTGAATACCCCCAGCTTTTGCGCTTGAATTATGACTACCTTTTACTGACGAAATGGATAAATTGTCTCTGTTTCCCTCCATAACTTTTACAGAGGGTGTATTATAATAGACTTTCCATCTTTTCCCATTAAGATTACCACCTTTGAAGTTATCCCAAAAACTTGTATTAACATTTGGAATAGGAGTGGGTGTTGGTGGTGGAGGAGGTGGTGGGGTAGTATTTAATGTTTTATTTAAGAAATCAATCATTTGAGATCTAATTTCACTTATTTTTTTTGAAGGAACATTAATAAGACCATGTGCTCCATCATGCGATATTATCTGATAATAGATTCCTAAATCCTTAAGTTTTTTACCGAAATTAGTTGATTGAGATGAGGGAACAGTTTTATCTACTTTCCCATGAATAAGTAGAAAAGGAGCATCATCTTTCGTTAAGTGAGTAACAGTAGATGCATCCTTTATCTTCTCTTTATTATTTTCAAAATATGCAAAAGGTTTCCAACTACCTAGTGTTGCATTAAAATCTTGAACACCAGAGATAGATATAACGGCATCTACCCTACTTGAATACTGTGATAGGCCTCTTGTAGAATCTCTTGTATCCCTTACACCAAGTAATGAAGCAAAGGTTGCACCTGCAGAGGATCCCATCGAAGCAATTCTGTCAGGATCTATATTGTATTTATCTGCATTTGCTCTTATCCAACGAATTGCATATTGAACATCATCAAAGCCACCAGGATATTTTGATACAGAAGAGAGTCTGTAGTCAACAGAGATAAAGATATATCCATTTTGTGTAAAGTATTGACAATATTGATTCGTTCCAGACGATTTGTCTCCACTGGTAAAGCCACCCCCATGAATAAATACTACAGTTGGCATTTTAGCTGTTGTATTAACAGGAGAGCAGATATCTAATTTTAAATTGACATTATTTATTGTAGAGTAGGTTACTTCTACAGGTTTTACAAAACACCCTCTTGTTGTATTCTCTCTTAGTGCTTGCATTACACTATTATATGCAGGTTTTCTAGCATAGGATTCATCAAAAAGTAGGGGGTTGGCATCTGGGAGTTTTTGTCTATTATTTCTTAACCAGCTATATTTATCAGATACTCCCCATGTAGAAAGTGATATACAGTTACTATTTTCTAAACATATTTCTG